>JAQBQF010000090.1 GCA_028287115.1 Myxococcales bacterium
CCGCAGCTTCTGGTCTCGACTGGCTCAACAAAGGCATTTTCGTGAGCGTCGGCGCGCGCCAATCCGCGGGAGTGACCTACGAGACGTATCTCGTGGAGTAACCGTGACGAATCGGACCGAGTCGCCATCGACAGCCTCGGCGCGCTGCCCGTTTCGAGCGCCTGCTGGATTGCGAGTCCGCCAGCGCGGGCGGCGCGACGCGAGGGTGGTACTCGCTACCGTTCGGGACGAGTGAGCTTCACCGACGACCCGGTGCAACGGCACTTGCATGCGGCCCACCTGCGTGCCCGCGCCGCGGTTGCGGAAGCCGGAGCACTGACGCGTGCAGGGTTCCACGGCGCAGCTCTCGTGTGGGCTGTGCGCGCGGCCGAGATACTCATGCGCGACTTCGTGCTCGCGCCCTACTACCTCGCGCAAGGTGAGACGTGGGAGCGAGCGATGCGCAAAGGCAGCAATGTGCTCGGCCACTCGGACTGGTCGAAGGCCTTCGCGAAGGCCGAGGAGTGGTTCGGTCCGGTCGACGAACCGCTGACCTCCGACGACCTGAACGCATGGGAGGCGTGGGCAAACCAGGTTGTGCGTCGACGCGGCGATGTGGTTCACGGGCGCGCCGTCGCCGACGTCTCAGCGGAGGACGCCGAGCGGGTGGTCGCGTTCACCGAACGCATGACGTCGTGGTACGCGCAACGATTCCTGACCAGCGATCGGCACCCAATGGGCGAGACGTTCCGAGCGCTACTTGACGCGATGCGTCGCGAAGGTGACGCGGCGTCCGAGTAGCTGCTCGTCTCTGTATCGCGAGACTCGCGCCGGCTCCACGACGATCGTCGACGCTTGCCGAACGAACGGCACCTTCCAGATGCACGGCGGCGATCGGCGCTCGACCATAGTCCGCACCTCGGACCATGAAACGCTGCCCGATCTCGGCGTCGACCGTCGCTGGCTCGCCGAGACCGGCGTTGCGCGCGAGATTCAGCTGATAGCGCCGGGTCGTGCGGGACTAGATTGGCACATGGATGAGGGACTCAAGGCGGGTCGGCGTGGGTGATCGAGTCTTCCTTCTCGGGGCCGGCTTCTCGAAAGCGATCTGCCACGAGATGCCGCTGATGATGGAACTTGGAGAGGCAGTCGCCTCGGTGCTCGGCGAACAAGAGGGTCGCTCGCTACCCGTGGGCTTGTCCCGGTTCGGCGGTGACTTCGAACAGCTGCTGTCGTACCTCGCCGAACGACAACCGTGGCTCGACGACGGCGATGCTCTACGCAATCGTGCTGCGTTCCTCGATGTGAGCCGCACTGTCACCGAGTTGCTGCGCGAGCGTCAGATGGCAGCGGTCCGGATGCCGCAGCCCTCATGGTTGGGCGAGCTCATCGGCTACTGGCAGCGGATGCGAAGCACGGTGATCACGTTCAACTACGACGTGCTCGTCGAGGCAGCCGCGGTGCAACCAAACAGCGTCCAATCCTGGTCGCACCTGTACAGAGCACCGGTGGTGCCGGCCGCCGCGAGGACCGCCGCCGTCCTTGGCGGCTCACGACCGGAGGCCTTCGCCCTACTGAAGCTCCACGGTTCAGTCACTTGGTTCTGGTCGGGTGTCGACTCGATCGCGAGCGACTCCATCTATGACGCCGGGTTGCGGGGCGGTTGGTCGGTGGAAGGCTTGTCATCGCTCTACGAAGAGGACCTGGATGTCCTTCTCGCCGACAAGGTGCCGATGGTGGTCCCGCCAACAGCGACCAAGTCGGTCTTCTACGACAACGCGACATTGCGTTGCCAGTGGCAGCTTGCAGCCGACGCACTCGCCCAGGCAGACGAGCTAGTTCTCATCGGATACTCGCTTCCGCCCTCCGATACGGTCGTCCGGTCGTTGTTGCGTACGACCTTCCGTGGCGAGAGCGTGATAGCGGTTGATCTGGGCAGAGCTGTGGTCGCGCAGGCTCGGTCGATCTTTGGCGATCGGGTCGTCGACGCGTACTGCGGTCATGGAGAGGCGGTCGCAGCCTTTGTTCGTGCGACCTGCGGCTGACGGCGAGGGCCCATCGCTGTGCGCGACCAGGAACTCGCTCCGCCGCCCGAAGCCCACATCCTGATCACGCTGCAGGACGGCCGAGTCCTCGATGAGTGCCTCCACCGCTTCGAGCACCTGCTCGAGTGCGAGCACGTCGTGTTCGAGCCGTGGCAGGTCGACGAGGTCTTCTCGCAGCCGCCGACGTAGCGCGTGCCGGGCGCGTCTCGCGAGGCGAAGGCATCCACTCACGAGCTGGACGCAGCGGGCAGGCTTTCGCTTCGTGAACCTGGGGGTGCCGCCCACGACCGTGCGCGTCGTCGTCGACAACGCTCCGACGTGGCTGCAGTACGCAGTGGCGTTCGGAACGGTGGGCGCGGCGGTGTTCGCCGGCTGGGCCGCGCTCGTTGCGCGGCGGTCGGCTCAGGCTGCGATGCGACTCGTCACCGTGGAGACCGAGCGCGACGCGCGCGAGCGCGGCCAGGCATTCCGGCGGCAAGCGCAGCGCGTCAGCGTCGACGTAGCAATGGCGTCCCACGAGCCCGCAGGCGGTCGCCAGGCGCTCGACGTGCTGATGGCCGTGATGAACGCAAGCGCGGACCCTGTGCTCAAGGTACGCGTCAAGATCGCGGTGGGAGACACGGTGTGGGGACCGCAACTCATCGGCACGATCGCGCCCGGTTCTCGCATCGTCGCGATCGCGCGCCTGTTCGCTCCACCCGAGC
>JAQBQF010000278.1 GCA_028287115.1 Myxococcales bacterium
TTCGATCAGGGGCCGCTCGATCACTTCAAGTACGCGATCAAGAAGCCGTACGGCATGGTGCTCGTGACGGGCCCGACCGGATCCGGCAAGACGACGACCTTGTACTCGGCGCTGTCCGAGCTCAACACGATCGATCGCAACATCTCGACCGCCGAAGATCCGATCGAATACAACCTGCACGGCATCAACCAAGTGCAGATGCACGAGGATATCGGGCTCAACTTCGCGACCGCGTTGCGCGCCTTCCTCCGGCAAGACCCGAACATCATCATGGTCGGCGAGATTCGAGACTTCGAGACCGCCGAGATCGCGGTGAAAGCCGCGCTCACCGGCCACTTGGTGCTCTCCACGCTGCACACCAATGACGCGCCCTCGACGATCTCGCGCCTCCTCAACATGGGCATCGAGCCGTTCCTCGTGACAGCGTCGGTGAACTTGGTCGTCGCGCAACGCCTCGCGCGCAAGATCTGTGCGGACTGCAAGCAGGCAGGCGAGAAGCATCCCGAAGCGCTCGCGAAGATGGGGATGACCGAGGAGCAGATCGGCGATGCGAAGATCATGATCGGCCGCGGCTGCCAGACTTGTAACAACACCGGCTACAAGGGCCGCGTCGCTCTCTACGAAGTGATGCCGTTCACCGATCCGCTCAAGGAGCTCGTGCTCCAGGGTGCGTCGGCGGCCGAGATCAAGACCGAGATGATCCGCGGCGGCGTGCAGAGCCTCCGCATGGCGGGCATCGCCAAGATCCTCGCCGGCATGACCACGCCCGAAGAAATTCTACGCACCACGGTCGATGACTAAGCGAGCTCCATGGCCCAGCTAAACCTCCAGGCGCTCCTCAAGGCGATGCTCGACAAGGGTGCGTCGGATCTTCACGTCACCGCGGGCTCGCCGCCGAGGCTGCGGATCGACAACGAGCTCGTCAAACTGCAGACCGAGCCATTAACGCCGGTCGACACGAAGCAGCTCTGCTACTCGGTGATGAACGACGCCCAGAAGCTGCGCTTCGAGGAGGACCTCGAGATCGACTTCTCGTTCGGCATTCGCGGCCTGGCGCGATTCCGGTCGAACGTCTACATGCAGCAGTCGTGCGTGGCGGGCGCGTTCCGGCTCGTCCCGTACAACGTGATCCCCCTCGAGAATCTCGGCCTGCCGCCGATCGTCTCCGAACTGTGCGAGCGCCCGCGCGGCCTCGTGCTCGTGTGCGGCCCGACCGGCTCGGGCAAGTCGACGACGCTCGCGTCGATGATCGATCGCATCAACACGCGGATGCGCGGCCACATCGTCACGGTCGAAGACCCGATCGAATTCCAGCACTCGCACAAGTCGTGCCTCGTCAATCAGCGCGAGATCGGACGCGACTCGCAGTCGTTCAAGCGCGCACTCAAGTACATCCTTCGCCAAGATCCAGATGTCGTCCTGATCGGCGAGATGCGCGATCTGGAGACGATCGAAGCCGCGCTGGCCGTCGCCGAGACCGGCCACTTGTGCTTCGGCACACTGCACACGAACAGCGCCGTCCAGAGCATCAACCGCATCGTCGACGTGTTTCCGTCGAGCGCGCAGGCGCAGATCCGCGCGGTGCTGTCGTTCGTGCTCGAAGGCGTGATCGTCCAGGCGCTGATTCCGAAGCTGACCGGCTCGGGACGCGCGCTGTGCGCCGAGGTCATGGTGCCGAACGCCGCAATTCGCAACCTGATCCGCGAGGACAAGCTGCACCAGATCTATTCGCAGATGCAGATCGGTCAAGCCAAGTACGGCATGCAGACGATGAATCAATCGCTCTGCGATCTGTACCTCAAGAAGGCGATCTCGCTCGAAGACGCGCTCGCGTTCACGAGTGAAGCCGACGAGCTGAAGCAAATGATCCAGAACGGCGGCAGCGGGCTGTCCGGTTCTGGTTCCGGCAACGCACCAACCCGACGGAGCTAACACATGGCCAAGTTCCAGTGGGAAGGCACCACACGCGCAGGAGAGAAACGCAAAGGCGTGATCGAGGCGGACAACGCCGAGGCGGTCGAGAGCCGGCTGCGCGGCGACGGCGTCACGATCCAGAAGGTCAAGAAGCAAGGCCGCGACTTCGGCAATATTCAGTTCGGAACGGGCGTGACCTGGAAAGACATCCAGATCTTCACGCGCCAGCTCGCGACGATGATCGATGCCGGTCTGCCACTCGTGCAGTGCCTCGACATCTTGTCGTCGCAGAGTCCGAACAAGTCATTTCAAAAAGTCTTGACCGGCGTCAAGAACTCCGTCGAACAGGGCTCGACGTTCTCCGAGGCGCTGCGGCGTCATCCGAAAGTCTTCGACGAGCTGTACGTCAACCTCGTCGGCGCCGGCGAGATCGGCGGCATCCTCGACACGATCTTGAACCGCCTCGCGATCTACATCGAAAAAGCGGTGAAGCTGAAGGCGCAGCTCAAGAGCGCGATGTTCTATCCGATCGGCATCATGGTCGTCGCGATCGGCGTCATCGCGGTCATGCTGATCAAGGTCATCCCGACGTTCGAGAAGATGTACAAAGACATGGGCAATGCGAAGCTGCCCGCCGCGACGCGCGTCGTCATGGGCATCTCGCACTCGTTCGCGAACCAGTGGTACGTCTTCCTCGGCCTCATCATCGGCACCATCGCCGGCATCACCGCCGCAAATCGCACCGAGCGCGGCAAAGAGATCATCGACCGCATCTTGCTGCGGCTGCCCGTGATCGGGCCGACCCTCCGCAAGATCGTCGTCGCTCGCTTCACGCGCACGCTCGGAACGCTGCTGTCGTCCGGCGTGCCGATCCTCGACGCCCTCGACATCTGCGCGCGTACGTCGGGTAACCGCGTCGTCCAGAACGCGATCTTGAAGGCGAAGGAAAAGATCTCGCAAGGTCACGACATGGCCGGTCCGCTCGCCGAATCCAAAGTCTTCCCGAGCATGGTCGTCCAGATGATCGGCGTCGGCGAACAAACCGGCGCGATGGATCAGATGCTCCAGAAGATCGCAGACTTCTACGAAGAGGAAGTCGACGCTGCTGTCTCCGCGATGACGTCGCTGATCGAGCCGATCATGATGGCGTTCCTCGGCGTCGTGGTCGGTGGTCTGATCATCGCGATGTACCTGCCGATCTTCAAATTGGCCGGTAACATCAACGGATGACCGGGTCCGCCCTCCGCGCCGAGCTCGAGACCGCGGCGGAAGGGCGGGTGTCCCCTGGAGACTCCCTCGTCTCGGCACCCGCGCAGCCGGCCAGCGACGTCCGGCGACGCGTCAGCCGCCTGTTGCTCCTTCGGACGCTGATCGTCAGCGTCGTGCTCGGACTTTCGCTATGGCTGCTGATGGGAAGCGACGCGCCGGTGCGCGAAGCGGTGTGGCTGCAGTCGGCGATCATCGGCGCGACGTATGCCTCGTCGATCGTGTTTGGCGTGCTCCTGCGCCGCGGCTTCTCGCCGAAGCGCGTCGCCCGGCCGATGCTCGCGAACGATCTCGTCCTGACGTCTCTCCTCGTCTACTCGACCGGCGGCGCCCAGAGCCCGTACAGCTTTCTCTACGCGCTGTCGATCGTCGCCGCCGGCGCGCTGTCCTACAGGAAAGGCGCCGTGATCGTCACGATCGCGTCGCTCGGCTCGATGGTCGCGGTCTCGCTGCTCGCCTGGAAGCAGATCATTCACCTGCCGATCTCGAGCGAGGCGCGAGCGTGGGAGCAGAGCCGCCTCGAGCTTGCCCGCACGCTCGGGATCAACGTCGCGGCGTTGATCGGCGTCGGCGCGCTCGCCTTCATCTTCGCGGATCAGCTCGAGCGTGGCGCCGAGACCCTGGCGACCACCCGTCGTGCGGCTGCCGAGCTCCTCACCCTCCACCAAGACATCGTGCGATCGCTAAGCTCCGGCCTCATCACCGTGAGCTCGAACGGCACCGTGCTCACCGCGAACCAAGCCGCGTCCGACATCTTGCGTCGATCCGGCGACGAGATCACGGGGCGCCCGATCGACCACACGATGCCGGGTCTCACGAGCGCGATCTCCGACGCGCACGGTGAATTGCGGCGCGCCGATCTCAAGCTCCTCACCGAGGGCCATGATCTCACCGTCGGCGTCACCGTGTCGCCGCTGCGCGATGCACACGACCAGGTGATCGGCCGCGTCGTGAATTTTCAGGATCTCACCGAGCTGAAGCGCCTCGAGCAGCACATGCGGCGCGGCGAGAGACTCGCGACCGTCGGCCAGCTCGCAGCGGGCGTCGCGCACGAGATTCGCAACCCGCTCGCCTCGATCTCCGGCTCGATCGAGCTGCTGCGGCAATCACCACAAGCGTCCGAAGACGATCGCACGCTGATGACGATCGTCCATCGCGAGATCCAGCGGCTCAACGTGCTGATCGGCGATCTGCTCGACTACGCGAACCCGCGGCCGAACCAGCCCGTCGACTTCGATCTCGCGACTCTCGTCGAGGAAATGCTCCAGGTCGCGCGCGCCGACCAGGCATTCGCCGACGTCGAGCTCGAGCAAGACATCGAGCAGCAACTCCCTATCCACGCCGATCCCGCGAAGCTGCGCCAGGTGTTGTGGAACCTCGTTCGGAACGCGGCGGACGCCGCATCGGGCGGTGGCAAGCACGTCCGGGTCGAAGCGCGACGCGGCAATGGCGAGCTCACGATCAGCGTCGCCGACGACGGCCCCGGCATCTCGAAGGAGCTCGTGACGCGGATCTTCGATCCGTTCTTCACGACCAAACAGAAAGGTACCGGCCTCGGACTCGCGACGAGCCACGCCGTCGTCGCCGAACATGGCGGCGTGATCGACGTCGAGACCGAGCTCGGGAAGGGGACCAAGATGGTGGTCAGGCTTCCGCGGCCGGGTTAGCCTTCGCGCGTGGAATGCCCGATCTGCGCGCAGGCGCTCGAAGGCGGCGAGCTCGTGATGGTGTGCAACGCCTGTCACCGATCGCTCGGAGGCGTGTCGGTCGGCGCGACCGGAGAGTTCCGCGTGCCGAGCGCCGAGTACATCGCGGCGCAGAACTATTCGGAATCGAGTGACGGTCAGCGGGCGATGGCCCATGACGCTCGGCACTCCGGTCCGACGAGCGTGTGTGCGTGGTGCGGCAAGCTCGAGGCCGAGGTCAAGAAGCTCCTCGGCCGTGGCAACGTCGCGCTGTGCAACGAATGCGTCTCGCTGTGCTGCGACATCCTCGATGCCGAGCTCGGCGCCGACTGGCGCTAATTAGCGAATCGGTGCTTCGGCCCGCATCCGATAGTCTTCGGCGTATGCGGTCTCGCCCTTCTTCGCCCATGCGATAGCGAGCTCGCGACAGCGTTCCGCTTCGAGCCGCGGCGAGAGCTCGCCACCCGCGCGCATCCCGTCGAGGATCGCGATCGCATCGTCGATGCGTCCGACGGCGAGCAGCGCCATCCCGCGCGTGTGTTGCAGTGCGGGCACGTCGGGACGCAGCGCCGTCGCTTCGTCGACGAGGACCAGCGCGGCTTGCGGATCTTTGGTGACCAGCGCACACGCGCGATTGTTGAGCCACACCGCGCGCTCCGCGGTATCGAGCGTGCCGGCGTCGAACACGCCGAGCAATTGGTCGGCTTGGTCGAGCTGATTCGCCGCGACGTGGCAGCCGATCCGCGACAGCAGCGCGCTTCGTTCGCGAGTTGCGGAGCCGGCGATCGCCTGGAGCACGCGATACCAGCGCCTCGCGCGCTTCCAGTGTCCGGCCTCGAAGGCCGCATGCGCGGTGCGCGGCAACCACAGCAGGAGCCAGACCGTTGCGAGGATCGCGAGACCCGCCCCGAGCAACGCACCGAGCCGACCGAGCAAAATGCCGAGCACGATCGGAATCACGATCACGATCAGGCTCCAGACGATCTTGCGACCGAGAAAGTGCAACGCCCACAGGATAACCCCACACGCGTGCGGGGCCCGCGCATTGCAGCTCTATCGATCGGCCGCCGCATGAGATACCGACCCGACACGGACGAGGTAGAGGTCGTTTCGTGGACCAACGATCCGTCTTACATGGTCCTGCCGAGCCGCACGGCTCTACGCCGCCGGCCCGCGAGGCTGTGGCGTGCGTGGATCCGGCGCGTGCGCAGGCGACTCGCGATGTGGCTGTGGGAACCGTGATCAGCTGTCGACGATGACGACCGTCGCGACCTCGCATGCTGTGAGGCCGAACGCACCGTTGCTGCGCTCGACGAAGCTGGATTCAGCCACCACGAAGTGCCCCGGCGTGGTAGGTAGCGGACCATGTCCGAACGCCTGGTCCCGCTCGGTAAGCGCGTGGCCGAGCCGCGCCCCCAGCCGGCGCCCGGCGCACCGACCGTGTACGTCGAGACCTACGGCTGTCAGATGAACGTCGCGGACAGCGACCTGATCGGCAGCGTGCTCGCGGACGCCGGCTACGCCCGTGCGGAGCGCGCGGATCAGGCAGACGTGATCCTGATCAACACGTGCGCGGTCCGCGAAAAAGCGGAAGAGCGCGTCGTCGCGCGCGCGGCCGAGCTCGGCGCACTCAAGCGCAAGCGGCCGAACACGGTGCTCGCGATCGTCGGCTGCATGGCGGAGCACCTGAAAGAAGGGCTCGCGGATCGGGCACCCGCCGTCGACGTGATCGCCGGTCCGGATAGCTATCGCCGGATGCCGGAGCTCCTCGCGGCCGCGCGCGCCCAGCACGCGCAGCCCCTCGTCGACGTCAAGCTCGACAAGGCCGAGACCTACGAAGGCCTGTCGGGTGCGGTCGGCGGCGACGGTGTCTCGGGGTTCGTCACGATCCAGCGCGGCTGCGACAAGTTCTGCACGTTCTGCGTGGTCCCGTTCACGCGCGGTCGCGAGCGTGGCGCGGCCCCTCGCGAGGTCCTGCGCCAGGTGCGCGAGCTCGCCGCCGTGGGGTACCGCGAGGTCATGCTGCTCGGACAGACCGTCAACTCGTATCGCTGGCCGGATGGCGATCGAGACGTCACGTTCGCGGAGCTCCTGCACGCGGTCGCGACGATCGACGGCATCGAGCGCATCCGGTTCACGTCACCGTATCCGGTCGACTTCACCGATGACGTGATCGAAGCGATCGCGCGCGAACCGAAGATCTGCAAGTACATCCACCTGCCGGTGCAGTCGGGCTCCGATGTCGTGCTCGAGCGCATGAAGCGCGGTTACACCGTCGCGGACTATCGCGAGATCGTCCGGCGGTTGCGAGCGGTCGTGCCGCACATCGCGCTGTCCACCGACATCCTCACCGGGTTCTCGGGCGAGACCGAGGACGATCACGCGCAGACGCTCGCGCTGATGCGCGAAGTCCGGTTCGATAGCGCGTTCATGTTCGCGTACTCCGAACGCGATCTGACGTTCGCGGCGAAGAAGCTGCCGGACGACATCACGCCCGCGCTCAAGCAGCGCCGGCTCTCCGAGATCGTCGCGCTGCAAGAGATCGTGTCCGCCGAGGTCTTCGCGGCACATGTCGGGCGTCACGAGCGCGTGCTGGTCCACGGCCCGTCCAAGCGCGACCCCCAGCAGCTGATGGGGCGGACCGATGGCTTCAAGACCGTGATCTTGCCGTCGGGCGTAGGAGCGGTCGGTGAGATCGTCGATGTCACGATCGAGCGCGCGACGATGGCGACGCTGTTCGCACGCGCGTGAGACCACGCAGCGCGATCGCCGGCGGCTACCGCGACAAGCGGCCGATGATCTCCTTGGCGACTTGCCGAGACCCGAGCAGCGAGACATGACCGAGATCGTCGAACACGATGCGCTCGGCGCCGGCAATCTCGCCCTGCCCCGCCGCCGGTACGAGCGCGTCGGCGCGCGACAGGATCGTCGTGACCTTCGTATGAACCGGCGTGGGAGCGGCCGCGAGGCGCATCACGAGCTTGCTGCCGATCAGGAGCTCGCGCGTCGGATGTCCGACGCCGATCCGCGACACATCGGTGCCCGCGTGCGGTGAGCCGAGCGTGATGAGGTTCGCGACTTCACCATCGCCACCACCGAGCGCGACGTAGTAACGCGCGACGACGCCTCCCATCGAATGCCCGACGATGTCGACCTGCGCAGCACCGGTGCGATCGAGGACCGTGTCGACGAACCAGGCGAGCTGACGAGCCGCCGCGGCGGTCCGGCCGAGCGTCCAGTATTCGAAGCCGATGATCGGGCCGAGCTCGGCACGCGCGAGGCGAAATGCCAGCGGCACGAAGTTCGCGCGGTTCATCGCGTAGCCGTGGAGCACGATGATCGGTCGCGGACCCTGTTTACGCGCGCCCGGCAGCGGCAAGAAGCCCGCGGGCCGGCATGCCGATAGCGCGGCAGAAATCCCCCACTCCGCGAGTGCCGTGCGGAGCGGCCGCTCGAGCTTTTCGCCCTTTTGCAACACGCGCATCGCGTGCGGCACCAGCGGATAGATCCCGCTGAACAACATCGCTTGCGACACCGCCGCGACCCCACCCCGCCACAGCAGATGGCGAACCGAGTGACGCCTTTGCATGAAGAAGCTTAGGGCCCCATGCCCGGGATGTCTGCCTCGATCTCCTTCGCGATCTCGATCGGGATCCCGAGGACCTTCTGCAGACTATCGAGCATCTTGCGCTCGGCGTGCGCGAACACGTGATCGACGACGGCCATCCGGCACGCGGCTCGATAGATGCCGCGCCGGGATTCCGGATTCAGCTCCGCGAGATACACGTCCGGGAGCTCGACACGCGCATCGAGAAGCTGAGTCGCAGCCGCGCGCTCGTCCGGCGTGAGGTCCGCACCCCGAATCAGCCGGCGCAGGCCGTCGGCCTCCGACTCGGCGAGCACGCCGTCTGCCCACGCGATCGCCGCCCACACCCGGATGACACTCAGAATCTGCGACTCGGCCATGACGGGACGATACTACAGACGCAGGTCGAGTCCGACGTGCTCGCGAACGAGCCTCGATAACGTTGCATGCAGCTCGTCGCCGGACTTGGGAGCCACCCAGCGGCCGTCACTCGTGGGGTCGAAGTGCCATGCCGACGCGACGGCTGCCATCCAGATCTGGCGCGCTGCCCGGTGGCTATTGATCACGATCTTGGTCCCGTCGCTCAGCTCGAGCCGGAGGACACCGTCGCTCGAGGTGACTTCCACGAGATCCGGATCGACGTCGGCGAATGCATCTTCGATGTGACGGATCTCGTCGCGCGCCACTTGGTCGAAGCTGGACTCGTCCATCCGCGCGTTATAGCGCTTTTTTGGGTACCATCATCCTCGATGGCGGATAGCGACCTCGATCTCGGAGAGCCGGTCGAGCGCGAGGGTCACGAGACGCTCCTGCCTTCGGTCACGCGATCGGTGCTCTCGAACAAGAGCTTCGTCGCGAGCGAGCTCGGGGCCGCCCTGGGCGAAGAGGCACCGCCGCTGCCGGAAGCTCCAGCCGGCGCGCCCGGCGACGTGCCGGCACCGGAGCGGCAACGTGGCGCGCGTCCCGGCGATGTCGTCGGCGGCCGGTACATCGTCGAGGGCCAGCTCGGGCGCGGCGGCATGGGTCGCGTCCTGCGGGTTCGCCACCAAGCGCTCGGCAAGGCGTTCGCGCTGAAGCTCATCAAATCGGCGATCGCGACCAATCCGAGGATTCGGGAGCTGTTCTATCGCGAGGCGCGGCTCGCTTCGGCGCTGACCCACGACAACATCTGCTCGATCGTCGACTTCGGCCAGGACGAACAGTTCGGCCTGTTCATGATCATGGAGATCCTCGAGGGGCAGACGGTCGCCGGCAAGCTGCGCCACACCGGCAAGCTCTCGGCGAAGGTCGCGTGCGACGTGATGTGGCAGGTCGCCGACGCCGTTCGCTTCATCCACAGCCGTCAGATCCTGCACGGCGACATCAAGACCGAAAACATCTTCATGGTCCGGACGCCCGCGCAGCGCCGCCTGATCAAGCTGCTCGATTTCGGACTCGCCCGCGCGGACCTCGGCCGCACCGACGGGATCGACGGCACGCCCGAGTACCTCGCGCCCGAGCGCATCGACGGCGCGCCGGCCTCGCAGGCGAGCGACATCTACGCGCTCGGCATCGTGTTCTTCGAGCTGCTGACCGGCAACATGCCGTTCACGGGGCCGCTGAAAGACGTGTTCCGCCAGCAACGCGAGGTCGATGTCCCGGCGCCTTCGAAGATCATCGAGGAGCCGCTCGACGAGCGCGCGGATCACATGATCGCGCGCGCGACCGCGAAAGATCCGGCGCAGCGTCATCCCGACGTGCAAGCGTTCATGTACGAGCTCCGCACGCTGATGGGCATGCTCGGCATGGACTCCGGCGGTGGGCGCAGGCGCGCGCTCGCCGGCGACGGTGTCCGCGAGCGCCGCGAGCTCGATCATCGCGTCAAAGCAGCCGCCGAGGTGTTTGGCTCGGTCCCGCTGCCGATGGCGTCGTGCGATCCGGCCGGTCGCGTGCGCGCCGCGAATCACGCGTTCCTCGAGTTCCTCGGTGCCGCGGGCGACGCGGGCGGGCTCGAGCTTCGCGACTCGGCGTTGCCCGAGATCTATCCGGCGCTGTTCGAGGATCTGGCGTCGGTGATCGCAAACCGGCGCCCGATCAAGCGCGTGCTGTACCTCAACGAGGGTGCGGATCGCGTGATCGAAGCAGCGATCGTGCTCTCGGCGGCTCCCAGCCGCTCCGAGGTCACCGCGGGCGAAGTGCACATCGTCGTGCACCCGCTCCGATCGCTCCTGACCTAGAGGCCGAACGCGAGGCCGAGCGACAGGTCGCCTGACAGGCCACTGTTGAGCGCGGTCTCGTTCGGCGCGGCGCCGAGGTGATCGATCACGGCGAGTCCTGCGAGCAGCGAGAGATCGACGACGAACATCACGCTGCCGGAGACGCGCTTGCTGTACCCGATGCCGCCACCGATGAGCAGCGGGCCTTGCGCGACGACGTCCGTGTCCATCCCGGCAACCGGATTGTCGAGCTTGATCGTGTTGCGCACGATGCCCGCCCCGAGCTGCCCCATGACGTGAGCGCCTTCACCGCCGGGCGAGAACGCGTGGCGGATCCGCAGCAAGCCGGCGGGCGCGAGCGTCGCGTGACCGTCGACGTTCGCACCGATCGGGAAGCCGAGGCGCACGGCGATACCGACCGACGTTTGCGCGTTGACATAGTAGCCGAGCTCCGGCGTGATCACCGCCCAGCTGTTGCCGATGCAGCAGTTCTTGACCGTGTTCGCGCCCTCGGTCGTGCCCGTGACGTAACCAAAGCCGGTGCCTCCGGAGAGCCCGATCAACAGCTTGGGCGCCTTGTGTGGGGCTTCGACGGTACCGCCGACCTCACCGCCACTGGTGCTCTCGCTGCCACCGCTCGACTCCTTGACGATCGGCTTCGGCGTGCCGACCGGATTCTCGCTGTCGTCTTTGACCACCGCCGCGGCGCCGCCTGCCGTGATCTCGATGATGTTCGGCGATCCGGCGGAGCCCTTCGCGGCGATCGGCTTGCCGTTGCCGTCGAACGCGGCGACGTAATAGTGGAGGACGGCGCCCTTGATCGCGCGCGCCGGAATCGAACCGCTGTACTTGCAGCCCTGTGCAGTCATCTTCGCTTCGGTAAACTCGGTCGCGCCTTCGACGCGATACATGATCGCGACCTTCGCGGCCTTGACGTCCGAGGCGAGCAGCGCCTCCATCGCGAGCGGCGAGCCGCCCTTGGCCGTGTCGATGATCGTGTGCTGGAGGCCTTTGACGGACTTGCAGTCGACGCTCGGCTCGACCACTTCGACCGCTGCCGCACCGCCGCTGCCACCGGCCTCGGAGCGCGCCTCGTCGAGCAGCTTCGCGAGCTCGGGCGATTTGTACGCGGCGTCGATCTGGATCTTCGGATCGATCTGCACGGCCGAGAGGAACGAGACCTTCGCACCTTCGAGATCCGGAACCGCGAACGCCACGATGCCGAGATCGAGGTACGCGCGCGCGACCAACGGGTCCTTCTCGAGTCTCGACTTCTTGGCGATCGCGATCGCTTGATTGAGCGATTTCTTCGCCGCGTCGTATTCGATCAGGTCGTAGCTCTCCATCGCTTCTTTGAGCTTTGCCTGGATGTCGCCTTTCGGATCGGCGTGAACCGTCCGAATGCCACACAACAACATGGCCGCTACTACCGCGAGACTGCGGGTCCTCATGCGGGTGTCATAACAAGAAAATCACCGTCTGCGACGATGAATGTGACGATGCGAGAGGCGAATCACCCCCGTCACCGGGGGCGGCAACGAGATGTGCACAAATTGTCCCGTGGGGACTAACTAGTGCTCGGTAATCAAGAATTCGACCCGGCGGTTCTGGGCCCGGCCCTCGCTGGTTCGATTGTCGGCGATGAACACGGTCTCCCCGTACCCCTTCGGCTCCATCCGCGATGCGTCGATCCCGCGCTTGACCAGGTACGCCTTGACGCTCTCGGCGCGCTTCTGGCTGAGCTTGAGGTTGAAGTTGTCGTCGCCGACCGAGTCGGTGTGGCCACCGATCTCGACCTTGATCTTGGGATTGTCGATCATCGCCTGTCCGACGTCGTTGAGCAGCGCGAACGAGACGCTCTTGATCGTCGCCTTGTTGAAGTCGAAGAACACCGTCTGCTTGAGCTCGATCTTCTTCTCGGTCACGACGACGAGCGTGTACTTCTTCGGGCAGCCATCGGGCGCGACGCCGAACTCGTTCGGGCACTTGTCGTCCTTATCGGCGAACCCGTCCTTGTCGTTGTCGAGATCCGGGCAGCCGTCGTCATCCTCGAAGCCGTCTTTGTCTTCGGGATCGTTCGGGCACTGATCGACCTTGTCGGCGAGCCCGTCGTTGTCGTTGTCCAGATCGGGGCAGCCGTCCTCGTCCTGGAAGCCGTCTTTGTCCTCGGGATCGTTGGGGCACTTGTCCTTCGCGTCCGGGATCCCGTCCTTGTCGTTATCGAGGTCGGGGCAGCCGTCCTCGTCCTCGAAGCCGTCCTTGTCCTCGGGCTCGGTCGGGCACTTATCGACATCGTCGGTGATGCCGTCGCCGTCCTTGTCACCAGGCTTGGGCGGCAGGGGAGGCGGATTGCAGATGTCCTTCGGAGATTTTTCGATCGCCGCGCGCGCATTGGTCTCGGCGACCTCGGCATCTCGCTTCGCGTCGTAGAAGTTGCCTTCGTCGAGAGAATGTTCGGCGTAGTCGTTGTGGGACTCGGCCATCGCGAGCTCGACCGGCGCGCAGCGCTGCGCCCCGTGATCGCGGGCGGTCGCGATCAGCTCTTCGTTGGCCGTCGCCTGCGAACGGACCTGCGAGCCGGCGCACGCACAGGCCACGCACAGGCCGAGCACGAGGAGCTTCATGGCGAGTCCTTCGCCGGAGCGAGATCCTTCGAAGCCTTGGCGGGCTCGGCGTCTTTCACGGGAGCGATCGCGTCCTTCGCGGGTGCGACGCCGTCGGTCGGGTTGACCGGTCGCTTCGCCGGATCGCTCGCCTCTTCTTCGGCCTGCTTCGCGGCTTCCGTCGCGAGCCGACCAAAGCGGGTCGCTCCCTGGAAATCGGCGTGCGCTGCGACCTCGCGCGCCATGTGGAGATACTGCGTCGCGCGCGTCCAGTAATACGGGCTGTACTTGTCGGCGTGCGCTGCGCGTGCAGAAGCGATCGCATTGTCGGCGTTGACCGTCACGCCGTGGACATACGCGATCGGACCGCAGCCTGCGGAACCGACCATGCATAGCGCGAGCAGCCACCTGCGCATCCCCAGCATCATATCACCGGCTTTGGACTCGGCGGCTGTCACGGCCGAGCTCGATCGCGACGTAGATCGCGGAGCCAAACAAGGCGAGCAGGGACACGACGAACGCCCAGCCGAGCTGGACGGCAAACAAGGAGATGCCCTTGTGCGCCTCGTAGCCGACATAGTCCGCGGCCGTCGAGATCCGCTGAATGCCGGCGACGATGATGATCACCAGCAGCAGGGCGAGACCGCCGGCGACGTACAGCAACGCGCCTTGAAGGCCCTTCCGGATCAAGATCGACGAGCCGTACCAGGCACCGATCACGAGCCCGGCGTGACCGACCATCAGCGGTAGCACGGCGACGCCGGCGAGCTTTCGCGTATCGACCCAGTACATCCAGCTCCAGGCGGGATGCACCGCGTAGAAATAGAGGGCGATCGGCGCGACCACCGCGGCGGCATGCAGGACGACGAGCGGGAACGCGGGCGTCGCAAAGGGGCCGTCGGCCTTGATTCGATCGCGTGCGATCAACGCAAAACCCAGCCCGAACAGCAGATTGACCAACGCGACGACCGGAATTGCAGCCTCCGCGCGAAAACTAACACATCGAGCGATGTGCCCGACGTGACCCTCCGTCAGATCGGAGATTCGTCAAACGCGCGCGCGCTATCGGCGTTCGATCGGCGGCGTTCGGCTTCCCGTGTCGGGATCGGACGGCTCGGGGCTCCCGAGGAGCGCGCTGGCGGCGGTGAACTCGACGGGGGCGACCTTTTCGGGCGCCGGGGTCGGAACGTCGATCTCGCCGGCGACAAACGCGCTCTCCATCGCCGGTGGCGGTGTCGTGTGGCGCATGCCGTCGGCGGGCGTGCCGTCGTCGTGGGCGTCGGGTGGGTCGCGGGGCTCGTCGCCGGCAGGTTCGATCTCGATCGAGCGCGCCGCATTGGCGACGTTCGTGACGAGCCAATCGTCGGTGGAGGCCGGTGCGGGTGGCGGTGCGAGCGCGATCGTCCACGCACCACTCTCGCGCTCCGCGGGTGCGACCGGTGCGCGCTCCATGGTCTCGTCGGCTTCGCGCGGGGCGGCAACGGACTCCGAGCTCGTGTTGCCTTCGATCGCCGACAGCGCATCGTCGAGGACATCGGAGCTCATCCGATTGAGCGCGGTATCGACCGCCGGAGCCTGCGGCGCCTCCTCGAACACGGTCGCCTCGAATTCGTCGTCGGTGAGCATCTCGATCTTCGGCGCATCATCGCCTTCGTCCTGGCCCGCGAACCGAGCCGCGAAGCGCTCGCCGATCACGTCGTAGGCCTTGCGCAACGCGCGCCGTGCAGCACTCGCCGTGAAGTCGCGGCGCACGCGATCGTACGCGCCCGCCGCGAGTCGGTCGCGCAGCTGCGGCTCGCCGAGCAGGCGCAGGACCTTGCGAGCGAGATCGATCGGGTCGCCGGGCTCGAACAGGAGCGCCTCGCGATTGTTCTCGCAGACGAGCGAGACGGTCTCGCGGCGCGGCGCCACGATCGCGCGGCGACAAGCCATGTACTCGAGGAGCTTCGTCGGATACACGACCGTGGGATTCGGTGTGAGGTCCGCGGCGGCGGGCACGACGCACACGGTGGAGGTCGCGATCAGCGTCGGTAATTGATCGTGATCGATCGGGCCGAGGATCTCGATCTTGTCGGTCAGGCCGAGCTCGCGAATCCCGTCGCGCAGCGAGGCATCGAACTTCGGTGCGATCGGGCCGGCGAGCACGAGTCGCGCATCGACCTCGCGCAGGATCGCGACCATCGCGCGGATCAGCACGCGGACGCCACGTCCCGGATCGATCGAGCCGGTGTAGAGGATCCGAGGCGGGCCTGCAGGCGTCGCCTCTTCCCAGTCGAAGCGATCGACATCGACGCCCGGGGGCGACAAAACGACGCGCTCCGGACGTCCGCGACCCTGGAGCGCCTTCACGGCGGCCGGCGTCGGCGCCAGGACGAGATCGGCGGCGAGCAGGCACGCCTCCTCGTCACGGCCGTACTGGGCGTCGAGCTCCGGATCCATCGCGCTCTCGCCCAGCGGGGCGCGCGACAGGTCGTAGACGACTGCGTAGTCAAGCCGTGAGCGGGCTTCGAGGACCGGAATGCCGCTCCAACTGTCCCGGCAGTGCACGACGTCGTAGTCGGCACCGTCGAGCTGGCGCCTGAGAGCCCGCTGGAACGCCTGGATCTGCGACCGGAGATCCGCTTCGTGTGTCGGTACGCGCAGGACGCGGACCGAGCCCTGGCGCTCGACGTACGCCTGTTCGCCCTCGCGCACGACGAGCAAATCGACCGAGTGCAGCGGGGTCAGCGAGCGGATCACGTGCCGCATCTGCACCCCGGCCCGCCTCGGACCCGGCACGGCGCAGAATCCCGTCAGCAGCACGCGGGGCATCGCGCCTCCATCGTCGGGCACTTCGTCAAGTCGAGCAAGAGGGTCGTTGTCTTGATCCCGACGCTGGGGTGCGTTATCTCCGACACGTGAATCGTCTGATCGAGTACCTCCGGCAGCACTTGATGATCGACTTCCAAGGAGAACTTTCGGTCGCGAAGGTCAGGGAATTGCTAGCCGGTGATGACAGCCGCGACGCGAAGACCCTGCTCGCGAAGTTGGTCGCCGACCGCAGCGTCGAAGACATGATGCTCGCGCTCATGGATTGTCTCCTCGAGCCGGTGCAGCAAGCCTTGACCGATGACGTCTTGAAAGAACAGATACGCTCGTATTCCGAGAGTTAAGACCTGCCCATCTCGGGGCGTGCTAGCTTCCGGGCATGGCAAATCCGGTGCCTGATTCCAAAACGCCTGCGATGGCGGCGATCGCATTGGCGGTGCTTGGCCTCGTGATCGCGGTCGTGCAAGGCGGCTTGCTCCATGGCTCGATGACAGGCGGCGTGATCGCCGCACTGGGTGCGATCCCGGCGTGCTACGGCATGTGGAAGGGCATCCAGCAGGAGACCCAAGGGACGCTCGCGATCTCGGTCGCGTCCGTGCTGATCGCGCTCGCGATCGGCGCCGTGCTCATCATCCTTCGCGTCGTCTATTGGCTCCACTGAACATGCGCGCGGCTGCTCTCGCGATCCTGCTGGTCACGGCGCACGCGTCGGCGGCGCCGGGAAAGCTGACCTACAGCGACAAGGCGATGGGGACCACGGTCTCCGTCTGGTTCTGGACCGACAAAGAGCCGGAGGCCGCAAAGGCGGCCGCCGACGTGTTCGCGGAGATGAAGCGGCTCGACCAGGAGATGACGACCTGGACGACCACTTCGGAGGTCTCGAAGATCAACGCGGCCGCCGGTGGCAAGCCGGTCCCGGTGTCCGAAGAGACGTACGCGGTGATCGAACGTGCCGTCGATATCTCGAAGCGATCGTCGGGCGTGTTCGACATCACCGTGCAGGCGTTCCACGGCCTGTGGAAGTTCGACGAGGACATGGACGGCACGCTGCCCGATCCCGCGGAGGTCAAGAAGCGCCTCAAGATGATCGGGTGGAAGGACATCGTCCTCGACAAGAAGAAGAAGACGGTGTTCCTGAAGCGCAAGGGCATGGCGATCACGCTCGGCGGGATCGCGAAGGGCTACGCGGTCGACAAGTGCGTCGAGCTGATCAAGGCCAAAGGATTCACCGACTTCATGGTCCAGGCCGGCGGCGACATGTACATCGCCGGCAAGAAGGACAAAGATCCGTGGATCGTCGGGATTCGCGATCCGCGGAGCCCGAGCGATCATCCGGCGATGTTTGCGACAGCGCCGATCGAGAATCACTCGTTCTCGACGAGCGGCGACTACGAGCGCGGGTTCGTCAAGAACGGCGTCCGTTATCACCACATCCTCGATCCGCGCACCGGTCAGCCTGCGACCGCATCGCGGTCGGTGACGATCCGCGCCAAGGACGCGTTCACCGCGGACGCGTGGAGCAAGGTGATGTTCATCTACGGCCCGAAGAAGGGCCTCGAGCTGATCAAGGCGAACAAGCTCGAAGACTTCGATGTCGTGTGGATCGACGACAAGAACGAGATCCACATGACCGACGGCATCACGAAGGATCTGAAGAAGCTGAAAGATCCGACGCCCGGACCGTAGCCGCGGTGTTAGCCCGCTGACTTCGCCGGGACCGTTTCGATCTCGACCATGCGGTTCGGATCGAGCCAGCGCGCGAGTGACACGGTAATCGAGTCTGGCGTCACCGCGCGATAACGGGCGAGATCGGCGGCGAGGCCGTCGGGATTGTCGGTGTAGAGCGCGTAGCGCTGAAACATCGAGGCGCGCTTCGACAGCCCGGTGAGCGACCAGATCGCACCGGCTTCGCGGCGAATGTCGGCCCGTTCGATCGCGGCGTCGTCGATGCCGCGTGCGCATTGTTCGTCGAGGATCGCGCGCACCGCGGCGGGATCGGAGCCGGTTCGCAGATCGACCGCGACGTGAACCTCGCCGCCGAGGCGTGAGTTAACGGTCCACGCCGAAACGCGCTGCGCGAGCTGCGTCTCGTAGACGAGCCGCCGCCACAGCGCGCCGGTCCCGACGGCGCACCACGCGGCCGTCAGGATATCGAGCTCGGCTTCGTCGGCGGCGAACGCACGCGGGCCGTGCCATGCGCGATGGATCCGCGCGAGTGCGGCGAACTTGTCCGAGACCGTCTCGCGCACGGGGCCCGCGAGCACCACCGGCGGTGGCTCGGGACGCGCCGGCCGCTGCGATGCAGGAAAGCTGCCGAAATATCGATCGACGAGCGCGCGGGCCTCGGCCGGATCGAAGTCACCGACGATCACGAGCGTCGCGTTCGCCGGGACGTACCACGTGCGATAGAACGCGAGGACATCGGCGACCGTCGCGCCCTGGATGTGCTCGTGCAGCCCGATCGTCAGATAGCGATGGGGATGGCCCTCGGGATACAGCGCGCGTGCGACCGCGAACCGTTCGGGCCCGTACGGCACGTCCTCGTAACGCTGGCGGCGCTCGGCGCGAACGACCGATTGCTGGATCACGAGCCGTTCTTCTTCGAAGCCCGGCCAGAAGTAGCCCATGCGATCGCTCTCGAGCCACAGCGCGAGCGCGAGCTCGTTGCTCGGCACGACCTCGTGATACGCGGTGCGATCCGTGCCCGTCGACGCATTCGCATCCGAAACACCGGCGCGGCGCAGGATGTCGTAATGATGCGCCGGCATGTGCAGCGAGTTCTTGAACAGGTGCTCGAACAGGTGCGCGAACCCGGTGAGATCCGCGCGTTCGTCGGACGACCCGACGCGATACCAGACGCTGACCGCGACTTGAGGCGCGCTGTCGTCGCGATGAAAGATCACGTCGAGCCCGCAGGGCAACGTCGCGCGCTGGATCGCGAGCCGCGGTACGGCGCCCTCGAACCGGATCGGGGACGCGGTCCCGCTTGTCCGGTCAGCCGGCACGACGCCTCGACCGACCGTCCGGCTCGGCCACTTGGCGTTGTCCGAGAGCCGGCTTCATTTCGTCTCTCCGCGCAGCGACAGCGCGAGCTGATAGAGGTGGCGGCGCGGCTTTCCCGTGACGATCACGAGGCGCGCGGCGGCGTCGCGCGGGCCGAGGCCTGCGTCGAGCAGCTTCTTGAGCTCGGCTTCGATGTCGATCTCGGGCGAGGCGCCGGCGCCGCCGTCGACGACGAGCGTGCACTCGCCGCGCGGGGGCTCTTTCGCGTAACGCGCCATCAGCTCGCCCAACGTTCCTCGCACGTGCTCTTCGTAGACTTTTGTGAGCTCGCGACCGAGGCTCGCGCGCCGATCGGCACCGAAGGCGGCCGCGAGGTCCGACAGCGTGTCGGCGACCCGATCGGGCGCTTCGTAGAAGATCATCGTCGCGATCTCGTCGCGCAGGCTCCCGAACAGCTCGCGCCGTGCGCCCTGCTCTCGCGGCGGGAAGCCGAGAAACGTAAATCGATCCGATGACAGACCCGATCCGATCAGCGCCGCGAGCGCTGCCGACGGTCCCGGAATGACCTCGACGCGCGCGCCGATCGCGATCGCACCCGAGACCGCGCGCTCCCCCGGATCGGAGACGCCGGGCATCCCGGCTTCGGAGATCACCGCGACGCGCTTGCCCGCGGCGAGCGCGCCGATCAGCTCACCGGTGCGCCCCGCCTCGTTCCCCTCGAAGAACGACATCACGGTACGCGCCGGATTGACCGGCCCCATCGCGTCGACGTGCGACAGCAGCGTCTTTGCCGACCGCGTGTCTTCGGCGGCGATCAAGTCGGCCTCCCGCAGCACGCGCGCGGCGCGGATCGACAGATCTTCCAGGTTCCCGATCGGCGTACCGACGATGTAGAGCGTGCCGTTACTCACGCGTCAGCGCTTCGATGTCGACGGACGTGCCCATCTCCGCCTCGAGATATTTCTTCAGCCGATCGAGCATCCGCTTCTCGAGCTGCCGCGCACGCTCGCGACTGACATTGTAGCGATCTCCGAGCTCCTGCAGCGTGAGCGGCTCCTCGGTGAGCCAGCGCTCGCGGAAGATCGTCTGCTCGCGACCCTCGAGCGTCTGCGCGAAGGCTTCGAGCTTGCGCTTGAGCAGCTGGCTGAACTCGCTCTGCGCGACCGCGCGATCGGGCCGCTCGTCCTCGCTCGGCAGGTAATCCATCCGCGTGCGCGCACCGCCGTCGTCGGCGTCACCGACCGGCGCATCGAGCGACGCTTCCGGCGCGGCGAGCCTGCGCTCCATCTCGATGACGTCTTTCTCCGAGACATCCAGCTTCTCCGCGAGCAGCGCCGACGTCGGCGCGAACCCGAGTTGCTCGAGCTTCTCGCGCTCCTTGCGCAGGTTGAAGAACAGCTTGCGCTGGGCCTGCGTCGTGCCGATCTTGACCAGGCGCCAGTTGTTCAAGATGAACTTGAGCATGTAAGCGCGGATCCAGAACGCGGCGTAACTGGACAGCTTGACCCCGCGATACGGATCGAACTTGCCGACCGCTTGGATCAGGCCAATATTGCCCTCCTGGACCAGGTCGAGCAGGTTCTTGTAAGCGCGCCGGTATTCGTAGGCAATCTTAACGACCAGCCGCAGATTCGCCTCGATCAAGCTCCGTGCGGCCTTCGTGTCGCCGTGCTCGACGAGCTTCACCGCGAGTGAATGCTCTTCTTCCGGCGTCAGGAGCGGAAACCGTCGCGTCTCGGACATATAGGCCGACAGTGGATCGCGCCGCGCGAGCGATCCGCCGCGTGATTTCGGTGGCTCCCGTTGCTCCGCTTCGTCGGTGGCCTCGTCGCCGACGTCGATCGCCGCTGCCGCTTCGACGAGATCCGGATCGATCTCCGTGTCCGGTTCGGCCTCGACCTCTTCGTGCGCGTCCTCGTCGGTAGTTTCCTTATCCGGCGAGTCGCCGACATCGATCACATCGGACTTCTTGCCGGTTTTGTCGGCGCGCGCTTTGCCGGTGCCTTTAGACTTTCGGTCGGCCATCTCGTCGATCGACCATACTACATGCGCACACCACGCGGCATTGTCGATGCTGCCTGGCGCGTTGCACATTGCACCCTATAATCGCGAGACATGCGTAGCCGGCTGAACGTGGCCCTGGTGGTGGCCGCGGGTGCTCTTGCACTCCTCCTCACTGTCGTTCGTCGCTCGCCCGAGGGAGTGATCTCTCTCGAGCTCGACACTCAAGAAGTCCGCGCCGCTCCCGGTGAGGCTCAAAACCCTCGTCACGATCTATCGGCGCTCAAGATCTTCAACATGACGCTCGTGCGGATCAAGGACCGCTACGTCGATCCATCGCGGATCGATCCGAAGAAGATGCTGTACTCCGCGCTCGACAGCGTGCAGTTCAACATCCCCGAGGTGCTCGTCGAATCCGACGTGGCCCGCAACAAGGTGACCGTCGCGGTCAACGACAAGAAGGAAGTCTTCGAGACCGACGACGTCGACTCGCCGTGGCGCCTGTCCGCGAAGCTCAAGCGGATCTTCCGCTTCATCGAGACGAACATGAACGGCGGCGCCGATCTCGCGAAGGTCGAGTACGCGGCGGTCAACGGGATGCTCGGCACGCTCGATCCGCACTCGATCCTGATGGATCCCGAGCAGGCGCGCGACATGGACGTCTCGACGAGCGGCAAGTTCGGCGGCCTCGGCATCGTGATCCGAATGATCGAACGCAAGCTGACGGTCGTGAAGCCGATGAAGGACACGCCGGCATGGCGCAAGGGCATCAAGGCCGGCGATCACATCGTCCGCATCAACAACGAGCCGACCGAGAACCTCACGTCGAACGAAGCGGTCGATCGGATGCGCGGCGACCCCAAGACCGGCGTCACGCTGTGGATCGAGCGCAAAGGCTCCGATCAGCTCATCCGCTTCGATCTGATCCGCGACGTCATCCGCGTCTCGCAGGTCGAGCACAAGCTGCTCGACAAAGGTGTCGGCTACATCAAGGTGAAGCAGTTTTCGAAGGGCATCGCGTCCGACGTCGCGCAGGCGATGGATGACATGAAGAAACAGGGCGCGACCGCGTGGATCCTCGACCTTCGCTACAACCCCGGCGGTCTCCTCGAGGAGGCCGTGCAGCTCTCCGATCTCTTCGTCGACTCCGGCACCGTCGTCACGACCGTCTCCGGTCACGATCGCGAGGCGCGCCGCGCCGAGCACGGTCCCGGCGACACGACGTCGTCTCTCGCGGTCCTCGTCAATAGCGGTTCGGCCTCCGCCTCGGAGATCGTGGCCGGTGCGCTCAAGAACCTCGATCGCGCCGCGATCATCGGCACGCGTACGTTCGGCAAGGGCTCGGTTCAGGAGCTCTACGACAACGACGATCACTCCAAGCTCAAGCTGACGATCGCTCAGTACCTGACGCCCGGCGATCGCTCGATCCAGAACCTCGGCATCGTCCCCGACATCCAGCTCCAGCGGATGTACGTGCCGGACAAGAACGATGCGCCGACCGACTTCGTGCGCCTGCTCGCGCCGACCCACACCTACGGTGAAAAAGATCTCGACGCGCACCTCGTGTCGACCTACGCGAAGGACAGCGACAAGCCCGCATACGAGGTCTCGTTCCTGTTCGAGAAGAAGAAGAAGCCGGCCGAGAAGACCGGCGCTGCCGACGAGGCCGTGAAGGCGCCTCTCGACGACGAGGAAGCTCCAGACGAAGACGAGATCAATGAAGACTTCGAGATGCGGTTCGCCAAGGAGCTCGTCTCCGGCGTCGCCGCGTCGTCTCGACCCAAGCTCGTCGGTGGCGCTTCGAAGATCGTCGCGAAGATCCGCGGCGAAGAAGAGAAGAAGCTGGTCGCCGCCCTCGGCACGATCAGTGTCGACTGGACCGGGCCCGCGGCTCAACAGGCCGCCGTACCTACTGACAACGCCAACCTCGACGTGACGCTCGAGACCTCTCCGAAGGAAGCGCTCAAGGCAGGCGATATCGTCAGCGTGACCGCAACCGTCAAGAACACGGGCACGGGCGCCGCGTATCGCGTGCTGCCGCGCATCCACACCGAAGATCCGGTGTTCGAGGACGTCGAGATGCCGATCGGCAAGGTCGGTCCCGGCGAAACGAAGTCATTCACCGCGAAGCTCAAGGTCCCGCAAGACGCGCTCGACCGTGTCGATCGCCTCGGCCTCGAAGTCCGCGAGGCGCGCAACGCGACGAGCCACGTCACGCCCGCCGAGCTTCGCGTCACCGCCGCTCCGCGCCCGGTGTTCGCCTACTCGTGGCAGCTGATCGATGACGGCAATGGCGACGGCCTGATCCAGCGCGGCGAGAAGTATCGCCTGCACGTTCAGGTCAAGAACACCGGCACCGGCCCGACCCAAGAAGCGACCGTGCTGCTGCGCAACGCGACCGGAGATGGCGTCGTGCTCGACAAGTCGCGGTTCGAGCTCAAAGAGGCGCCGATCGCGCCCGGCGAGATCCGAGACATCGAGTTCCCGCTCGCGACCGAAGCCACGCTCAAGGCCGACGAGATGGTGCTCGAGCTGATGGCGTACGACAGCACGCTCGACGTGCAAGCGAGCGACAAGCTCCGGTTCAAGGTCTCGCCGTCGGTTGCAGGTCAGCCCACGAAGGGCGAGATCACCATGAGAGCGGCGACCGCGATCCACGCGGGCGCTTCGGATGACACGAGCATCGTCGGCACCGCGCCGAAGGGTGCGAGCTACTCGGCCCTGGGCACATTCGGCCCGTGGCTCAAGGTGAAGCTCAACGCAGGCACCGCCGCCGCGCCGGCTCGCATCGGGTTCATCCCGGCGGCCGCGCTCGACCACGGCGGCTCCGGCGCGGGCTCGTTCGTCGCGAACTGGAACTCGACGCCGCCGCTGATCAACCTCGGCCGCAAGGATCTCGAGACCTCGGCAGACACCTACAAGCTCTCGGGCACGGTGACGGACGAGAGCCATGTCGAAGACGTCTACATCTTCGTGTCGAACTCCGCCGCGAAGATCGAGAGCCGCAAGGTGTTCTATCGCTCGAATCGCGGCGGCAAAGACGGCAAGTCGCTCGACTTCGCCACCGACCTGCCGCTGTGGCCCGGATCGAACATGGTGACGGTGGTCGCTCGCGCGAGCTCCGAAGTCCGCTCGGTGAAGACGATGTTCGTCTACCGCGATCCGCCGCGCACCGCGCAGACGCCATAACCGCTGCTCGTTCCGCTCTCTCAGGGATCCCGTGACCGCGGGGTCCCTTTGTCGTTTCGGCACGTGCACCTACACGCGGCGGCCTCCCAAGCTGGCGGATCTCTGGCAAGATCAGATAGCTGAATCTTGCCGGTTCGGGAGGCGTCCAAATCGTGACCATGCGCACCACCATCATCCTCGCGACGCTCGCTCTCACGGCAGGCCACGCGCTTGCCGAGGACAACATCGCAGGCAGCTACGACGTGAAGTTCGAGGAGATGGCGTCGAACTGCACCCCACCGACCGCACGATGGGTCGCGGCAAGGTCGCGATCGACATCAAGAAG
>JAQBQF010000102.1 GCA_028287115.1 Myxococcales bacterium
GGCTCGCGACCGGCTCGTCTACCTGTTTCATTACGTGTTCGTCGATTCGATCGTGAACGGCACGTTCGACGCCAACCTCGACGGCGTCCCCGACGAGCAACATCCCGAGTGGAAAGGCCGCATCGACTGGCTCGGGCTCCAGTATTATTTCCGCGCCGGTGTCACCGGCGGCAGCACGGTGATTCCGGCGCCGGTCTCGCTGACACCGTGCACCAACGGCATCGATCTCGGCGCGTGCTTGCAGACCCCGCAGCCGACGTTCTGCGTGCCGCACATGGGCTACGAGTTCTGGGCCGACGGCCTTCGCCCGATCCTCCTCGCGTACAGCGCGCGTTATCCGAACCTGCCGCTCGTCGTGACCGAGTCCGGTATCGCGACCGACGTCGGCAAGCGCCGGGCCGAGGCGATCGTCCGGATCCTCGAGGCGATCGCGCAGGCGCGGGATGCCGGTGTCGACGTGCGCGGCTACTACCACTGGAGCCTCACCGATAACTTCGAATGGGCCGAAGGCTTCGTGCCGCGGTTCGGGCTGTTTCATGTCGACTACAGCGGCTCGTACGATCGAACGCCGACTGAAGGTGCCGACGTGCTCGGCGCGATCGCGCACGCGCGCACGGTGACGAGCGATCAGCGCACCACCTACGGCGGCAACGGACCGATGACCCCGGACAACGTCACGACCGATGTGTTTTGCTCGAAGCAGTGAACGACAAAAGGGCCAACGACCCGGTGCTACCGGAGCGTCGGCCCGAGGGTCTCGAGGAGAGGGCTGCGGCTCTCCGGTCGCATTGAAGAGCGAGATGGCGGCGTTCGTCGCGACCGTTCAGCACCGCGCCGCTGTTCAGCGTGATCGATCGATCCGCCATGATCCTCGCGCAGGACGAGAACTTACGCGTTCAGATCGCGGCTCGTCGATCTAGCGCGCCATCGCTCGCGCGAGCTCGCCGACGAATGTCGCGACACGCGTAGGCGCTTCCGAAGCCGATGCCTCCGCGACGCGATCGACGAGCGCCGAACCGACCACGACGCCGTCCGCGATCGCCGCAAACCGCGCGGCATCGGCGGCCGTGCGAATCCCGAAACCGACCGCGACCGGCGCGCTCGAAGCCTGGCGGATCTGATCGAGACGCGCGGGATCGACAGGCGCCGCCGCGCGAACGCCTGTCACGCCGGTGAGCGAGATGTAATAGACAAATGGCGCCCGCAGGGTCGCGAGTCGGGCGATTCGCTCGGCCGTCGACGTCGGCGCGACGAGCGGGATCACGGCGATGCCGTGTTCGGCGAGCGGCTGCGCGAGCTCGGCGAGCTCGTCGATCGGAAGATCGACCGTGAGTACGGCGTCGATGCCCGCCTTCGCGGCACGCGCGGCGAAGGCGCCCTGCCCCATGACGAAGATCGGGTTGTAGTAGCCGAACAGCACGATCGGCGTCGCGACTCCTCGCCGGCGCAGCTCCGCGACGGCCTCGATCGCACCGGGCAGCGAGCCTCCGGCCAGGAGCGCACGCTCCATCGCGCGCTGGATCGACGGCCCGTCCGCGGATGGATCGGAGAATGGAACGCCGAGCTCGATCACGTCCGCGCCGGCGCGGCACGCCGCTTCGATCACCGCGATCGACGTCTGCGGATCAGGATCCGCAAACGTCAGGTACGCGACGAGCGCGGCGCGTTTCTCGGCGGCCGCGCGATCGAACGCTGCGCGCAGCCGAGTCATGGCGATCTCCGGTGGGCTCGCCGGATCGACGAGGTCGCCCGCGACCCGGCTGCCCGCGAGCCGAAAGGGGTTGACGTCCCGGCCCCGTGGAACACACCGCGCGATCGAGTCATCGCGCTCTCCTCGCGGCGATCGTGACCATGTCTTTATCGCCGCGCCCGGAGAGCCCGACGATGACGATCGCGCTGGGGCCGAGTTGCTTCGCGATCTCGTCGAGCGCGGCGATCGCATGCGCTGTCTCGAGCGCGCACAAGATCCCCTCGGTGCGTGCGAGGCGCTCGATCGCAGCGAGTGCTTCGTCGTCGGTGCGCGACATGTAGACGACCTGACCGGTGTCTTTCCAGTGCGCGTGCTCGGGACCGACGCCGGGGTAGTCGAGGCCCGCGCTGATCGAGTGTGCGTGCGCGATCTGTCCGAGCCGGGCATCGTCGGAGTGGGTCAGCACGTAGCTCTTGCTGCCGTGCAAGACCCCGATGCGGCCTTCGCCGAGCGTCGCGGCGTGACGGCCGGTCGCGATGCCCTCGCCCGCCGCTTCGATCCCGAACAGCTTCGCCTTGCCGACGAACGGCGCGAACAATCCTGCCGCATTCGATCCGCCGCCGACACATGCGACGAGCGCATCGGGCATCCGGCCCGCGGCCGCGACGATCTGCGCGCGCGCCTCGCGACCGATCACCGACTGCAGATCACGCACCATCCACGGATACGGATGCGGTCCGGCGACCGAGCCGATCAGATAGAACGTTTCGGCGACATTCGTGACCCAGTCGCGCAGCGCCTCGTTCATCGCGTCCTTGAGCGTGCGCGTTCCGCTCGATACGCTGTGGACCTGCGCGCCGAGCAGCTTCATCCGCTCGACGTTGAGCGACTGGCGCACGACATCTTCGGCGCCCATGTAGATCTCGCATGGCAAGCCGAACAGCGCGGCTACGGTGGCCGTGGCGACGCCGTGCTGGCCGGCGCCGGTCTCCGCGATCAGGCGGCGCTTGCCCATGCGTCGCGCGAGCACTGCCTGGCCGATGCAGTTATTGATCTTGTGCGCGCCCGTGTGGTTCAAGTCCTCGCGCTTGAGATAGATCTGCGCGCCGACCGACTGCGATAGACGTTGTGCGTGATAGAGCCGCGACGGGCGACCGACGTAATCGGCGAGCAAACCGTCGACCTCGCGCCAGAACGTCGCATCGCCGCGCGCGGTACGCCACGCGGCCTCGAGCTCGCCGAGCGCGGGCATCAGCGTCTCGGCGACGTACTGCCCGCCGAACTCGCCGAAGCGGCCTCCTCGGGGCTCGGGGAGCTCTGCGATCTGTTCGGCGGTCGAACGCTCCGACATCGCCCTTCGCGTACCATGGGACCGATGGTCATGCGATGGCTCGCGGCCGCGTTGCTGCTTGGGGTCGCGCTGCCGGCGATGGCCGAGCGCCGCACCAATGGCCTCAGCTATGACTGTGCCGTCGACTGCGGCCGCAACCAGATCGAAACAAACAAGGCCCAGATCCAGGCGGATGTCGGGTTGGCGGTCATCGGGCTCGCGTTCGAGCTACCCCTCACCGACCACGTCTCGCTTCAGATCGAAGCGCAGATCTTTGGGACCTACTTCCTGCCGTGGTTCTCGGCGGGCACGAAGGTGCAAGGGTACGGAGGGCAGCTCCGTCCGACGTGGTTTCGCCGTGGCGATCAGCATGGCCTCTATCTCGCGGTGCCCGTGCGCGTGGATCGTGTCTCCGACGACACGAGCCACGCCACCGGGTTCTGCGCCGGCGCCGTCGCGGGCTGGGCGTTTCGCCTGACGCGTCGGCTCGATCTGCGCCTCGGCGGCGGCGCGCAGTACATGCGCTACAAGTCAGGAACGATCGACATCGCGACGCCGTTCGTCGCTCTCGATGCAGTCGTCGGCTATCGGCTCTGATCGGCCGCGCGTACGGCCGCCACGAACGCCGCGACCTTCGCCGGATCCTTGATGCCGGGCGCCGCCTCGACGCCGCTCGCGACGTCGACCGCCCACGGCTCGACCAGCGCGATCGCGGCTGCAACGTTCGTCGCATCGAGCCCGCCGGCGAGTACGAAGTTGCGCGTCGGGTGACGCTCGCGTGCCTCGCGCGCGACATTCCAGTCGAACTTCGCGCCGGCGCCGCCGCGGCCGGGGGTCGGGGCATCGAGCAGCAGCGCTTCGGTCGGCCAGACCTCGAGCTTGATCACGTCGCGCGAGCTCGCGATCGGCAGCGCCTTCCACACGGGTCGGTACAGCGCGGCAGAGATCTTCTTGCACAGCTCGGGATCCTCGTCGCCGTGGAGTTGGATCACGTCGAGCTCGACACGCCCCGTGATCTCGAGAATGTCCTCGACATCGGGATCGACGAACACGCCGACGAGCCGCGCCGAGCCCGACGCGCGCGCCGCGGCCGCCACGATCGGTGCACGCTCCGGGGTCACGTAGCGCTTCGACTTCGGCCAGAAGTTGAGCCCGATGAGATCGACGCCCGACGCGGCGACGCTCGCAGCGTCATCGGGAAGCATGACGCCGCAGATCTTGATGCGCGTCACGGACTCTCTCGCAGCGCGAGCAAGGCTTCACCGGGCGATGCGGCGCGCATCAGGTGCTCGCCCACGAGGACCGCGTGGGCCCCGGCGTCATGCAGCCGCTGAACATCGATCGCGGTGCGAATTCCACTCTCGGCGACGAGCACCGTGGTCGCGGGGATCCTTGGCGCGATCGTCGCGGTCAACGACATGTCGATCGCGAGCGTCCTCAGGTCGCGATGATTGACGCCGAGCAGCGAGACATTCGCGGCGAGCGCGATGTCGGCCTCTCGCTCCGAATGCACTTCGACGAGCGCGTCGAGATCGTAGGTGCGCGCCGCCGCGAGGAGCTCGTCGAGCTGTGCCGGCGAGAGGGCAGCCACGATCAGCAGCACGCCGTCTGCGCCGGCCGCGCGCGCTTCGACGACTTGATACGGATCGATCACGAAGTCCTTGCGCAACAGCGGCACCGCAACGCGCCTGCGGCACTGCGCGAGAAATCCAAGATCGCCGTCGAAGAACGTGCGATCCGTGAGGACCGAGATCGCCGCGGCACCCGCCGCTTCGTATTCGGCGGCGATCGCAGCCGGGTCCGCGCCCGGACGAATCGGACCGGCCGAAGGCGAAGCGCGCTTGATCTCGGCGAGCACGCGGATCGGCGCGAGCGAAGGCCGGCGCAGTGCGGCGGTGAGGCCGCGCACCGGGCCGGCGGTCCGCGCTTCCGCGGCGACCGTCTCGAAAGACCGCGAGCTGCGCGCCGCCGCGACTTCCTCGCGCTTCACGGCGAGGATCCGATCCAGGACCGTCGTCATCCGGGCTCCGCAGCTTGTTCGCGCCGCACCGCGACGATGCGTTCGAGGTCGGTGGTCACTCGACCCCCGCAAATTCCGAAGCGGTGAGATCGCGCAGATCGCCGATATCGTTGTCGATCGGCATCTGACTGACCTCGCGCCACTTGTGCAGGACGAGTCGCGCGGCGCCGGTGCGCGCAGTCCCTGCCGCACGCGCGAATTGTTCCGGAAGCCCCGCGAGATCGACCGGCCCCGTCTCGAGCAGCTCGAGGCCGAGGGCCGCGGTCATCGCGGCCGCGGAGAGCACCGCTTCGAGTCGCTCTCCGTGATCGATCTGATGCCCGGCGAGCACCTTGCGCAGGATGCTCGCGTTATGCGCCGCGTCGCCGCCCGCGAGGCCTTCGGGATCGACTTCGTCGCGGCCGAAGCTCTTCGGCGTGAGCGTCAGCGATCGCACGAGGCCCTCGGTCTCGTCCCACAGTGCCACGTGCGTCTCGCCACGGACCGCGATCTCGTCGAGACCGCCGGCCCCGTGAACCACGGCGGCGCGGCGCAGGCCGAGCGCGCCGAGCGCGGCGGCGACGGGCTCGCACCACCTGCGATCGTAGACGCCAACGATCTGATGCCGAACCTGTGCGGGGTTCGTAAGCGGTCCGAGCAAATTGAAGATCGTACGCGTACCGAGCTCGCGCCGAGGACCCGCCACCTGCTTCGTCGCGGCGTGAAATCGCGGCGCGTAGGCAAAGCCGATGCCTGCGACCGCCATGCACCTCTCGACGACATGCGGCTCGGCATCGACGGCGACGCCGAGGGCCTCGAGCACGTCGGCCGAACCGCACTTCGATGACTGCGCGCGATTGCCGTGCTTCGCGACGATCCCGCCGCACGCCGCGATCAGGATCGCCGCGAGGGTCGACACGTTGATCGTCCCTGCCCCATCGCCTCCCGTGCCGCAGGTATCGATCCCTCGCTCGAGCGAAGGGCACACGAGCGCCGTCGCGCGCGAGCGCATCGCCGCCGCCGCCCCGACGAGCTCGTCGACCGCTTCGCCCTTTGCACGCAGCGCGACGAGCAGGCCGGCGATCTGCGCCGGCGTCGCGTGGCCGTCCATGATCTGGCCGACGACATCGGCCATCTCCGCGCGCGATAGATCTTGCCTATCGAGCGCCAGACCGATCGCACGAACGATCGCCGCCGTGCCGGGCACCGCGCCGGTCGAATCAATGACACGGGGAGCAACCGTCACGGACGCGCGCCCTCCGGCTTCGTGCTGAGACCTCCGGCGGCCGCAAGGAAATTGGCGATCAGGCGCTTGCCCGCCGTCGTCATGATCGACTCGGGATGGAACTGCACGCCCTCGACAAGATGCTGCGTGTGCCGCACGCCCATGATCTCGTCTTCCCAGGTCTTCGCCGTCACCTCGAGCACGTCGGGCAGCGACTCGGGTGCGATCACGAGTGAGTGATACCGCGTCGCGATGAACGGGTTCTCCACGCCGGCGTAGAGCCCCTTCTCGTCGTGAAAGATCTTCGAGGTCTTGCCGTGCATGATCCGCGGCGCGCGCACGATCCGGCCGCCGAACACCTGACCGATGCATTGGTGCCCGAGGCACACGCCGAGGATCGGAATCTGCCCGGTGAAGCGCCGGATCACATCCATCGAGATGCCCGCCTCGTTCGGCGTGCACGGGCCTGGTGAGATCACGATCGCATCGGGCGAGCGCGAGTCGACCGCGTCGACCGTGATCGCATCGTTGCGCTCGACCGTGACGTCGCCACCGAGCTCGCCGAGATACTGGGCGAGGTTGTAGGTGAACGAGTCGTAGTTATCGATGAGGAGGACCTTCACATCGCCTGCTTTGCGGTGCGTGCCATCGCAACGGCACGCAGCACCGCGCGCGCCTTGTTGACCGTCTCCTGATATTCGAGCTCGGGAACCGAGTCCGCGACGAGGCCCGCGCCGGCCTGCACGTAGATCGTATCGCCCGAGCTGACCAGCGTACGGATCGCGATCGCGAGATCAAGGTTGCCTGTGTAGCTGACATAGCCAACGGCGCCGCCGTAGATCCCGCGCTGATGCGGCTCGAGCTCGTCGATGATCTCCATCGCGCGAATTTTCGGCGCTCCCGACAGCGTGCCGGCCGGGAACGCTGCGCGCAGCACGTCGAGCCACGTCTTGCCGGGCGCGAGCGTGCCGACGATATGCGACGAGATGTGCATGACGTGCGAGTACTTCTCGATCACGAACTGCTCGGCGACGGAAACAGAGCCGACCTCGGCGACGCGGCCGACATCGTTGCGACCGAGATCGATCAGCATCAAGTGCTCGGCGCGCTCTTTCGGATCGGCGAGCAGCTCGGCGGTGAGCCGCTCATCGTCGAGCGCCGTACGCCCGCGTGGCCGGGTGCCCGCAATCGGCCGGACCTCGACACGATCCTCCGAGAGGCGCACGAGCGTCTCCGGCGACGCACCGGTGACGCGCGCTTCGGGAAACTCGAGATGAAACATGTACGGCGATGGATTGATCACGCGCAGCGCGCGATAGACATCGAGCGGTCGTGCGCCCGCGGCCGGCTCGGAGAACCGCTGTGACAGCACGACCTGGAACGCATCCCCCGCGAGGATGTACTCCTTGACGCGATCGACGGCTGCGATGAAGTCGGCCTTGGCGAACGACGAAGGCGGCGTCGAGTTCGCCAGCGGCTCCCCGATCCGCGGCGGCTCGAGCTCGGGCAGCGGGCGGCGCGGCGCACGCAACGTCGTGATGATCGCTTCGATCCGCGCGCAGGCACGGTCGTAGGCAACCTCGGCGCGCTCGGGGCGTGCGACATACGGTGTGGCGACGACCTTGAGCGTCTGGCGTAGGTTGTCGAAGATCAGCAGCGTGTCGGTGACGACCATGCACAGCGGTGGCAGATCGATCACCGCGGTCGAGCTGAGGCCGCCGGCTTCCATCGCGGGACCCGGCCGCGCGCGCGCCGGGAGATCCTCGAACGCACGGACGCAGTCATAGGCGATCCAGCCGACAGCGCCGCCCCAAAACCGCGGCAAGCCCGGCACGTCGACCGGCTTCAGCTCGCCGAGCACCTCCGCGAGGGCCGCGGTCGGATCCGGCGTCGGCCATTCGGCGTGCTTCGGCGGACCGCCGCCATCGACGTCGTACCAGGTGACGCTCGCGGTGCCGCCCTTCCACTTGACGACCGCGCGCGGCGCAACGCCGACGAACGAGTACGCCGCCCACGTCGCACCGCCGACCACGGATTCGAGCAAGAAGCTGTGCTCGCCGGCCCCGAGTGCTGCGTACGCCGAGACCGGCGTATCGCCGTCGGCGAGCAGCTCGCGATAGACCGGGATCAGGTTCCCGCGCGCGGCTGCCGCGACGAACTCTTCGCGACTCGGCGTGTACACCGCCGCGTTATACCCCAGGTAGATTCCTAGAGCGCGCTCGCGTAGATCGCGAACGCGCGTCGACCGGCTGGCGCGCTAGGCGTATAAAAGGCGGATGCACCCCGCCCTCACGAAGACGATCGCCGATGTCGATCCGGAAATCGCCGAGCTCATCACCTCCGAAGAGAAGCGCCAGCGCGACTCGATCCGGCTGATCGCTTCGGAGAACTACGTCTCGGGCGCGGTGCTCGCGGCGACGGGCTCGGTCCTGACGAACAAGTACAGCGAGGGTTACCCCGGCAAGCGCTACTACGAGGGGCAGAAGTACATCGATCAGATCGAACAGCTGTGCATCGATCGCGCGAAGAAGCTGTTCGGCGCGGATCACGCCAACGTGCAGCCTTACTCGGGCTCGCCGGCGAACCTCGCGGTGTACTTCGCGTTCTTGAAGCCGGGGGACACGGTGATGGGAATGGCGCTGCCCTCCGGCGGTCACCTGACGCACGGCTGGAACGTCTCGATCACGGGCAGCTACTTCAAGAGCGTGCAGTACGGGGTGCGCAAGGACACGCACCGTGTCGATCTCGATGAAGTTCGCGAGCTCGCGCGCAAGGAGAAGCCGAAGCTCCTGTGGGCCGGCGGCACGGCGATTCCGCGGACGATCGAATTCGCAGCGTACGCCGACATCGCGAAAGAGGTCGGCGCGATCTTCGCCGCCGATATCGCGCACATCGCGGGGCTCGTCGCCGCCGGCGCACATCCTTCGCCGGTGCCGCTCGCGGATGTCGTGTCGACGACGACCCACAAGACGTTGCGCGGGCCTCGCGGCGGCATGCTGATGTGCACGGCGGCCCAGCAGAAGGCGATCGATCGCGCGGTGTTTCCGGGCCTGCAAGGCGGTCCGCACAACCACACGACGGCCGGCATCGCGGTCGCGCTGAAGGAAGCCGCGACCGAGACGTTCAAGACCTACGCGCACCAGATCGTCACGAACGCCAAGGCGCTCGCCGCGGCGCTCGTCGAGCGCGGGTTCGCGCTCGTCACCGGCGGCACGGACAACCACTTGATCCTCGCGGATCTCACGACGAAGAACGTCTCCGGCAAGATCGCCGCGAAGGCGCTCGACGCCGCGGGCATCGAGCTCAACTACAACTCGGTGCCCTTCGATCCGCGTAAGCCCTTCGATCCGTCGGGAATCCGGATCGGCACGCCCTCGGTCACCAGCCGCGGCATGCGGGAGCCGGAGATGAAGCAGATCGCCGCGTGGATGGATCAAGTCGTCAGCGCGCCGAGCGATGCGACGCTGCACGCCAAGATCGCGGGCGAGGTTCGCGAGCTGTGTGCGAAGTTCCCGGCGCCGGGCCTGCTCGTCTAAGACTTGCGGCGCGGCTTCTTCGCGGGCTTCGTCGACATCGGCGGCGGCGCGGCGAGCATCGCGGTGATCCGATCGAGGATTCGGTGAGCGACCTCGCTCTTCGGCCCCGCAGGAATTTCTTCCGCGCCCGCGACATCGACCAGGGTCACGTGGTTGGTGTCGACCGCGAAGCCGGCGCCCGGCTCGCTGACGTCGTTCGCGACGATGAGATCGCAGTTCTTCGAGGCGAGCTTCTTGGTCGCATTCTCGAGGACGTCCGTGGTTTCGGCTGCAAACCCGACCAAGAGCGGCGTCTTGCCTTTGCGCTTCGCTCCGAGCTCCGCGAGGAGATCGGGATTCGCGACGAGATCGATCTGCATCTTCGAGCCGAGCTCGCCGCGCTTGATCTTCTCTTTCGCTTCTTTGGCGGGACGATAGTCGCCGACCGCGGCGGTCATCACGACGACGTCGGCGTCCTTGACCGCGTTACCGAGCGCCCATTGCAGCTGAGCCGCGCTCTCCACGGTATTCGCCGTGACGCCGACCGGCGGCGGAACTCCGCTCGGCCCCAGGATCAGCGTGACGCTCGCACCGCGACGTTGCGCGGCGGCAGCGAGTGCGACGCCCATCTTGCCGGAGCTGCGATTACCGACAAACCGTACCGGATCGATCGCCTCGTACGTCGGACCTGCGGTGACGACGATCTTCTTGCCCGCGAGATCCTGCCGCGACAACACGTGCGCGGCGGCCTCGAGAATATCGGCCGGCTCGGCAAGCCTGCCCGGCCCGGTCCACCGGCATGCGAGGAAGCCGTCACCGGGACCGACCACGTGATAACGCGCGACCTCGACGAGCCGCTGCAGGTTCGCCCGGGTCAACGGATGATTCCACATGTTGACGTTCATCGATGGCGCGACGAGGATCGGCGCACGCGATGCAAGCGCGATCGCGGTGACCGCGTCATCGGCGAGACCGGCGGCGAGCCTCGCGATCGCGTTGGCGGTCGCCGGCGCGATCACGATCAGGTCCGCGCGATCCGCGAGCTGGATGTGCCCGATGTTCGCCTCTTCCGTGAGGTTGAACAGATCGGTGAACACCGGGCGGCGCGTCAGCGCTTGAAACGTCATCGGCCCGATGAACTTCTGCGCGCGCGGCGTCATCGCGACGTCGACCGTCGCTCCGGCTTTATCGAGCATGCGGACGAGCTCGGCCGCCTTGTACGACGCGATGCCGCCTGCGATTCCGACGACGATATTCGCGCCGCGCAGCGGTTCGGCGGGATCACGCGGCTTACGATCAGTACGAGGACCTTCGATCACGATCGCCACTGTACCCGATGCGGGTTCGCGCGTGCGTCGTGCGCGCCGTGGATGATCAGATCCGCGTCGCGATGTATTTGAGGTTCGTGTAGTCCTCGATCCCGTGGCGCGAACCTTCGCGCCCGATGCCCGAGTGCTTGACACCGCCGAACGGTGCCTGGGCGGCCGACACGAGCCCCTCGTTGACGCCGACCATGCCGACCTCGAGCGCCTCCGCGACACGCACCTGGCGCGCGCCATCGCGTGCGTAGAAGTAGGCGACGAGCCCGTACTCGGTATCGTTCGCGAGATCGATCGCCTCCTGTTCGTCGCGAGCCACGCGCAGCGCGACGACCGGGCCGAAGATCTCTTCGCGCCACAGCTGCATCTCCGAGGTAATGCCACCGAGCACGATCGGCGGCACGAGCCGCGTCTTGCCGGATGGCGCTCCGCCGTAGAGCACCCGCGCGCCCTTGCCGATCGCATCCTCGACGAGGCGCTTCACCTTCGCGACAGCGGCGTCATCGATCAGCGGTCCGAGATCGACGCCGGGGTCGCTCCCTCGGCCGGTGACGAGCTTTCCGATCGCTTTGCATAGCCGGCCCGTGTAGTCGTCCGCGATCCGCTGCTCGAGAATGAAGCGGTTCGCCCCGACGCAGGTCTGTCCGGTGTTGCGGAACTTCGCGACCATCGCGCCCGCAACGGCAGCATCGAGATCCGCGTCGGCGAACACGATGAAAGGTGCGTTACCGCCGAGCTCGAGCGAGACGCGTTTCAGATCATCTGCGGCGTCTCGCATGAGCGACATGCCGACCTTCGTCGAGCCGGTGAAGCTGATCTTGCGAATCTGTGGCGCGCGCACGAGCTTGCCTCCGACCCTGGGGCCGTCGAGCGCCGGCACGACATTGAACACGCCCGGTGGGAGTCCGACCTGCTCTGCGATCTGCGCGATCGCGAGGGTGCCGAGTGGCGTCTGATGCGCGGGCTTCGCCACCACCGTGCAACCCGCGGCGAGCGCCGCGCCGAGCTTGCGGGTGAGCATCGCGTACGGAAAGTTCCACGGCGTGATCACCGCGCACGGGCCCACCGGCTCGCGGATCGCCGTGAGCCTCAGGCCGGCGTCGCTCGCAGGGATCGTCTCGCCATAGATCCGTTCCGCCTCGCCTGCGAACCACGCCAGAAAGCTCGCTGCATAGCGAACCTCGGCGATCCCTTCCTTCGTCGGCTTGCCGTTCTCCCGGACACAGATCTCCGCGAGTCGCTTTTCATCGGCGAGCATCCGCTGCGCCATCTGGCCGAGCAGCTTGCCGCGCACCGGCGCCGGCTGCCTCCGCCACGCCGGGAAGGCGCGCGCTGCTGCGGCGATCGCCAGCTCGACGAGCGCATCGTCGGAGTCCGTGACTTCGGCGACAACCGCGTCATCGAACGGATCCATGACGGCGAACCGACGATTCGTCGTTTGCCACCTGCCATCGACAAATGCATCACGCGCGAGCTCGACCATGGCGCAAGTGTACCGGCTCGATGGCGGCATCTGCACACACGAGTCGATCCCATCACGCGCTTCGTCGCGGCAACTCGCGTGTGAGCCGCAGCGCTCGATCGCACGGTGACACGTGCGCTACAGCTCCGTTGACGCAATCGGTGCAGGGCTTATGGTGTTCTGTCCCCCTCGAGATTCGCTCTGGGAAAAGGATTCGGCGGCGCTCGGCATGGCACGAGCCTGACGACCTACTGACCCGCGACGCGGTTCCGGAGCAAATCTATGAACTCATCTCTTACAGCGGGCTACCCGTTCATCCAACGCAGTTTTCACGTGGGGCTCGCCATCCTGGCGCTCGGCGCCTGCGGTGATGACAAGGGTTCCACCTCCTCCGAGACACCGACGCTCACCGCGACGTCGCCGGCCGACGCCGATACCGACGTGCCCCTCAACGCGAAGCTCTCTGCGGTGTTCGACATGGAGATGGTGCCGCTCAGTGCGACCACGTTCACGCTCCAACAAGGCACGACCAGCGTCGCCGGAACGTTGGCCACGAGCCCCGACGGCTTGACCGCGACGTTTGCACCGTCGGCAAACCTCGCGCTCAGCAGCGTGTTCACCGCGACGATCTCGACCGAAGCGACCTCGATCGCAGGCTCCGCTCTCGCGACCGCGCACACGTGGACGTTCACGACCGGGACGAGCGCCGATACGACCGCACCGGTCGTCAACGACACGACCCCGAACGCCAACGAGATGGGCGTCGCGATCAACACCAAGGTCTCCGCGTCGTTCAGCGAGCCCATGGATCCTCTCTCGGTCACCGCATCGAGCTTCACCGTGAAGAGGGGGTCGACGCCGGTCACCGGTAACGTCACGTACGGTCCCGGAACGTTGGCGACGTTCACGCCCGCCGCTGCACTGGGCGCGAACATCCTGTACACGGCCGCCCTCTCGAGCGACCTGAAAGATCTGCAAGGCAACGCGCTCGCATCGACGTTCACGTGGAGCTTCACGACGGGTACGACGACACGACAAGGCCCTGCGCCGGTCGGTCTCGGTACCGCGGCGAACTACGTGATCCTCGCGAAGGCCGCGATCTCGACCGTGCCGACGTCTGCGATCACCGGCAACATCGGGATCAGCCCCGCGGCCGCCAGCTTCATGACCGGCTTTGCGCTGGTCGCCGACGCGACGAACGTGTTCTCGACGTCGACCCAGATCACCGGCAAGGCGTATGCGGCGAACTATGCAGTGCCGAGCCCATCGAACCTGACCACTGCCGTCTCCAACATGCAGACCGCGTACACCGATGCGGCTGGACGTCCGACGCCTGATTTCCTCGAGCTCGGGACGGGCAACATCGGCGGCAAGACACTCGCGCCGGGTCTGTATAAATGGACGAGCACCGTGACGATTCCTTCCGACGTGACCCTCTCGGGCGGCGCGAATGACACGTGGATCTTTCAGACGACCGGAGATCTGACGATCAGCGCCGCGAAGCACGTCATCCTCGCGGGCGGCGCCCAGGCCAAGAACGTGGTCTGGCAGGTCGCCGGGCAAGGGACCTTCGGAGCTGGCTCGCACTTCGAGGGCGTGTTGCTGTGCAAGACCCAAGTGACGCTGCAGACCGGCGCGACGATGAACGGCCGGATCCTGGCGCAGACGATGGTCGCGCTACAGTCGGCGACCGTGACCAAGCCGTAGCGCTCGATCTCCTGCTTCCTCGCACGGCGGCTCGCCGCGCGAGGAGGTTTTCGTTTCGGAAGTTTGATCTGCGGGAGTGGTATAGAAGTGCGATGAGCTCCGAGCGTGGACGGGTCGTCCTGATCTTTGCCGCCGTGGCGGTCATCGGTGGCGCCGCTGCCTACTACTTCTTCAAGATCTATCAGCCCAAGCAGGCGCTCGAAGCGGCCCAGGGAGACATCGCCGCGTGGGACGACCGCTACATCGCCGCGCGGCGGTGCCTGCTCGGACCGACCCCGGCGTCGTCGAAGACGAGCGAAGCGCTCGCGATGCGCGAGATGTCGCCCGATCCGTGGGATCGCGGAGGCTGTACGCCGCTGATCAGCAAGCTGTCCCGCGGCGATGCACCGCAGACCGGGATCGCCGACATCGAACAAGCATGGGGCACGGTCGACCACGCGGCCACGAAGGCTGCGCAGGCTTTCGCACTGCACGTCGGCTCCTCGACCACGCTCGAGCATGATCCGCTGCCCTCGGCGCTCGACACGCTCGATGCCGCTCGGGTCGGCTTGCGCGCCGCGGCGAAGCTGCCTGCGGCCGAACAGGCCGGCAAAGCGCTGCAGGCGGCGCAGATCATTCCGATCATGAACAGCGATGCGCCGATCACGAAGCTCGAGATCGACGCGCTGCCTTCGGCGCACGGCATCGTCCTGTTCGGCAACACGGCGAGTCGCGAGGTCGAGGTCGCTCTGACGGCGGGCGGGGCACCGCAAGTCGGCCGCGTCGCGCCCGGCAGTATTCGCGCGGCGCCTGACACGAGCTGGGGAGCTACCGCCGGCCAGGGCAGCATTCGCGCCGGCGCGTTCGATGCAGAGGGCGCGATGCCGACCCCGACCACGTTACCGTTGCCCGGAACGCGTGAAGTCTCGATCGCCGCCGCGGGAGGTACGCCGACGCACGGCGTCGTGGTTTACGGCGGAGACGCGCAGCTCGCGATCGCGCACGCGCACGAAGGCTCGATCACTGCAGATTCGCCGCTGCGGAGTATCGCAACCGGCATCACGAGCACCGACGCCGACGGTCGCGTCGCGCTCGTGTGGACGACCGCAGATCGCGAGCTTCACGCGCGGATCCTGAAGCCCACCGGCGACGAGCCGATCGTCGAGCTCACCGATACCGTCACCCCACACGTGAAGATCGCCGAGAACCTGGTGCGGCCCCTGCCAACGAGCGCGCCGTGTCTCACCGGGGATCGGGGATGGGTCATGTTCGGAACGTCGATCGTCTCGTTCGGCGGCGGCAAGCCTGCGGCCAAGCTCGAAGCACCCGGCGCCTTGCTCGGCTGCACGCTCGACGCAGCGCTCGTTCGGCGCAACGACACCTCCGAGCCCGAGCCGAGCTGGCAGATCTGCACCGATACGTGCCGGACCGCCAAGCTGCCCGGAGCGCCAACGCTCGCGACGATCGCCGTCGTTGGCGGCAAGCTCGTCGCGGTCGCGGCGCACGGCAGCGTGCTCGCGGTCTGGCATGAAGACGCGCCGCCGACGTACTTCGGCTTGCCCGAGGCAGCGACCCCCGTGCTCGCTCACGAGTGGGGCGCGATGGGGATGACGGACGGCAAGGTCCTCGACGTGATCGCGCGCGGTGACAAGACGTTCGTCGTCATCCGGATTCCGGCGGCGCCGTGAACAGCGGGGTTCACAGCCGCGTGGCGAGTGCGCGCGTCTCGAGCAAGTTGTCCTCGATCGAGCAGTAGGTCCAGCCGCCGTAGCGGCCGACCGAGTGGACGTCTCTCGCCGCGAGCAGCGCCTTGAGTCGCGCGGTCTCGGCCAGCGAGCTCTTCGTGATGTGGACGTACGCTGGATCGAGCACGACGTGATGGTGCGCGACGAGCTGGTGGTCGGTGATGATGCGTTCGCGCTTTAGATCGGCGAGTACGCGCGCGCGCAGGGCGTCGACGTCGAACGTGGCACCGTCGGGTGCGCCGATCTCGACGTAGAGGCTCTGGCGATCGCCGCCGATGATGTTGTCGTACCAACCGACTCGATAGAACACGAGTGACGGATCGGGGAAGTACATCCAGTGGAGGTCGCGCAGGCCCTTGCGATCGAAGCCGAGGTTGAACACGAGCACCTTGTTCGACGTGAACACCGACGCGTCGTGCGGCACGCTGCAGATCTTGGCGAGCGTGCGCAGCGGCGCCGAGCTCACGACATGGTCGAACCTGATCGTCCGCCGGGGCGTCGTCACCGTGTGCGCGGCGAGATCGAGCGCCACCGCGGGTTCGTCGACAGCGACCGTGCCCGCGGGCAAGTCGCGCAGCAGCGCGTTGATGTACTGGATCGCGCCGCCGGCAGGGTACGTGAACGTCGCGTTGTAGCCTTGCGGGGTCTTCTCCTTGCGCATGTTCGCGATGATGTCGGCGATGTCCGCGTGCGGGAAGAAGCGGCCCATCGCGTCGACGTCGAGCTTGTCGAGATCGATCGCGTAGAGCTTCTCGTTGTACGGGCGCAGGAACTTCTCGGTGATGCCCTTGCCGAGCTTGCGGTACAGCATCTCGCCAAACGATCGAGGCGGCGCCTCGCCGGTCGGGCGGAAGTACAGCTCGACGAGGCACTCGATGAATTCGTCCTGCGGCAGCTGATGGATGTGCTTCTGAAACGGAAAGTCGATATCGCGCCCGGCATAACGAATCTTCGCGATGCGCTCGACGGTCCCGATGTCCTGCCCCGGCATCCGCGCGCGCAGCCACGCTTCGATCGCAGGATCTTTGAAGTGAAAGAAATGCCCCGAGTAGTCCCACACGAACCCATCGCGCACGACGGTCCGGCAATAGCCCCCGGGCTCGGACTCGGCCTCGAGGACGATAACCTTGGCGTCGGGGTGCGCTTCGCGCCACCAGTTCGCGTAGCCGAGGCCGGAGACGCCGGCGCCGATGATGACGACGTTGGCGTGCGCCAGCGAGCCGCCAGGCGAGCCAGTACCCTTGGGGTGCGCCGGCGAGCCAGTACCCTTGGGGTGCTCGGCCACTGTCATTTTTCGAGCCTGGCGAGCTCGCTCGTGAAGATCCGCCGTGCGATCGCGATCGCGCAGCCGTACGTGCTCTCCATGCCGAAATAGCTGAGGCTCTTCGACAGCAGGCTCTGGCGCCGCGAGTACGGCGTATCCGACGCGTAGTGGATGACCCCGAGCTCAAACGTGTTCTGATCGACGAGCGAGACGATCTCGTCCTTGGGATGCCGCCGTGGCTCGGCGATCTCGTAGCCGGCGGACAGGTACGGCCCGGTCTCCATCTCCATCACCGTGTAACCCTCGCGATAGAACACGTCCATGTACTCGCGGTTCTGGAGGAATGCGGAGCGCACGGTCAGCGCCTTCTGATTGTCGAGGACCGTGCCGTGCTTCATGAACGGCTGGACGTCGGCGGCGGTCAGCGCGTTGCGAAACAGATACGTGTTCGACGAGTGCTCGTCGTGCACGACCTTCGAGATCATGACGTCGCCGACCCGGCCGTTGAGCGTCGCTGCCTTGCCCATGATGTAGACGCCGCGCAGGTCGTCGACGCCGAGTGCGACCGCCGATAGGTGGTGAAATGCCGCCATCCCGAGCGGGTAGTCGATGTTGATGATCAGCGCGTCGCTCTCGGTGATCCGCTCGATCCCAGGCACGCGAACGCGCGGATCGAGGTTATCGACCTTGAGCATCTTCAGATCGATGACCTGGGCGTCGACGTCGATCTTCCCGGGCGACATCAGCGCACGGATGCCGCCGAGCTCGTCGGACTCCTGCACCTGATCGAGCCGGCTCGGGCTCCCGGGCGCGTGGAGGAACGCGCGCAGCGAGTAATAGAGGATGTTCGTCGCGAGTGCCGTGTCGTTCGCGGCGATCGCTTCGTCGTACCGCGGCGCGAGGTCCTCGAAGTTGTGGCGGCGCAGGAAGTCGACGATCTCGGCCTCGTGCTTGCGTGCGTAGCCGCCGAACAGGTTCGCGAGCGAGTGGCTGTTCGAAGACACGAAGTAGACCGGTCGCCCCGTCGGCACGGCGGGCGAGATCGCGTTCCACCAGCGCTGGGTCGACCGTTGATATTCGCGAAATGATCCATCGAGGAGCCGGACGAACAGATCGCAATCGTGCTTGAGCATGTCGCGAAGGACGTCGTTCGAGCTCGGGCCGAGGGCGGCGCGCAGCCGAGCGACGCCGATCTCGTCGACGCCGACCGCGGAGGCGAGCCCGATGTCGTCTGCCACGTCCGTGATCCGCGCCGTCAGCAGGTGCTCGCGCAGCTTGTTGAACTCGATCTGGTACGCGGTCAGGATCGGCACCAGATCGTCGATGTCGGAGCCCGATGCGATGAACACCGCGAGCGTCTGCTTGCCGTCCCACCGGAGCGGCCGGCGGCGACCTCGCGTGCGCACGACCTGCCACTGCTCGATCGGATAGCCGGCTTCCACGAACTGGTTGACGCTCTGGCCGAGGACGATCCGGCGGATCTTCGGCATGCAGTCGGGAAGACGTGCGGCGCTATAGGCAAAGGCGGCCAGATCGGGATTGGGGTCTTCGGCGCCGAGGTGCAGGCTCGAGCGCGAGAACAGGTGAGACTCCTCGAACGCGCGCACCCGGACGTCGCCGCTCGAACGGAGCAGCGAGTAGTAGGTTCGGATGTAGAGGTCGATCTCGTCGCTCGTGGCGCGAGGCGGCTGACGGTCCATCTATCGCTACAGGGTAGATCACCTGGGGCTGCCAAGTGCTTTTCCTGGCGCCCGGTTAGTGCTAACAGAGGGCCCCTGAGGAACTTTTGAGCAAGGAAGAGTTAGTCCATCTCGACGGCGAGGTCATCTTGATCGCGAAAGGCGGCAACTTTCGCGTCAAGCTCGACAACGGCCACGAGGTCCTTGCGAAGCTCGCCGGTAAGGTCCGCCGCCACCGCATCCGCGTGGTGCTCGGTGACCGCGTGACCGTCGCAGTTTCGCCCTACGATCCGACCCGCGGATTCATCGTCTATCGCCAGCGTTGATTTGCTGTTCGGCTCCTACGGTTTGTGCGGTAGGCCGAGGTGATCGTCGATCCGCGTGACGCGGGTCTCGAGTCGCGTGTGGTGGCTTCCGACGATCTGGAGGACCGAATCCAGTCGCACGTTGACGGCCCCGAAGCCGTTATTCATGTCATCGCGGAGCCCTCCGAGTTCTTCACGGAGCCCTCCGACTTCTTCACGGAGCCCTCCGACTTCTCCACGAAGCCCCCCGACTTCTCCACGAAGCGAGCGCACCTCTTCGCGGATTTCCTGGAGCACTCTGATCGTCAGGTCAGTCACGTTCGACATGGCGAGTATATCGGCCGCGGCTGTCCCGGGTTGCCCGATCTCGTAACTGACCGAAACCAGACCTGGTGCTACCTTCTGGTGGCATGAGCGACACGCCGCTTTACGTCGGGATCGATCTGGGGACCACGAACTCGGCCGCCGCGGTGTTCGACGGCGAGCACGTCTCGGTGGTGCGCAACGCACAGGGTGCCACGGTCACGCCCTCGGTCGTGCGGATCGATAAGCAGGGCCGCGTCACGGTCGGCACCCGCGCGCGGCGGTTCATCGAGCAGGATCCCGAGAATACGGCGGCCGAGTTCAAGCGCCTGATGGGCACCGACAAAGCGATCGCGTTTCCCGCCGCGGGCACGAATCGCAAGCCGGAGCAGC
>JAQBQF010000109.1 GCA_028287115.1 Myxococcales bacterium
ACAGTTGCCGCTGTTGCCCGATGCCCTCGAGCTGATGCGCGCGAAGGTGTGCCCGGGCGGCAGCAAGGCGAATCGCGCGCACGTCGCGCCGGATACGATGTGGTCCGATGGCACGCAGCTCGTGGCCGAGCCCGTCGAAGATACCGAACGCGAGCTCCTCGCTTCGCTCGCGTGTGACGCTCAGACGAGCGGCGGCTTATTGCTGTGCGTGCCCGCTGCTCGTGCGCTCGCGTGTATCGACGAGCTGCGTGCGGCGGGGCTACCTGCCGCGGCGATCGGGGCGCTGCGCGCCTCGCGGTCGCCGATCACGTTAGCCTAAGAACGGCTCGTGGCAGACTGCCTCGACGTTGTGGCCGTCGGGATCCGTGACGAAGCCGCCGTAGTAATGCTCGTGATACTGCGGGCGCACGCCAGGCGCGCCGTTGTCTTTGCCGCCGGCCGCGATCGCCGCCGCGTAGAAGTCGCGCACGAGCGCACGGCCGTTCGCACGAAACGCGACGTGCATCGGCTGCTTCGCTTCGCCGGTGCCGATCCAGAAGTCTGGTTTGCCGCCGACGCCGAAGCCCGCGAACGTTTGCCACTTCATCACCAGCGTGTAGCCGAGCGGGGCAAGCGCGGTGGTGTAGAACGCGATGCTACGGTCGAGATCGCTGACCTGGATACCGATGTGATCGATCATGAGCGGGACCATATCAAGATCGCGATGGAGTAAGCTGCCCTCCGTGCGAGGTCGATTCCTGGTCTTTGTCTTGGCGATGATCGCCGCTCCTGGTTCGGCCCATGCAGGTCGAACGTTCTACGGCTGGCTCTACGGCACGGAGGTCATGCCCGAGCGCGGTGCCGAGCTGATGACCTGGGTCGCCGAAGAGAACGGCAAGAACCACGAAGCGAACGCGTCGCAGACCTCGTGGTGGATCGGGCCGCTGATCGGCATCACCGATCAGCTCGAGCTCGCGCTACCCGTCGAGATGAGCTGGGGTGCATCGGATATTCCCGGTTCGGCGCACACCTCGTTCGATAAGTTCGGCGTCGAGCTGCGCTATCGGTTCGTCACGCAGGATCCCGTCGATGCGCCGCCGCTCGTGCCGCTGCTCAGGGTCGCGGTCAAGCGGCTCGTGCTCGCACGCGACACGATCCGGCCCGAGGTCGACTTCGTGACGTCGTATCAAACCGGCGCGGTGCACGCGCTCGTCGATCTCGGCATGATCGCGGAGATCAACGGAGACAGCCACCAGTTCGAATTTCATCCCGGCGCCGGGGTCAGCATCGCAGCGGTCGGCGATCTGCGGCTCGGTGCCGAGGTGTTCGCCGAGATCGCGCTCGATGGGTTGTCCTCGCAGAGCGGCGAGAGCTGGGCGATCGCCGGTCCAAACCTCGCGTGGAGTCACGGTCGCACGTGGATCAGCGCGACGTACGGCATCGGCATCTATCACATCAGTGACGCGCCGAAAGTGCAGTGGGGGATCGCATTCTGAGAGCGCTCCTGATCATCGCGGTCCTCGCGGGCGTCGCGAGCGCGGATCCGGCGGGACGAGTCGTCGGCAAGGTCACGCTGACCGAGGCGGACGGCAAGCCTGCGTCGGCCGTCGTCATCGTGTACGTCGTCGGGTTTCCGGAACCGGGCACGGCCAAATCGACCGCCGAGATTCGCCAGCAGGATCGCAAGTTCGTTCCGGATCTCGTCGCGATCACCGTCGGCGAATCCGTGACGTTTCCGAACAGCGACCCGTTCCTCCACAACGTGTTCTCGCAGTCGCCTTCGCGCAAGTTCGATCTCGGCTCGTTCAAGAAGGATCAACGCAAGGATAAAGACTTTCCGAATCCCGGCGTCGTCGATGTCTACTGCAACATTCACCCGGAGATGGCGGCAACGATCCTCGTGCTGCCGAACAAGCGCCACACGCAAGCGAGCCCGGACGGCAGCTACGTGCTCGACGGCGTGCCTCCCGGCAACTGGACGGTGTTCGCGTATACGCGGCGCGCGGCGAAGCCCGCGAGCGTGCGCGTGACCGTAACGGCAGGTGCGGATGCGACTGCGAACCTCGCGCTCGTGCGCGGCGCCGAGCGAGAGCACCTCAACAAGTACGGCGAGAAGTATCACGAGCCGACGACGACCTATCGCTGAGTGTCGTCCCCGCTCGCCAGCGTCCGCGGGCTCGCTCCAACTCAGTCGCGGAGATAACGCACGACACTCGCGTCGAGTCTGCTGCGCACGAGCCGGATCACGCTCTCGATCTGATCGACCGGTATGTCGAGCCGATCCGCGAGCCGCTTGTGCGTCGCCCTCACGAGCGCCGCACGTGCGCGAGTGAGCCAGCGTGCGGCGGTCGCGCGATGGACGCCGAACGCTGCGCCGACTTCGTCGATCGACATGTCGTCGACGATCTGCTGGCGGAGCAGCGTTCGATCTTCGGCGGAGAGGTCCTCGATCGCTTCACGTAGCGCGATCGCGAACTCGCTGCGATATTCTGCCTTGAGCACCTCGAGCGCCGGATCGACGCCGCTCGTGAGCAGGCGATCGAGGCTCTGATCGAGTGGCACATAGCGTAGGTGCTGCTTCTTGTGCCGGATGAGCTCGCGGCTCGCGGTGATCCGTACCCAGCCACGCAGCGGGCCTTTGCCGCGATAGCCGGCGAGGCCCGGCGGCTTGCCGTCTCGCGCGACCAGCAACTGGACGCGGAGGAGCTGCTTGACCTCCTGGATCTGATCTCGCGTCGCGCCGATCGCGGAACCGGCCGCGTCGACTTCGGCGAGCACCGCATCGAAGGCGGCATGTGCGGTGGGTTCCTGCGCGACGCAAGCCGCGGCGAGCGCGAGGTCCGCCGCGGGAGCCGACGATAGCGCGATCGCGAGATCGGATCCGGTCAGTCGCTCGCCGATGAAGCTCGCGAGCTGTTCGTCATCGAAGCGCACCATCGGCCAGCTCGCGCGTGCGCTCGCGACGAGGCTGTCCCAAGCCGCGATCGCCGCTGCTCTGGACGAGGCGACGAGCCCGCTCGCCTTCGAGAGCTGATCCACGCGTGCCCCGGACACGGTGCTATTGTCGCATGCGGATGGAGTGCCTCGACGCAAACGTCGTCCAGGACCTGATGTCGGGCGCGCTCGAGTCGGCGATGCGATCGGCCGTCCTCGGCCACCTCGATACCTGCGAAGAATGCCGGCAGCTCCTCAGCGTGACCGCGCGCGATGCGGCCCGCGTTGGACGGCAGCAACGACTCGCCCTCGACGAGACGGCGCTGCCGACATCCAACTCGTCCCCCGCCGGGGATTCCGAAGCGGCTCCCCTCGCCGGGGGTTCCGAAGCGGCTTCCCCCTCCGGGGATTCCGAAGCGGCTCCATTCGTAGGTGCCTCCGCGATCACGATGCGCAGCGGCGCGGCTCCGGGCGATCTCGTTACACCGGCGCGGATCCGCACTCAGCCGAGCCCGCGCCGCAAGCTCGGCCAGTACAGTCTGATCGAGCGGCTCGGCGCCGGCGCGATGGGCATCGTGTGGCGCGCTGAGGATACGAAGCTCCGCCGCAACGTCGCGCTGAAGCTCCTCAAGCGTCCGGACGACGCGCTCGTCGAGAGATTGCAGCGTGAAGCGCAAGCGATGGCGCGCGTCGGCCATCCGAACGTCGTCACGGTGTACGAGTCGGGCCTCGTCGATGGCGAGACGTACATCGCGATGGAGCTCGTCGAAGGCAAGAGCTTGCGCGCGTGGCAGACCGGGGCGCGCCATACGATTCCCGAGATCGTCGAGGCCTACATCGCGGCCGGGCGCGGGCTTGCGGCCGCACACGACGCCGGCATCTTTCTTCGCGTCTTCAAGCCCGACAACGTGCTGTTCGGCAAGGACGGTCTCGTGCGCGTCACGGACTTCGGCCTCGCCGCCGCGAAGCCGACGACGGGTGACATTCCACAGATCAGCGACGTCAACCTGACGACGCAGGGCTCGGTGCTCGGCACGCCGGCGTACATGGCACCCGAGCAGTTCACCGGCGGCAACGTCGATTCACGTACCGATCAGTTCAACTTCTGCGTCGCGCTCTACGAGGCGCTCTACGGCGAGCGGCCGTTTGCAGGCAACACGTTCGAGGAGCTCGGCGATCACGTCTGCGAAGGTCGCGTCAAACCACCACCGGCGGGAACCCGCGTCTCCGGTGGCCTGCGTGCGATCGTCGTGCGCGGAATGTCGGCGAAGCCCGGCGATCGGTTTCCGGCGATGGATCACCTGCTGAAGCAGCTCGGCCGCGATCGCGCGAGACCGTGGCGGCGGACCTCGATCGTCAGTGCAGCATTGGCCGCCGTGCTCGGACTCGGCTTGCTCTCCGATTCGATCGTGCGCGATCGCGTAAGCGCGGAGATCAGTCAGTCGTTCAAGGCGACCGGCACGCAGATCGAACGCGCGACGACACTCCAGACGCGCCGGTTTCAGGGCCTGTCGAACCTCGTCGTGTTGTTCAAGGCGCTGCTCGACGTGACCAGTCACCGCGATCAGGCGGACTTCGGACTCGCGACGCCGGAGCAAGATGCCGAGGAGCTGTCGCATATTCACGAGACGCTGACCTCGCAGGACTGGAGCCTCGTCCGCGAGCTCGGCGATAATGCGCACCATAGCGAAGTCGCGGTCGGTGACTACAAAGGCCGCCTCCTCTACACGAGCGCCGCGCCGAACGAATGGCAGGGCAACCTGCTCGGCATGCCGACGATCAAGAATGCGGTCGAGGCCGGAAAAGGCTACTTCGATTCGATCGTTCGCTACGACGAGCCGACGTTCGTCAGCGCGAAGCTGTTCGGCGCAACACCACCGCCGGGCATCGCGCTGATGTTCGTACGGTCGCTCGACCATGGCGGCGAAGTGGGCGGCGTGTTCATGCAGTTCGTCGATGGCGCGGACGTCCTCGCCGGGATTCGGCTCGACGACACCAAGCTCGGCTTGGTCGCGCTCGATGGCACCGCGATCGGCGATCTCCCGAATGCGTTGATCGATGCCGCACCGAAAGGTGGCGAGATCGCGGAGGTCATGAGCGGCGGCAGGATGTACCGCGTGCAGGCGCGAACGATTCCGGATCTCGCAGGACAGCCGATCGGGCGCGTCGTGATGGCCCGGCCTCTCGAGAGCGTGCTGCAACTATTTCCCGGCGCGCGCACCGTGTTCGCGATCGCGACGCTCGCGGCGTTGCTCGTGGCGTTCGCCACCGCCCTGCGGGCGCGAAGGATCACGAACGCTCGGATCTGATCGACGATTTCGGTGTAACGTCTGCGCGGGTTTCCTCTCTAACGATCATGCTGGATGATCTAGACAACTCAGCACTCGACGAGCTGCCGTTCGGCGTGGTGTGCCTCGACGAATCGCTGCAGGTCGTTCGCTTCAATCGCACCGAGGCCGAGCGAGCCGGCATTCAACAGTGGCGCGCCATCGGCCGGAAGTTCTTCGCGGACATCGCTCCGGGCCCGGCGAATCGAGCCCTCGCCGAGCACGTTGCAGCGTTCGCTTCCGCCCCTCGGACGCAGATGGCCGTGTCGCATACGTTCTATCGGCGAACCGGCGCGGATCCGACGACGATCGAGCTGTCGCACGGGCGCGATCCACGGCGTGTCTATCTCGCGATTCGCCATCACTAGATCGCGCGATCCGATTTTGGCCACGTCGCTTACCGAATCGAGCCCCGTAGGTGATCGGCGGAGAATCCGCGCGGTCACGGTCACGCTGCCGAAACTGTGAACGGCTGTCCTCTTAATGATCTGCAATGTGGCGAATCGAATACGCGGCATGTGAGTTGCGTCGTAACGAAATCGTGGGAACCCTCGCGCCCGACGCGATCTTCGCCGAGCGTTACGAGATTATTTCGCTGCTCGGCCGCGGCGGCATGGGTGAGGTTCATCGCGCCGAACATCTCGCACTCGGCCGCGAGGTCGCACTCAAGGTCCTCAAGGCACGAGCGACGCCGGACTCCGAGGCGCGGTTCGAGCGAGAGGCACGCGCGATCGCACGGCTCGAGCACCCGAGCTGCGTCCGGATCCTCGATTATGGAACCTGGCAGGGCTCGCGTTACATCGCGATGGAGCTCGTCGATGGACAGACGCTCGCAACCGCGCTGCGGAGCGATGGCCAATTTTCGACGGCGCGCGCCGTCGGCGTGACGCGCAACGTGCTCGCTGCTCTCGCGCACGCTCACGCGAAGGGTGTGCTTCATCGCGACGTCAAGCCGGAGAACGTGATGCTCGCGTCGCGGGGCATCTCGCGCGCCGTGCTGATCGACTTCGGCCTCGCGGCACTCGGCGATGAAGCGCCGCTGACTGCCTCTGGCATGTGCCTGGGTTCGCCCTCGTACATCGCACCCGAGCGCCTACTCGGCCAGCCGCACGACGCGCGCGCCGATCTCTACGCCGCGGGCGTGATCCTGTACGAGATGCTCGCGGGTACGCGACCGTTCGTCGGCAGCTCGCCCGAGCAGATCATGCACCAGGCGCTGCATCGGCCGCCGCGACCGTTGCGCGCGATCCGCAAGGACATTCCGCGTGTGCTCGACGCGTTGATCACGCGCGCGCTCGCGAAGGATCCCGACAAGCGCTTCGCGGATGCCGAAGACATGCTCTCCGCGCTCGCCGACGTGCCGCTCGACGACGAGATGCCGGCGCCCGAGCTCGTCGCTCACGACGAGCAGGCGACGACGATGACCCAGCTCGCGTTGCCACGCGTCTCGATCTGGGCGCGCGTGTGGGGTTGGTTGCGCTACGGCCGGTGGCGCTGGACCCGCGCGGCGGACTGACGCGCTACTTGGTCAGCTCGAGCGCGGCGATCGCGTCGGCGACATCGCGATCGATGCACGGATATTGCGAGCGCGCTTTCTTGAGCGCCGGGACGGCGCGGCGATCGCCGACCGCACCGAGCTTGATGACGGCCGTGCGTTTCTCGTCGCAGGTCGCGGCTTGCCTGAGGTCGAGCGACCAGCTCTCGACGCGGTCGATGCTGCCTGCGATCCCGAGGCGTTCGGCGATCGCGAACGCTCGATGGCGGACGTCGGCGAGCTTCGCCGCCTGCGCCTGCGCGACGATCGCATCGCGTGCCGGTGGTTCGAGCCGACTCGCGAGGAGCTCGAGCGCGACGATCGAAGCGGACGGATCGGTACCGTCGAGGATCTTCGTGACGTTGGAACGGATCTGCGCGTCTCCTGCGCGCGCGGAGTCGAGCGCGATCGCGCGTTCGTAGGCTGCGAGTGCTTCGAGCCGGCGATTCGCGGCGATCCGCGCATGGCCGAGCGTGATGTAAACATCGGCGTCGGCGCGCGCGTCGGGCACGGCGAGCTCGCGCTCGATCATCTCGATCGCGCCGATCGGATCACTCGTGGCGAGCCGGTCGGATGCGCGCCTTGCAAGATCCGACGTGGTAGATCCGCCGCCGCGGCCTTTGAGCGCGATCAGCAGCACGATCGCGACTGCGACGATGCCGCCGCCGATCGCGTATTGGCGCCGGCGATCGTTCTGCGGCGCGCGCGACCGTGGTGGCGGATACGCCGCCCGGAAATCGGCAGCGGCCGGCGTTGGGCCGGAGGGTGCAGAGCCCGCCATCATCGGCGCGCGCGCGTCTCCTTGCGGAACGGCGCGAACGGATGCCGCGGGCGTCAGGCCGAGCATCGTCGCGGTCGTCGGCACGCCCGTCCCGGCCGGCGCGGCGGGCACGTCGAGCGAGTGCACGGCTGCATCGAGCGCCGCCGACATCTCGGCCGCGGATGCGAAGCGCCGATCGGGCTTCTTCGCGAGCGCTTCCGCGACGAGGTGCTCGAGCTGCGGCGTGAACGCGCGATCGGAGGTCTTCGCGAGTGTCGGGATCGGTGACGACGCGTGCATCTCCATCAGTGCGGCCGCGTTCGCCGCGTCGTACGGCGGCTTGCCGGTCAGCAGCTCGAACACGACGACGCCGACCGAGTACAGATCGCCTCGCGCGTCGATCGACGTGCCGATCACCATCTCCGGTGGCATGTACATCGGCGTCCCGAGGAGCGTGATCCCGGTCTGGGTCAGCTTCGCGTCACCGAGCACGGCGAGCGTATCGGCGAGCAGCTTCGCGACCCCGAAGTCGAGCATCTTGATGAGGTCGGTGTCTTCGCCCGGCGTCCCACCGTCGACGAGCATGATGTTCTCGGGCTTGACGTCGCGATGTACGACACCGACCGCGTGCGCGTGACCGAGCGCGTCGAGCACCTGACGCATGATCGCGAGCGCGCGCTTGGGCTCGAGAATGCATTCGTCCATCACCGAGCGCAGCGACACGCCGCGCACGAGCTCGGTCGCGAGAAAGAACGTGCCGTTCGCGGCCGCTTCGGACAGCCGGCCGACATCGAGCAGCTCGACGATGTTGCGATGGCGCAACAGGCTCAGGGTCTTGCCCTCGCGCTGAAACCTCGCGACGATGTCGTCGTTGTCGTTGAGCTCGGGACGCAAGACTTTCAGCGCGACGTGAACCCCGTCGGCGATGCGTTCGGCTTCGTAGACCGCGCCCATGCTGCCGAGCCCGATCAGCGACCGCACGCGATATCGATCGGCGACGTCGCGGCCGAGCAGCTCGGCGGGATCTTGCGAATCCGTCACGAGCTCAGTGTAGCGATTTCCGCGTCGCCAAAGCCGTACTCGCCGAGAACTTCACGCGTGTGCTGGCCGAGGCGCGGCGGCGGCAACGGATCTTGCGGCATGCCGACGGGAGTTCGCACCTGCAGCACCGGGCCGACACCCGGTCCGCCGTCGAGCTTGAAGAACACCTCGCGCGCGCGATGCAGCGGATGTGCCTCGAGCTCGTCGATCTCGGTCACGATCTCGACGCAGCAGTCGTGGTTCGCGAGGAGAACATCCCACTCGGCGGCGGTCTTGGTCTCGAAGATCGCGGCGACCTCCGCGCGCGTCTTCGCTTGTTGATCGGGATTGCCGATCAGCTCGGCCATGTTCGGCGCACGCCCGATCGCTTGGTTGAGTGCGATCCAGAACTTCGGCTCGAGCGCACCGACCGCGAGATAACGATCGTCCTTCGTGCGGTAGACGCCGTAACACGCGAGCCCGCCGTTGAGGACGCCGGTGCCACGCGTGCTGCGCTCGCCACAATCGAGGTTGCCGAGCTCGGCGGCGAGGAGCGAGAGCGCACCTTCGGTCATCGAGATGTCGAGGTGCGCCCCTTTGCCGGTGCGCTGACGGCCGACGAGCGCACCGAGGATCGCGGTCGCGCTCCACAGCGCACCGCCCGCGAGATCTGCGATCTGGACGCCGGGTAACTGCGGCGCCCCACCGCGAGGGCCGCCCATCGCGAGCACGCCGGCGAGCGCGATGTAATCGAGGTCGTGACCGGCGCGATGCGCGTACGGACCCGTCGCGCCGTACCCGCTGATCGAGCAGACGACGAGCTTGGGGTTGCGCGCCGAGAGTGCCGCGTAGCCGACGCCAAGCTTGTCCATCACGCCGGGACGGAAACTCTCGACCACGACGTCGGCCTTCTCGGCCATCTTCAAGAAAGCATCGCGACCGGCGGGCGCCTTGAGATCGAGCGCGAGCGATCGCTTGCCTCGGTTGACGGCGAGAAACCGCCCCGAGAGCCCGCCTTTGCCCGGCGGCATCGGTCGCAGATAGTCGCCGACACGCGGGTCCTCGACCTTGACGACATCGGCGCCCATATCGGCGAGCACCATCGTCAGGAAGGGACCCGGCAACAGGCGGGACAGATCCAGTACGCGAATCCCGCGCAAGGCCTCCGCGAGCGGAGACGCCATGGTCACTTCGGGCGCGCGATCTCGAACAGCTGCTGCAACTTCATCGCGAGCATCGGATCTCCGGACACGCGCAGCTTGCCCTGGAAGTAGAGCTGCATGCCGGCGTTCGGATCCGAGAGCATCGTCTTGAAGTCGTCGCTTGCAACTTCAACCGTGCACTGCGCCTTACCCGAGTCGCCCTTGGTGCAGGTGGGCGGGTTGGACGTCGTGTCGACGGTCCATTCACCGCCACCGTCGCCGCTGATCTTGAAGCAGTAGATCGCGTTGAGCTCGCGAGCTTTATCCGGGAACTGCTTCAAGCCCTCCGGCACCAGGTTATCGAACAGATCCTGCGCGTCTTTGGGCATCGTGGCCATGGCAAATCCTCCGAGCGCGGTGTTACCGCGAGGCGAATCGACCGTCAATGCTGACTGCCGATTCAAGAAGGCCGCTCCGGAACGCAAAACGCCGGCTATCAAGCCGGCGCTGCGAGCGAACAGACTCCGATTCAATTACTGCGGCAGGTCCGCCGTCGCGAAGGCGCACTGCGCGACATCACCTTCGGTCGCTGCGAAGTTCACGTTGTCGGTGTAGTAGACGCGCGTGAACGCGGTGCTCCAGCACTCCGAAGCGAGCGCCTGCGCGGAGCCGAGGTCACCGCCGGAGATCCGCGCGTCGCCACGACCTGCGCCCGTCCCCAACCACCGCGAGCGAATCGTCGCGGTCTCGGCCGCGGCGGTGCCGCCGACATTCGCGAGCACGCTGAACGTCATGTTGCCACCACCACCGGCGGTCTCGTCATACGAGTAGTCCGCCGAGGCCGGCTGGCCGTTCGCATCCGTCGAGATGATCATCAGGTCGAGGTGCTTGGCAGCGAGATCGTAATGAACGTCGACCTGTCCCTTGTTGTTGGCGTTGTCGATCGGGTTGACCGTGCGCGCCGCCTCGAAGTCGAGGAGGAACGAGCCGTTGCCCAGGAGCTCGCCCGGACGCGGATCCGCGTGTCCGTCGATCACGGCCAGGAAGTGGTTCGTCGCGTCGGACTTCGCGTGTCCCGACAGCGTGTAGTCGAACGTGCCGTCGCCATTCGCGGTGACGTCGAGCTTGTAGATCGCGGGATCGAGCGCGTTGCCACTCCACGGACCCCACGTGTACGTGTTGCCGCTGACCGACGTCACCGGATACTGGACGATCGTGTGGACGAGGATCAGTGCCCACGCGCTGCCGCCGTTGAACGTCTGCGTCACGCCACGGGTCGTGACGTAGTACGTCGACAGTTGGCCGAGTGCCGGAGCGTCGAGCCGCGCGGCATTCGCCGGTAGCTTGATCGCGACCTGGTCGTTGGTCGGAATCGCCTTGGCGATGCCTTCCGGCGGAGCGTCCTGCTTGATGCAGCCGGTGGCCGCAAGACTAAGGACGCAGGTGGCAGAGAGCAGGGTGTTCATGATCTTCATGGGTAGGCTCCTCGTGCGGTCGAGGAACCCATGAGCAGCTGCCGTACCAAGGAAGTTTGATGGGTCCCGAGGACTTACGGTGTCGGGTTTTCCAACGGTGCGCGCGCGGCGCCGGGAGACGTAGGAGGGGCCGACAGCTCGGGCAGGATCGTTAACAGATCGCCGTCGTGGAACACGACGACGGCATCCGATGTGATCGCAACGCCCACCGGATCCGGACGCGCCTGCACCGGCAATGGGTACACCCACATGATCAGCGCGTTCGCCGCATAGCCCACGATGAAGTCGCGCGAGATCGATCGATCGAGCCGCACGGCGATCGCGACGTCGCCGACAGAATCGATCGCGTGGCCGAGCAACATGATCCCCGGGACGGGAAACGCTACTTGACCGTGTAACGAGCCCGTCGCATCGATGTCGAACAGGTTCATCTCGGGCTGACCGGCGAAGATACCGGCGTTCGACGCGCGCACCATCGGCGATTGGCCCGGCAGGTACACGGCGCCGAGTAACTTCGTGTACGGGCGCGACGTATGCCACGCGTCATGGCCGTGCTCGCGCGCGGCGATCATGCCTTCGGGAGTCTGCCGGATCTCCCAGGTCCTCTCTTTGTAGTGAACGACGAGTGGCGGGTCTTCGGCAGAGGTCGCGGTCGCCACACCGCTCACGAGATCGACCGAGACTGCCGCCTCGCCGCGCCGCCACGTGACGGTGCGATCGCTCGCGCTCCACACGCGCTGCAGTCCGGCCGAGGTCGCGAATGGCGTCACGTCTGCGAGCGCGCCGTGGATCGCGACGTACCCTTCGTCTGCGCCGGTCGGGCTCACCACACGGACGCAGCCGAGCAGCTGCTGACCGTCCGGCACTTCGGGAGGATTCAAGCAGTCACCGATCAAGACGACGCTGCCGCCCTTGGCGAGCGGCGGCGCGACGCGCACGCCGGCGGGCTTGGTCCAGGCGATCTGCCCGCGCTTGTAGTCGACCGCGATGAAGCCGAACTGCGACGACGAGACGATCGCGACATCTCCGATCACCGCGGGCCCACCGACGTCGAATCGCGGCACATCGGGCTTCGCGGGGAGCGCGACGACGCGAACGGGATCCGTGTGCGGAAAGGAGGCGAGCTCCGGCCAGGCCGCTGCGTCGGGTGTGGAGGCATCGCGCGGCGTCGATGCGAGTGGTGCGTCATCGCGTGCGGACCGTTTCGATTTGCATCCGGCGGGGAGGAGCAAGGCGATGCTCAGAATCAGAGCAGAACCGCAAAGACGCAAACACGCAAAGGACGTACGAGAAGAACCCGGGTCGATCCGATCTGATGCGAAGGAAGGACCACAAGAACCGCGATCCATCCGATCCGGTTGTCTTTGCGTCTTTGCGTCTTTGCGGTTCCGCCCCCTGGGATCTGCACGAACCGCAGTCGCTGCCGAGGAGGTATCGATGATCGTCATGGGGAACGCTTCGGCTGCGCCTCGGCATAGCGCGGATGCCGCGCTGATTCCACGATCACCCGCCGTCCGGGCTCTTCTTGCGCTTCTCTTGTGCCTCGCGGAACCGATCGGCCCAGCCTTCGACGTTGACCTGCTTGACGCGCGTCAACGCGAGCGAGCCGCGCGGCACGTCCCTGGTAACCGTCGTGCCCGAGCCGACGTACGCGTCGCGGCCGATCGTCACCGGCGCGACGAGCTGGCTATCCGAGCCGATGAACGCGCCGGCTTCGATCGTCGTCTTGTACTTGCCGACGCCGTCGTAGTTGCACGTGATCGTGCCCGCGCCGATGTTGGCTTTTTGCCCGACCGACGCGTCGCCGAGATATGCGAGGTGGTTCGCCTTCGCGCCGGCCATCAAGTGCGTCTTCTTGGTTTCGACGAAGTTGCCGAGGTGCGCATCTTCATCGATCCGCGAGCCGGGGCGACAGTGGGTGAACGGTCCGATCTGGACGCGCTCGCCGACCTCGGTCTCGGTGAGCACGGAATACGGCTTGATGTTCGTGTTCGCGTCGACCGTGACATCGGTCAGCACCGATCCGGTGTCGAGCCGGACCCCGGCGCCGATCGTCGTCTTGCCGCGGAGCACGACATTGGGCGCGATCCACAGATCTTTGCCGAGAGGGCCGACCTCCGCGTCGATGTACGTACTGCGCGGATCGACCATCGTGACTCCCGCGCGCATCCAACCTTCATTGATCCGGCGGCGGGCCTCGATCTCGACTGCGGCGAGATCGACGCGGTCGTTGATCCCGGTGACGTCCGTGAAGGGCGTATCGATCGACGTCGCACCGCCCCGCTTGTAAGCGTGCGCGACGAGATCGGTCAGGTAGAGCTCGCCCTTGACGTTGTCGGCGCGCAGCGCGGCGAGATCCTTGCGGAGATGTCCGAGCTTGATCGCGTAGAAGCTCGCGTTCGTATCGCGGATCGTGCGTTGCTCGGTCGTCGCGTCGGGGTGCTCGACGATCTTCTCGAGCTTGCCGGCGGCATCGCGCACCAGACGGCCGTACGGCATGTCGCGATCGGGACGCGTCGACAATAAGGACATGCCGGCCGCCGATTCAACGCAGGCTTTGACCAGCTCGGTGATGCGTTCGCTCGGGAGGAGCGGTGCGTCGCCCGCGAGGATCACGACGATGCGATCATCGGGCTCGTTCGCGACGGCCGGCAACGCGCATTGCACGGCGTGACCGGTGCCGCGCGGCTCCGGCTGGAGTGCGACGTCGATCACGCCCGCGCCAAAGCTCGCATCGAGCGAGGCCTTCACCGCCTCGTGCTGATGGCCGAGGATCGCGACGACGCGTTCGGCACCGGCGGCGCGAGCGGCGGTGACCACCCAGTGAAGGATCGGACGGCCGGCGATCTTGTGGAGCACCTTCGCCGTGTCGCTCTTCATGCGGGTGCCGAGGCCCGCCGCCATGATGAAGACGAGGGGAGCTGGACGACTCATGTGCCCGAAACGTACACGATCACCCTCGAACCGGCTCGCGGGGTGGCGAGAAGTTCGAGATCCGCAGGTCTGGAGCGTCGCCAGGATGCGCTACCAGGCGACGCAGGCGCACGTTGCGATCGTCACGTCCGGCATGCTTGGGCTCGACAGCGAGCCAAGGTCCGGATGTCCGCGCGGTTGTCAAAGTTGACGGCGTCCTCATCCGGGGATGCGTGGTGCTGCGTGGCCGGATGCTTCGCAAATTCTCGCGGACGTTGCGGACGCGGCGACCTGCTACAACCGATCCGTGCACAAGCGCTCGTGCTTTCGTGACGCGACATCGCGCCTCGGGATGATCGTGTTCGCGCTGCTCGCGTGGGCGCGCGTCGCGTCGGCGCACCAGACGAGCGTCAAGTACGTCGGGCTCGTCGCCGATGGCACGCGCGTCGCGGTGACGTTTCGCGTCGCACCGAATGACGTCACCGAGCCGCTCGGCCTGCCCGCCGATGCGCGTCCAACCGCCGCAGAGGCCGCTGCAAAGCCTGCGGTTGCCGCGTATGTCGCGCAGTGGCTCGCGATCGGATCTCGCGATCGAGCCTGCGAGCCGAGCAAACCCACGGCGACGCCCGACGACGACGGCAAGTTCGTCGTCGTGAAGTGGATCGCTACCTGCGACCACACCGCCGAGCTTCGTCTCGACTTCGCGGCGTTCTTTGCCGTCGACAAGCGGCACATCGCGATCATTCGCCTCGAAGGCGACGGCCTCGAACCGACGGATGCGATCGTCCGCATCGGCGAGTCGCCGCTCGTCATGCGCGCAGGTGGCCCGCCGATGACGTCGCTGCTCGCGTGGGTCCGCGAGGGCATGCATCACATCTATAGCGGGCGCGATCACATCGGCTTCGTGCTCGCGCTGTTGCTCGTCGTGATGCTCGTGCGCACGACGTCGATCGGCTGGCAGCTGCGGAGCCCGATCTCGACCCTCAAGTCGACCGCCACCGTGATCACTGCGTTTACGATCGGTCACAGCATCTCGCTGATCGCCGCGGCGCTCGGTTGGGTCGATCTGCCGAGCCGGCTTGTCGAGAGCATGATCGCGCTCTCGATCGCTTACACCGCGATCGAGAACATCGTCCATCCCGACGTGCGATGGCGCTTCTTCCTGACGTTCGGCTTTGGCCTCGTGCATGGCCTCGGGTTCGCGAGCCAGCTCGCGTTGATCCTGCCGCCGACCTCGACCGTGGTTCCGCTGCTGTGCTTCAACGTCGGCGTCGAGGTCGGGCAACTGACGATCGTCGGGGTCGCGCTTCCGCTATTTTACGTGCTCGCGCGCCGGCTCGGCGCCGACCGGTACCGGCGCGCCGGCATGCCCGTGGTCTCCGCGCTGATCTGCGCGGCCGGCCTCGTATGGTTTATCGAGCGCGCGCTCGAGGTGACACTCCTCGGCATGTAGTCCTACCTCGTCGCACGTACAGAAGTTAGGTCGGTACCCTACACAATTCCGATCGAGAGGCCGACCTGTCTATACTGGAGGCACATTGGCAGTCCCCGACGGCAACCAGTCACCAACGGCTGCGCCTGAAGAGCTGAGTAAACCGATCGTTGTCTGTGTAGATGACGATCGGAACAACTTGAACGCTCTCGGTCGCGTACTCCGCGGTCGATGCACGGTGCTACTTGCGACCGACGGTCACGAAGCGCTCGCGATGATCGAGCAGCATCCCGACATTGCAGCGATCCTCGCGGACCTGCACATGCCGGGCTTGTCCGGCTCCGAGCTGCTCGCCCGGGTTGCGGTGATGCGTCCACATTGTCGTCGTGCGGTCGTGACGGGGTTTCCCGAGTCCGAAGAGCTGATCGCCGCGATCAATGCTGGTCATCTGCATTACGTGATCACGAAGCCATGGAAGCTGGCTGATCTGTTGCAGGTCGTCGATCAGCTCGTCCACACGTTCAAGCTCGAGCGCGACAACCGGTCGTTGCTCGACGAGCTCCGCGGCGTCAACACGCAGTTGCGCGAGCACGAACGGATCCTCGAAGCGCAGCTTTCGGAGCGTGGCCGAGAAATTTCCGCTGCCACGGAACAGCTCGCGCAGATGGGGCATCAGCTCGACGCCCTGACGTTGCGCGATCCGTTGACCGGCCTCTACACGCACCGCGCGTTCCAAGAGCGCCTACGGGAAGAGGTCGCGCGCGCCCTGCGCTACGGCCAGCCGATGTCGCTGCTCATCGCGGACATCGATGGCTTCGCGAGCGTCAACTACGACCTCGGCTATCAAGCAGGCGATGACATCTTGCGCAAGCTCGCCGTGATCCTCCAGGAGGACGCGTCTCCCGATCGCGTGCGCAGCTCCGATGTCGTCGCCCGTTACTCGGGCGAAGAATTCGTGCTGCTGCTTCCGGAGACCACGAAGGCGGGCGCGCTCACCAAAGCAGGGCGGTTGCGTGATGCCGTGGCAGTCGCCGACATGCCGGGCTCGCGCAGGATGTCGCTGTCGATCGGCGTCGCGTGCTTGCCCGAGGATGCGGCCGACCCCGAAGGCCTGTTGACCGCCGCCGAAGCCGCGCTGCGCGGTGCCAAGCGTGGCGGTCCGGGACGCGTGCATTTCTTCTCCGCCGCCGAGGCCGGTGCCATCACCTCGACCTCGTCGCGCGGCGGGACGCGTCCGTTCGGCCGCGTTCGTGAAGCCGAGGTCGATCGGTTCCGCCCTTATCAGGAGCGGATGAACGAGGTGACCTCGATCTTGAATCGCGATCGATCGGTGTCGTGCTTGCTCGTCGATCTGTCTCGCCTGCATCGCGTCGAGCTCGATCTCGGCGTCGCGCACCACAGCGAGATCTACGATCACGCCGCTGCCGTGCTCGATCGATTGCGCGGAGCGGTCCTCGATCCCGCCGACCTGATCTGTCGCTCCGGCGACGGCGACGGTTATCTCGTGATCCTCGCGCCTCGCGGTGCGCATCGCATCGATCTCGAGGCGGTCGCGCAGAGCGTCGAGACCGCCATCGAAGAAGCGCTCGCACCGATGGTGAGCGAGGTACTGCGCGAGCAGCCGAGGATCACCGTCGGCCACGCCCGCGTGCTCGGTAACTCGCTCGTGCGACCGGAGCGGCTGACCGCGCGTCTGTTCGCCGATGCCGGCGCGAACGCACGCAACTTGCGCGAGCGCAAAGCGCACCGCGATCGCACGACGCTGCAGGACGTGATCCTCGGCGAGGGCCTCACCTCGGTGTATCAGCCGATCGTCGACCTCGGCACCGGTGACATCTTCGCGTACGAGGCGCTGACCCGCGGTCCGCGCGGCACCGCACTCGAATCTCCGGCGACGCTGTTCGCGATCGCCGATGAAGTCGATCTGACCGTCGAGCTCGACCGCGCGTGCTTCCGCGGTGCACTACGCAGCGCGACGACGCTCGAGCCGGTCCACCGGCTGTTCGTAAATCTCTTGCCGATGTCGTTCTACGACTCGGCCTTCATCGAGGTCGAGGTTGGTAATTTGCTGACCGCCGCCGGCCTGACGCCCGCGAATATCGTGTTCGAGATCACCGAGCGGCTCGCGATCGAGAACTTCGCGTCGTTCAAGCGCGCGCTCGCCGCGTACACCGCGATGGGCTTTGGTGTCGCGATCGACGACGTCGGTACCCGCCACTCGAACCTCGAGACCGTGATGTCGCTGCGGCCGCACTTCATCAAGATCAGCGACGTGCTCGTCCGCGGCATCGCACGGTCGACCGTGAAGCGCGAGATGCTGCGCTCGCTGCGCCACATCGCGGAGACGATCGACGCCGTGATGATCGCCGAGGGCATCGAGCACTTCGAAGATGTCGTCGCGATCCGCGATCTCGGCCTGCGCTACGGCCAAGGCTATTACATGGCGCGGCCCGGCCCGCCGTTCCCGACGCTGCCCGACTACGTCCGTGCCGAGCTGCGCAACGTCAACCCCGCGAAGACTTCGACGAAGGTCCAGACCGAGGCGGACGACAACGACGACGAAGACGAGGATGACGATGTCAAAGGCTCTGGCTCGCTCGCCTCCGGCAGCACGACCAGCGCGATCCCTCGCACCGTCCCGCGCAACGCGTTCGGCAAGCCCGAGGACGAGATCACCAGCGACTTCGCGATTCCGCTCGCAGACAATCGACCGCGGCCGCGCGCGTCGGAGCCGCCGGAGACGCCTACGCCAGACCCCGCGCCGGTGCAGCCGTGGGAGCCGTTGTCTGACGATGAAGCAACAGGTGAGGCGCTTTTGGCCAGCTTGAAGGGGCCTAACCGAGAAAACACACCCGACGGCGAGCCAGGACCGGGGCGACCAGGTTTAAACTGATCCCACCAACGGGATCGCCATGGACCGCAACGCGTTTCACAAGCTGCTCGCTTTCGGCATCGAGCGTGGAGTCTCGGACATCCACTTCGAAGTCGGATATCCGCCGCACTATCGGTTGCACGGCGAGCTGCTAGGCGCGATCAAGGTCCCGCCGCTGACCGCTTCGGATACCGAGGCGATCGCCCGGATGATCCTCGAGGATCGCAGCATCCAGGCAGACTTCACGCGACGGTTCGCGGAGATCGACGTCTCTTACTCGCTCGCGCAGCGCGGTCGGTTTCGCGCTTCGATCTTTCGCCAGCGCGGTGCGGTCGGCATCGTGATGCGGCTCATCCCGATCCAGGTGCTCTCGATCGAGCAACTGAACCTGCCGCCGGTGCTCGCGGAGATCGCCGACGCGCGGCGCGGGCTCGTGCTGATCACGGGCGCGACCGGCAACGGCAAGACGACTTCGATGGCCGCGATGATGCGGTACATCAACGAGACGCGGCACGCGCACATCGTGACGATCGAAGATCCGATCGAGTTCATTCACGAGCCGGTGAAGTGCATGATCATCCAGCGCGAGGTCGGCGCGGACACCGAAAGCTTCCGCGACGCGATGACCGCGGCGATGCGCCAGGATCCCGACGTGATCATGGTCGGCGAGATCCGCGATCGCGAGACCGCGGCGACCTGTCTCAAAGCAGCCGAAACGGGCCACCTGGTGTTGTCGGCGATTCACACGCCCGACGCGGTCGCGACGATCCAGCGCTACGTCGGTCTGTTCGAGACCGACGCGCAAGACGTGATTCGCGATCGCCTCGGTGACTGTCTCCAGGCGGTCGTCTCGCTGCGCCTGCTCGCGAGCAAGGACGGTCGCCGCCGCTTACCCGCCGTCGAGATCTTGCGTGTCACGCGAACGATCCGCGAGTGCATCAGGACGAGCCGCATCGGCGACATCCCGGAGCTGATCCGCAAGGGCCGCGATCTGTACTCGATGCAGCTCTTCGATCAGCACCTGATCGACCTCGTCAACGCGGGGCTGATCTCGATGGAGACCGCGATCTACGCATCGAGCAATCCCGAAGAGTTCGAGCGCGCGCTCCGCGTCGACTGAGCTCGGCTCGCGCTTCGCAAATCGCAGATCAACCGCCGAGGCGCCGAGGCGCCAAGGTCGGCAGAGAGGTTGTCGATGGAACTTTGTTTCGACAACTGCACATCACGTCGCGCTCGACCACAGAGAGCCGATCCATGATCGATCTCTCCTTCTGACCTTGGCGCCTCCGCGCCTTGGCGGTGATCCGATCTCCGATCCGGCCAGCCGAGGAACGAACGTCCGGATCCGCGAGTCGGCCTCGACGCTGGCGTCTCCGAAAACGAAAACGGCGCCCTTGCGAGCGCCGTGTCGGCTTGTTCACGTGTGCCGAATCAGGTCAGTGATGACGCACAGGTGATCGCGAAGGCGGCGCCTGATGTGAAGGCGGCGGCGCCGCCGGCGGCGGTGCGCTGGGCCGATACGGTCCACCCTGCGTGTTCGTGCTGGGCGGCGGCGTCGGTTGCGGCAGCCGGATCGGCTCGCGCGGTCCCTGCGGTTGCGGCTGCGGCTGGAAGTTGCCGCCCGGTTGTGCGACGGGAGGGCGCACGGGCTCGCGCGGCGGCGGTTGCTGAACCGGCGGCGGTTGTTGAACCGGCGGCTGATAGTTGCCACCGGGCTGCGCGACCGGCGGACGCACGGGCTCGCGCGGTCCCTGTGGCGGCGGTTGAAAGTTGCCGCCCGGTTGTGCGACCGGCGGACGCACGGGCTCGCGCGGCGGCGGTTGCTGGACCGGCGGCTGATAGACGCCACCTGGCTGCGCGACCGGCGGACGCACGGGCTCGCGCGTCGGCGGCGGTTGATACGGCGGACGCTGACCGCCTCCACCAACCGGCGGTTGGTAGACCGGCGGACGACCGCCACCTGGTGGCTGATAGACCGGCGGACGAGTTCCACCGACGACCGGTGGCGGATTCGTGTGCCAGCCCGTCGGCGGTGCGACGACGGTCGGACGACCGTCGCGATGATCGCGCACGTTCCAACCTTGCGGCACGTGATCGGGCCGCGACCAGTAGCCAGGCGTGTAGACGTACGAGCCGCTCATGTTGTCGTAGTACGGCTGCACGTAGACGTAGCCCTCTTGCTGGCGCTCCCAGCGGCCGCCGACCCACACCCATTCATATCCGTTCCAGTGCCAGTAGCCGTCGATCCACACGTACCCGTATCCGGGAGACGACGACATCTGTTCGTAGAGCGGCTCGGGCGGCATGCTCGAGACGTAGTACGGAGATGGTGTCGCGACCGACACGCTGGCGGAGGCATAGCCGGATTGCTGGCCGTAGCCGTACCCATAACCGGAGTTCACAGGCTGGGTGTCGCGAACGACACACGCCTGAAGCGCGAACCCCAATCCGGCGGCGCCGATCCAATGTGCTAGGTGACGCAAACGCATGACATGCCTCCTGTAGTTTCGACGGCAAACCCGAGCCCAAGATTCACACAGTAATTGACGATGACAGGTACCACAAGTACACAGAAAGCCGGTGAAAACGGACTTTCCGGGCATCCGAACAGCGGGTGGAAACCACCACGTTGTCATCCGCGAAATAGTAACGCTGCAAGACCAATACCGCGGTATGGAGCCAAGGTAGGACAATGGCTCTCGCGCTAGGTACACGACGGTCGACAGTCGCGGCAGTCGCGAGCGCTGTCACGGCGATGGCAATGGCCGCGGCCGTAGCGGGACGATCGTGCCGCGTCATCGAGCCCGGTCCCGAGGCGACGGTTCAGAGCCTGATCGCCGCGGCGAAGATCGGCGATCGCGAGACGGTGTTCGAATTCCTGACGCCGCAAACGCGCGCGCGGCTCGAGCTCGAAGCGAAGCGCGCGACGGATCTCGTCGGTGCGGTGATCCGCTATCAAGCAAAAGATCTGATCTCGATCGGCGCAAGCGAAGGCGTCGCGACACCGACTGACGTCACCGTGATCGAAGAACGCGGCGAACGTGCGGTCGTCGAGATCGTCTCGCCGTCCGGACGGGCGCGTCTCGATCTGTTGAGAGTCGATGGCAAGTGGCGCGTCGACTTGCCGCGATACGGCACGCCAAACCCCTAACGGGTGCTACATCGCTGCATGCGGAAGGTCGCTGTCTTGATCGTCGCTGCAACCGCCTGCGGCGGCCCCGCGAAATTGCCGCACGAGCCTACAAAGCTGACTGAACCCGTGCATTCACTCGAGGTCTCGATGCCCCCCGCACACCCCTGGCCGGCGACGCGCAAGGACACCCTCGTCGAGACGATTCACGGCAGGCAGATTGCCGATCCGTATCGCTGGCTCGAGGACGAGCACAGTCCAGACGTGCAAGCCTGGATGACCGCGCAAGACAACTTCGCGCGCGCGGAGCTCGCGAAGCTGCCCGGTCGCGACGAGCTCGCTGCGAGGATCAAGCAGCTGCTCTACTACGATGCGATCGGCGCGCCGCTCCATCGCAAGGGCCGGTACTTCTACACGCGCAAGCACGTCGATAAAGAGAAGACGATCGTCTACTGGAAGCAGGGCGAGCATGGCGAGGAGCACGTGCTGTTTGACCCGAACGCGTGGAGCACCGACGGGAGCAAGGGCTTGCATGGCTGGTGGCCGACGCTCGATGGGAAGTACGTCGCGTACACGATCAGCGAGCACAACTCCGACGAGACCGTGATGCACGTGTTCGATGTCGTCGCGGGTAAAGATCTCGCAGATGTCATCGAAGGCACCAAGTACGCCGCGGCTTCATGGACGCCCGACGGTCACGGCTTCTATTACACGTGGGTGCCGCCGGTCGGTGACGCCGTCTCGATCGCCGAGCGTCCGGGATTTGCCGAGGTGCGCTTTCACCCGCTCGGCGGAGATTCGAGCAAGGACCCGGTCGTTCACGAGGCGACGCACGATGCCAAGACGTTCATCGGCGGCGGCATCTCGCGCGATGGTCACTGGCTGACCGCCGGCATCCAGCACGGCTGGAATTCCTCGGACCTCTACTTCAAGGATGCGCGCAAGCCTGCATCGGGATGGACGCCGCTCGTCGCAGGGGTCGACGCGAACTTCGATCTGACGATCTGGCGCGACAGGTTCTACGTGATGACGAACGACGGTGCGCCGCGCTATCGGGTGTTCGCCGTCGATCCGAAGCATCCGGATCGCGCAGGTTGGAAAGAGATCGTCCCGCAGAGCGATGCGACGCTCGAGAGCCTGTCGGTCGTCGGCGAGCACCTCGTGCTGACGTACCTGCGCAACGCGGCGAACGAGATCGCGATCCACGATCTCGACGGTAAGTTCGTCCACAAGATCGAGCTGCCGCCTCTCGGTACCGCGGGCGGGATCTCCGGAAATCCCGACGAAGACACCGGATACATCAGCTACACGTCGTTCACCGAGCCGCAGGTGATCTACAAGACCTCGATCAAGACCGGCAAGGTCGATCCGTGGTCGAAGATCGAGCTACCGATCGATACGTCGAGCTTCGTCACCGAGCAGGTGTTCTATCCGTCGAAGGACGGCACGAAGATCTCGATGTTCCTGCTGCACCGCAAGGACGCGAAGCGCGACGGCACGAATCCGACGATCCTCTACGGTTATGGCGGCTTCAACGTCAGCATGACGCCTGCGTTCGCATCGTCGCGCGCGATGTGGCTCGAGCGAGGTGGCGTGTATGCGATCCCGAACCTGCGCGGCGGCGGCGAGTACGGCGAGGACTGGCACAAGGCGGGCATGCTGCTCGCGAAGCAGAACGTGTTCGACGACTTCATCGCGGCCGCGGAGTATCTCGCGCGCGAACGCTGGACCTCGCCGGCGCACCTCGCGATCTCCGGTGGCAGCAACGGCGGCCTGCTCACCGGTGCCGTGCTCGTGCAGCGCCCGGAGCTGTTCAAGGCCGTGATCTGCGCGGTGCCGCTGCTCGACATGCTGCGCTTCCAATTGTCCGGATCGGGCAAGACGTGGGTGCCGGAGTACGGCTCCGCCGACGATGCGGAGCAGTTCGCGGCGCTCTACGCGTATTCGCCGTATCGCGTCGCCGTCGACGGCGGACCGCGCAGCTATCCCGCGGTGCTGTTCGACTCGGCCGATCACGACGACCGCGTCGATCCGGCGCATGCACGCAAGCTCGCCGCTGCGCTGCAAGCGGCACAGACCGGTCAAGCTCCGGTGCTGTTGCGGATCGAACGCAACAGCGGCCACGGCGGAGCCGACATGGTGAAGTCCCAGGTCGAACGTGTCGCGGATCAGTTCGCGTTCTTGTTCGCGCTGTTGCGGTAGAAGATCGCGTGTAACGCGGGGACGGAATACCCTCTCTAATCGGCATGATCCTCCCTGCGAGCGCAGTCGGCGAGCTCACGGATCGCGAGATCGTCGAGCGTGTGGTTGCGGGTAACCGCAACGAGTTCGAGATCTTGGTTCGCCGTCACAACCAGCGACTGTTCCGCGCGGCGCGCGCGGTGATGCGCTCGGATGACGAGGCCGAGGATGTCCTGCAGCAGACGTGGCTCGATATCTATCGGCATCTCTCGCAATTTCGTGGGGACGCGGCGTTCTCGACCTGGGCGACGCGGATCGCGGTGAATGCGGCGATCGCTCACCAGCGCAAGCGTCCGGTCATCGCCGAGGTCGAGGACACCGCGGGCGGTGGATCGCCCGACGACGCACTCGAGCGCACGCAACTGGGCACGCTCCTGCAGGCCTGCCTCGAGCAGCTGCCGCAAGGCAATCGCGAGGTGATGGTGCTGCGCGATGTCCTCGAGCTCGATACCGCGGAGACCGCGACCTGCCTCGGCCTGACCGAAGAAGCCGTGCGCGTCCGATTGCATCGCGCACGTGCGGCGGTGGCGGCGTCGCTCGTCGAGAGCATGACGAAGGAAGCGCGCGAGCTCTATTCGTTCGATGGCGAGAGGTGCGATCGGATCACCGCGGCGATCATGCGTAACGTGATGGCCGAGATCCCTGTCTACTCGGCATGAAGCAGTACGCGTCCTTGATCTTGTTAGTTTCCGCTTGTCATAGCTCGCCGCCGGCGGCGACCCCTTCGCCGGGCGCAGCCCTCACGGTCACCGCGCAGATCGAACAGGGCAAGCAGCTGTACGTCGCGAAGTGCGCGAAGTGTCACGGCGATGCGGGGCAGGGCGTCTCCGACAAAGGCCCCGCCGTCGTCGGCAAAGACGCATTCCCGCTGAAGCCACGCGCGGGTGCGAAGCGCGATGTCGATTTTCACACGGCCGCGGACGTGTTCGCGTGGGCGACCAAGCAGATGCCGGCGGACGATCCGGCGAGCTTGTCGACGGGCGAGTACCTCGCGATCTTCGCGTTCGATCTGTCGGCGAATGGGGTGAAGCTCGATCATCCGCTCGATGGGCCAACTGCGCAGTCGATCACGCTGCATCCGTAGCGCAGCGCTGCTATCACTGCAGCATGCGCTTGGTGTTGCTTGCAGTGGTGGTGCTCGCATGTGGTCCTCATGGTGGCGTGAAGCGGCCTTATCCGGAGCTGACCGTCGCGGAGATCCTCGATCGGCTCGCGAAGGTGCGCGAGGCGCGGACCTCGTTCACAGCCGACAGCACGATGGATTACTGGCTCGCGAATCAGCGCGCGAAGGGCGAGGTGCTCGTGATGGGAACGACCGGCGCGAAGGTCCGGTTCGCGGCACTGTCGCCGGCGGGCGGGAGCACGCTGGCCGAGATGGCGTGCGATGGGGCGAACTTCGTGTACGTCGACTATCAGAACAACTGCGCGCTGACCGGGCCTTGCGATCAGCGCTCGATCGCGCAGTTCTTTCACCTCGAGCTCGCGCCCGATGACTTCGTGCACCTCGCACTCGGCACGCCGCCGGTGCTCGCGAACGCGACGGGCACCGTGACGTGGGATGCCGACAAAGGCTACGAGCGCGTCGCGCTCACCGGCCCCGAGGGTAAGCAGACGCTCGTGATCGATGCGAAGGACGGCAAGCTCGATGTGATCTCGAGCGAGCTTTCGGGGCCCGACGGCAAGATCAAGTGGAGCGTCACGAACGCCGACTTCGTCGATGTCGATGGTCAGCGGCTTCCCGCGAAGACGAGCTTCAAGTCGCCGGCCGAAAAACAAGATCTGCTCGTCGACTGGGGTGAGCGAAAGATCAACGTTCCGCTCGATCCGTCGAAGTTCAAGCTCACGGCGCCGGCGGGTCTGGCAACGTGCGGGCAACAGGCGCCGCCAGCGAGTCCACCGGATGGAAGACCGACAACGCCACCGTCAGCGGCGAAACCAAAGGCGTGACCGAACGGCGCATGACCTTGGCCGGAATCTACGGCGCAGCGTGCAATTTCGCGAGTTTACAGATCGACCGTAGGTAGCGGCCGGGTGCACCGTCCTCGTTCAGGTCTCGATCCGATGTGCCGACGGGCTCGTAGATCGGCCGTGGGGACGCTCCGTGATATGGAGACGCGATGAGCCGGCTGCGGCC
>JAQBQF010000125.1 GCA_028287115.1 Myxococcales bacterium
ACATGAACGACCACGTTCTGTCCGGCCGGGCTGCGGACGCTGCCAGCGGACATCGGACGTTCGTGTTCCGATCGCCACGGCAACAAACTCCGGGCCGGAGCCCGTATTCATCGCGAAAAATTAACCCTGGTCGGGGTCGTCAAACTCCGGGCCGGAGCCCGTATTCATCGCGAAAAATTCCGTCACCTGTGAAGCACGTGGCTGTGCGCCGGCGCGTCGACGATCGTCCCCCGAAAAATTAACCCCGGTCCGGCGTCGACCGTCGATGATGTTAGGGTTCACACATGCGCCTGGGCCTCGTGATCTGTCTCGCGCTCGTCTCCGCGCGCGTACACGCCCAACCGGGACTTGAAGCTTTGTCGACCGACGAAGGGCCGCTGCAACGGTCCGGCTTGTTTCATCAGGGCATCTCCCTCGAGCCGCTGAACCTCGGGTCGCTGCAAGCGGTCACCTCGCACGGCAAGGTCGCAGGCATCGACTTCGGCATCGCGCTCCATTATGACCTCGGGCCGAACTGGTCGTTGCACATGCCGATCGAGTTCGGCGAGGGCGGGTTTGGCAACGGAGCGGGATATGGCGAGCTCGCGATCATCCCCGGCGCGCTCTATCGGTTCCGCACCCACGACGACCAGCGATGGGTGCCTTACGTCGGCGGTGGGATTCGCGTTGGCTACGTCGGGATCGGGCGCACGCTCGTCGGTTTTCCGCTGACGGTCGCGTGCTGTCACGACTGGGGCGACGACCCGCACCACACGGGCAAGGGCGATCCGAACACCGAGGACGGATCGGCCACCGGTGGCGAGCTGTGGGCGGGTATCGAATGGAACCGGACGCGATGGTTCTCGGTGCAGCTCGCAGGCGCGGCGGCGTTCGAGCGCGTCGTGGCGACGAGTATCCTCGTGTTCCGCGAGACGCTCGGACTTCGGCTGTCGATCTGACTCTCGATCTGGCGGGCGGCCCGCGGCTTGAATCGGGCAGCGCTCTTTAGTAGTCCGTCATCGTGTGGGTCGTGACGCGAGGCGACCTTCGCGAGCGTCGGAGCTCGTGCGCGATCGAGGCACGTGCCAAGGAACCATTCGTGACGACGCGACGTCTTGAACGTCTACACGTTCTTGAGTCGTCGAGACGTGTACCATTCGACGATGCGTTTCGGCCTACTCGTGCTCGTGCTCGTGTTCGCGTGCGGTACCTCTTCGCGCAAGCCCGGTAGCTGCGACGGGCCATGCCCGGTCTCGAAGATCGACCACCTCATTATCGTCGTGCAGGAGAACCATACGTTCGACAGCTACTTCGGGCGCTACTGCACCGCCGCGACGGGTTCGAATCCCACCTGCACCGACGGGCCGAGCTGCTGTGAAGCCGGCCCGGCGCACGACCCGTCCGGCGCGCCACCGATCGTCCTAGACGACACTTCGAATGCCGCGTTCGACCCGGACCACACGCAAGCCTGCGAGCTGGCCGAGACCCACGGCGGGCTGATGGATCGGTACGTGAGCGGCGCCGGCACGTGCTCCGATCCGCGTCACTTCGCGTACGCCGATCCGACGGTCGTCGCACCGTACCGTCAGCTCGCCGCGGCGGGTGCGCTCGGCGACCGCTACTTCCAGCCGATCGCCGGGCAAAGCTCGTCGAACGACATGTATCTCGTCCGCGCGCAGTTCGTGTTTCTCGACAATGCCTTCAAGCCGGAGGCGATCGGCCAGGACTGCAGCGTGATCGCGCAGGCGATGTCGTTTACCGGCCCGACGATCGGCGATGTGCTCGACACCGCCGGCGTGTCTTGGGCGTTCTACGTCGAGGGTTACCAGGCGATGGTCGACGCGAGCAAGCAAGGGCGTTGTCCGAAGGCTCCGAGCGACTGTCCGTTCGGGCTGGGGCTCTATCCATGCGACTTCGACCCCTCGGACGTGCCGATCGACTACTACGCGAACCTTCGCGACGATCCGCACGTGCTCCACGACTACGCGCAACTCGCGAGCGATCTCGCGAATGACGCGCTGCCGCAGGTCGTGTTCGTACGCGGCCTCGGCTACCACAGCGAGCACCCCGGCGAGTACACGACGATCTCCGACGGCGTCAAGTTCGTCGGAAGTATCGTGGACGCCGTGAAGGCCAGCGCGTACGCGCCCGACACGCTCGTGCTGATCACCTGGGATGAGGGCGGCGGCTTCTTCGATCACGTCGCGCCGCCATCGCCCGGCGTCGACGGCCAGCCGTACGGCACGCGCGTGCCGCTCCTCGCCGTCGGGCCCTTCGCGAGCGCGAACAAGGTGTCGCATGTCGTCATGGAGCACTCGTCGATCGTTCGGTTCATCGAGTGGAACTGGCTCGGTATGGCCACCGGTCAGCTCGCCGGCCGTGATGCGCAGGTTGCCAACCTCGGCAGCATGCTCGATTCCGCGGCGACCGGCGTCGTCGTGCCCGACTGACGTACGCGATCGCGCGTGATACTCGTCGTCACGTCATGCGCGCGATTCGCGGTGCGTGGACAGCCGCGAATCGTCGGTTAGATCGCTCACGATCCTTCACGCGTACGAGGCAAGCTCCACGAAATCCTATCGAGGCTCGATACAGCTCCGATCAGACGCCGTCAGAATCTGGCAATGCTCCAAAGAACGACGCAGATTCGATGTTCGCTCTGGCTCGGAGCCGGGGCGCCACGTTACCTAGGACACCATCCCGAGATAGGTCGGCCAGGTCTTGCTGCTGGCGTGCGAATTCGGTTTGGATAAGCGGATGTGCGAGCACTCGCGCCTCGCCGCCAGGAGCGCTCGTGTCGATGTCCTCGCGGTTGATCACGTAGGCATCTAGCGCCTCGTAAGCACGGCCCGCGGACCGGGCGGCTTCTTGACTGCGACCGCTCTGCCGGCATCTCAGAGCGAAGGCTAGCGCTGATGCGGCATCCTCCGCAGCTGCCGCGTATGGCACCGTAGTTCCTTCATCGTCCGGCGGGATGAGCTTCATGCTTCTGTTGATTTCGCGCTGCAACTCAGTATCAGTCATCACGTTACCGGCAAGATCATCCCATAGCCGGTCAAGGGTCGCCCGTAGTGCGGTCGCATCACCTATCCCAGATTGTCTGGAGAAAGCCTGATAGGCCGGCATGAGCCGCTCTGCGCATGACGAAGCAAACGCGACTCGATGTCGTTGAGGAAGCTGTCCGAGCGCTGCCACGAGCGATGGTTCATCGAACTCCATCATGGTCGTGATAACGGCCACCATGCCGTCCGGAGTTCTGGATCGATCACATCCCCAATCACGAACATGCTCGATGCGAGAGACCCGGCCGGGATTTGTTCAACAACCGCCTGCTCGCAAGCGACGCAATCCGCATCTTTCCAGCTCCCTCAATGAGACGCGGGCTCCCAATGAGTCGGCGCGAACCCGTCGTCATAAAGAGGCCCCATGAATTCGTCCATCTGTTTCTTCTCGAGGCGCTTGCCGGCCTCGATGAGGCATACCTTCACCGCGGCCTCGTCCTGGGCAGCGGCGACACAGACGAACATCGGGTCGACCGGGCCCGGCGTTGTCGCCTGGTGATCGCGGCATAGCCTTACGAATTCGTCCCGGCTGATCTTTGGCTGAGCGACCTCGGGCACCTGAGGAATCACGGCCCACGCCTTGTCCGCGAACTGCTGGCAGGGTTCCGTGCTCGTGCTGCGCACCGGCTTGCTGTCGTGAGACCCGCCGCATGCCGCCGCGAGCAGAACGATGAATTGGACGCGCCACATATGTCCCGCGTATCGCACGAAGCCTCCGAAATCAACTGCGGCCCGGATCCTGCGGCGCGTTCGCGGTTCGCTCGACACCCTCCGCGGTGGCGTAGCGATGGTCGAGCTTGGAGGTGCCGTGATTGATCGGCGGTGTCTCGATGAACGTTTCGTGAACAAGACACGCTGCACCGCCACCAGCGTTCTCCCGCGCTTTACGCGGCCTCCTCGCGTGAGCACGCCATGTCTCTCGCTACGCCGCAGCCGGATCGGAGCGGGACGGGGAATGCGCGAACAGTTTTCATGCTCGGCGCAGTCATACGGGGAGGAGAGTTATCCATGACAGACGCCAAGAAGCTGGTGAACGAGTACCTGTCCGCATTTTACGCAGGTGATTTCGCACGGGCCGGGACGCATGTCGCCGAAGACTTCAGGTTCAAGGGCCCGTTCGTCGACGCGTCAGACAAGCGCGCGTTCTTCGAAAGTGCCGGACGGCTTGCGCCGATCGTGCGTGGGTACGACATGTTGCACCAGTGGCAGGAAGACAACGACGTGTGCTCGATCTTCGACCTCCGGCTGCAGACGCCGCTTGGATCCGGGTCGGTGACCTGTTGTGAATGGCACACGGTCCGCGATGGGGCGCTCGTCGCCGGTCGTGTGATCCTCGATACGGCAGCGTTCCGGACGTTGGTGTCGCCAGCGCGATGACCATCGGGACGAGCTCGTCGTCAAGCTTCCATCCGCGCGCGTATCGGCGCTCATCCGCGATCGGGTCGGGATTCCCATTACAACCGGCCGCGGTCGCCGGACGGAGAGAGTGGCTCGTGCTTCTCGCCGCTTCACCCGAGGTCGCGATCCAGCTCGCGCATGAGGGCCGCATGTACGTCGCCGGATGATTGGTCGGCCTGCACGAGCTGGTAGCATCGCATCCGTGCGCGTCGGCCAAGACGACGACTTCACTCGGATCGTCGAACCTCATCGTCGAGCACTGCGCCTGCACTGCTATCGGATGCTCGGATCCTCGACCGACAGCGACGATCTCGTCCAGGAAACGCTTCTGCGCGCGTGGAAAGCGCGGTCGGGTCTGCGCGATGCCACATCGGTTCGCGCATGGCTGTATCGCATCGCGACCAACGCTTGTCTCGACGAGCTTGCACGCAGACCACGCCGTGCGATGCCGTTCGACTTGGGTCCTGCAGCGGCCCCGTCGACTCCCATCGCCCCTGCCGCGAGCGAAGCGACCTGGCTCGAGCCGATGCCGGGCGCTTGGCTCGACCACGCAACAGATCCGCGCGAGACCTGTTCGAGACGCGAGAGTATCGCGCTCGCATTCGTCGCAGCGCTGCAATGGCTCACGCCTATCCAGCGCGCGGTGTTGCTCCTGCGCGACGTCGCGGAGTTGTCGGCGAACGAAACGGCTACAGCGCTGAACCTGACCGTGAGCGCGGCGAACAGCGCATTGTTTCGCGCGCGCGAGGCAGTGCATGCACGCCACACTACTAACCACGGGACGGAGATCGCGCCGGGGCTCCTGTCCAGATACATGCAGGCGTTCGAGCAGGCCGATGTCAACGCTCTGCTGTCACTGCTGCGAGACGACATCCGGACTTCAATGCCTCCATCGCCAACCTGGATCGACGGTCGCGACGCGAACATCGAGTTCTACGAGCGCATGTTTGCCGGCCTACCGGAGCGTGCGATCCGGATGGTTCCCACCAGTGCGAATGGTCAACCTGCATTCGGTTTCTATCGCGCCGCGTCGGCAGGTGGACCACATCTCTTGCGCGCGATTCATGTCGTCACGGTGGAATCATCTGTAGTGAGTGCGATCGACCACTTCATGATGCCCTCGCTCGGTCCGGCATTCGGACTCGCCGCATCCCTTCTCCCCTTGTGATCGTGCAGGAGGTGATTCCGGAGCCTGCATGCGTCTAGCCGGTCTCCGTCACGAGCGACCCGGCTGCGAATCGTCAGTCCCGGCGCGGCCTCATGAGCCCGTATAGTAGTGGTAGAGCGTCGCGATTTCAGCGGAGGTGAGTGCCCGGCTGAAGATCATCACCTCGTCGATCACGCCCTTGATCCCGTAGATCCGATCGTATCCCATCGCACCGATCCGGGTCTCGAAGCTCGGAGGGGTAGAGAACCCACCGATGCGGGCGGACGTGCCGACGAGCGCGCCGTCGACATAGATCCGCATCTCGGTTCCGTCGTAGCTACTCGTGACGAGGTGCCACTCCGCGAGTGGAAGTCGGCTGGTACCTTTGACGAGGTCCGCGGTCGCGGTTCCATTCCAGAGCTGGAGGCCCGGCTCGTCCCCGTACTGGGCCGCCCACAGCGAGAACCCGTTGTACGTGCCGCAGCAGTCTCGATCGTTCGAGACGATGTAGTCGTACGACGAGTACGCGCGAAGCTTCACCCACCCGCTGACGGTGAGCTGCGAGGAGAGCGTCGTCAGCGACGGCCCGGTGCCGACGCCGATCGCGTCGCCCAATCCCACGTTCGCGAATTCGACGGCGGTCCCCCGCATACCCGGCACACCCGCGGTCGGGCAGGTGGCGCAGCTGCCGGTGTTGCCGTTGCCCGAGAGGTCGCGGAACTCGGTGGCGCCCGCGGCTTCGTCGAGCGGCCAATATCCGATGAGGCCGCCGGTCGCGGCGACGGCGGGGACGCATGTCAGCGTCGGGCCGCAGGCCTCGCCGGTCGCGCACGGTTGGCATTCGTTGCCGTCGTTCACGGTATCGAAGCTCACGCGGCCGCAGGCGACCAGGCAGAGCGCGCCGGCGAGCGCCAACGGTCCGTGGAGAGTCGCATGGCGCCGACGGTACTGCTGACAGCTCACGACTACGACTTCGCATGCTACGCGCGAACGCCTCAGATAACAGCTCTACGAGTCCGGTTCGTTCGGGCAAGCGATCGGTAGCACGCATCGGCTCGCAAGGTGCATTAGCTCTACGTCGAGCGGGTGTGCGTCATCGATCGAGAAAGATCCGGTGAAAGATCCGGACCGGGGTTAGTGAAAGCGTCCGGTTGTCGGCCGAGCGTGAAAGATCCGGACCGGGGTTAGTGAAAGCGTCCGGTTGTGAAAGATCCCGAAAGATCCGGACCGGGGTTAGTGAAAGCGAGAAAGATCCGGACCCGGGGTTAGTGAAAGCGTCGGGTTGTCGGCCGAGCGATCGCCCAAAAACTAACTCCGGTCCGGAATGATGCAAGCTCCAGATCTCGCCCCACACGATCCGACACACCACGGCGATGCACCTCCTGCAATCTGGTGTCGATCTGTCGGTGATAGCCATGTGGCTTGGCCACGAGAGCATTGAGACCACTCATCAGTACCTCGATGCCGATCTAGCGACCAAGAAGCGCGCGCTCGACCGCCTGCATTCGCCAACGGTTCGGAGACCGGGACGCAAGGCGCAACCGCGGCTGGTCGCGTTTCTTCGACGCCTCTGATTATGCGAAGTGGCGGACTGCCAGCCGCGACGACGATTACACGGCCGCTCCGCATAATCCGGGACTCGGCATAATTGCGGTTATGCGGAGCTACGCATGACCGCAAGAACTATCTCTTTGTCGGCGACGTCGAGGCAGGCAAGAGCATCGCCGGCCTCTACACGCTCGTCTCGACGTGCGAGGCGCGCGGGAGCAACCCGTTTGCCTATCTCGCCGACGTCATCCCGCGCGTGCAGGATCATCCCAAGCGCCGGCTAGACGAGCTGCTGCGCGGCCCGTGGGCGCGCGCTCGCGCCGACGCGTAGCCTGCATCAGCGGCGCCGATCAGCGACGTCGCAGATCGACGGTTGCCGACGAGCCAGGTCACTTCCGGGCAACGACGAACTGCACGGGATACGTCACCTGCACGTTCCCCGTTCGCGCCGGCGTGCTCGCAAATCGCATCTGCGAGAACGTCTTGGCGATGCACACCTCGAACGTCGATCCGAGCTCGCGCGCTGTGGTCGCGACGACGCTCCCGTTGGGGGCGATCGTGAACTTCACGTTGACAACCGTCGCGACGTTCACTGCGGGCTGGCTGGTCGAGAGCTCACGGTAGCACCCGCGGATCCCTTCGAGGCGCGTCCGAATGTTCCGCCGGATCATCATGACATCCAGCTCGGGACTTGTCGTGATCACCCCCTCGGCGATCGCTTGCGTGCTCGGACGCAAGTCTTCGTCGGTCTTCGCTGCGGCATCGACGCCGGCGCCCGATTCCGGAGCGGCAGCCGGTATTGGAGCGCCACTGGGGGCAGCGGAGGCACTCGCCGGTGCCGTGGTGTTGTTCGAGCCTGCGCATCCCATAGACACGAGCACCATCGCGATCCGCAGTGACGTCCACACGCGGCGAACGTATCACGCGCACGTGCCCGGTTCGTCGGCGACGCGAGGCCGATCGCCGGGCTGCACACGCTCGTCCCGACGTGCGAGGCACGCGCCTATAGCGTAGCCGACGTCGCTGATCGTACGGTTACGTACGTGTACTCGGGTCCCTTACTCATTCGCTCTCTCCTGCTGCTGTCGGTTCATGCATCCGAGCCCCAGCAGCACGGCGATTATGGTCGAGAAGATCTGGGGCGTTGGGAAGAAGTAGACCCACCCGATCACGGCGTTCCCGACGTACGTTGCAAATAGCGCCCACGTGACAGGAGCGAGGGCCCGACGATCGCGAGCACTAAGCCCACCCAGGTGCCACGTGAGCACGATCGAGAACACGAAGTAGATCGAGATCATCGCGCCGAAGCCTCGATAGAAGCCGTACCAAGTGCAATCGGCGGACTGCGCAGTGACGTGGACGGTCTTCATCGCCGACACGACGGCGTCGCTGCCCGAACCGAACCGTGGCGTGGCGATCACGGCACCGAGCGTGTGGCCGATGGTGAATAGAATGAGGAGGTAGCTGGCGAGTCGAAACGGATTGAAGTAGCGCGATCGCAATGAGTGCGATGGCCTCGTGATCGGGGGCATCGAAGTCTCCATCTAGAGCCCCGGTCTCGAGCTCGAGTCCAAGTGCGAGCCGAGCCAACCCAAGACGCCCTCCCAACCTTTCGAGTGGCCATCGCAGGACTCGGGCCGCCCCATAAACCCTTCGTGACGGACGGTAAGCCGCGTCCCACCGGGGACGTCGTCGAGCGTGTATGTCACTTTCGTCGGTGTTGCGTGCGGTGCATCCCAGTCGTGCAACCACGTGTGCACGAGCTTGCGTGGCCGGATGATCTCGAGGAATTCGCCCCAGACCGCGTAGGGTTTGCCGTCGACGCTCTTGCCCTCCGCGCGCCAACGTCCTCCGACTCGGAGGTCCGATTCCCACGCGTGAGCCCGATACGCGTCGGGCGATCCCCACCAGGTCATCAGCTCGCGAGGATCGGTGATGGCTTGAAAGACGCGTTCCGCCGTTGTCGCGATCTCGACGGTTGCGAGGATCGTCCCCGCCGCGAGATCCGCGATCGATCGTGCGCGCGATGACGCGACTGCATCACTCACGGATTTTCCTCCAGATGCCGTTTGAGTTGATCGAGGCCCACTTGCCACATCGAACGGTAGCCTTCGAGCCAGCCCGACACTTGCTGAAGCGGCGCGACACGTAGTTGATAGATCCGCTCGCGCCCAAGCCGTTGCTCGGTCACGAGCCGCGCCAATCGCAGCACGCGAAGATGTTTTGACACCGCCGGACGACTTTGATCGAAGTCGTCGACCAGCGCGTTGACAGGTGCCGGACCGGCTCGCAAACGATCCAGGATGGCGCGCCGCGTGGGGTCGGCGATCGCGCGAAAGACGTCGGTGTGGGCTTGGGCACGGTGCATGGTCGTCACACTTATGAGTAATCAGTTGGCTACTTATCGAGTTCGAGTGACGTCGACGAGCGAGCCTGTTGGCTATGGTCAACACGTAGCCAATTGGTTACCTGATGAGCGAGCCTTCGTCAACCTGAAATCTCTCCGGCCCGATCAAGAAACAAACCCCGGTCCCGATCATCCCGGATTCCCCCGACACAGAACCCGCCAACAATGTCAGCGGGCGTGCCCATATTCAGCACCTCTAGGTTGCAAGCGTGCAGGTCGAAGATACGCAACGTTTCGCGCAGCTCACCGATCACGAGGTCGAGCACGATCACGTCAACCCACGGGAGATCGATCTCGATCGTCTGGCAGATGTCCTGTTCGGGCCGCCGCCGCACGCATCGCGAATGCCGTGACACCTTCGGAATGCGGGGGTGAGGCCGTAGGGCCAACCAACCCCGGTCCGGATGTTCTCGCCGGATGTTCTCGTCCGCGATGCTGGTCAAACACTCGTTCGAGCCGGTCGTCGGCTGCGGCTGGAAGGTCGAGACGTCGTACGCGATCAATGCGACCCTCGGTGCCTCGATGACGGAGTCACCGCACGATCCTGCGTCCACAGTCGCGGCGCGCGTACTCGCGCGCGTGCGCGCCGTCGCGGATCCGGGTGCGGTTGTCGAGGCGTACGGGTCGAGTGTCTACGCACCGGCTCACGCTAACGACGTCGATGTGCTCGTCTCGGGCGACGATCCGGCGCGACTTGCCGCCGCGCTCGGGCTGACGCCGATCCCGACGCTGCCGCCGCGCATGCACGGAATGCTCGAGGGTGTACAGGTGGATGTCACGGTGGTGACCGGCGACGGCGATCTCGCGCGCCGCATGCGTGCCGGCCCGCGCGACGCGGCGCTGCTTGCCGCACACCTTCGCGATCACGGGCGCGATGAGGTGTTCCAGGCCGCCTGGCCGCACGTGCGCCGGTTCGTGCGTGCACGCGCGCTCGGTCACAACGGGCTCGGCTGGTTCGGCAGCTTCGGCTGGGCGCTACTACTCGCGGTGCCGCTCGTCACAGATCCCGAGCTGCGCGTGGTGCCACTCGGCGCGGCCGTGCCGGCCTGGTTGCGCTGGATGTCGCGTCTCGCGCTCGGAGCGCGGGTCGGCTTTGAGGGCACTCGCGGCGGCGAGCCCGAGCCGTTCTACATCTCGGCGCCGGCGCCACCTGCACGCGATGTCGCGCGCCTGACCAAGCGCGCGGCGGTCGTGCTGTTCGCCGAGGCGCGCTCCGCCGTGCGTGCGATCGGCGATGCCGCGACCGACGCGGACGCGATCGATCGGATCGTCGATCTCGCCGATGATCCACCCGCCGGTACGACGCTGATCATTGCGGGCGACGATGATCACACGCGCGGACGCTACGACGGCGTCGCTCGCGGGCTGCTGCGCGATCTCGAAGCACTCGGTGCGATCCGCTCGTGGGGCCGCTTCGAGCTCACCGGAGATGGCGGCTGGCGGCACCGGATCACGGTACCGGCGCATCGGACGCAGTCAGCGCGTGAGCTCGTCGAGAACTGGCTCGCACTGACGATGATCGATGCAGCGCTCGAATAGGGAGATGCTAGGGTGCGCGACCACCGTGCACATCATCGTCACTCATCCCGGCGGCGCACACAAAGATGACCTTCTCGCCGTCTGTGTCCTCGCGTCTCTCCATGGCTGTCCCATCGTCAGACGTGACCCAACGCCGGCGGAGCTCGAGGATCCGCAGGTGGCCGTCGTCGACATCGGCGGGGTCCACGACCCGGCGCGATCGAACTTCGACCATCACCACTTTGCCCGCGACCACGCTCCGACGTGCGCGCTCAGCTTGGTCCTCGATCATCTGGGGCTCTACCAGGACGCGCTGCAGTTCTGTGACTGGCTCGAGACCGCGGAGTGGTTCGATTCTCGAGGACCCAAGAAGACCGGCGAGTGGCTGGGCGTGCCGCGTCGCGCGATCTCTCAGCTCAACTCACCGATCGATATGACCCTGCTGCGTCGCTTCGCAGAGACGACCCGGCTCGAGCCCACCGATCCGCTCTACGCGTTCATGAAGATGGTCGGCGATGACTTGCTCGAGTACCTACGCGTCGCCCGAGAGCGCCTCGACTTCATCGACCAGCGCGTTCAGCGGTGGACGATTCCTTGTGGAGAGGACCTCATCGAGGCGCTGTTCTTGCCTCGCACCGAGCAAAGCGCCGACGAGCCCAGCTCCATGCTCGGCAGCTACATCCGCGCGCGAAAACTCGACGGCGTGATCGCCGCGATCGTGTACCCGGACCGACGCGGGGAAGGCTTCGGCATCGGCCGCTACGAGGACCATCCCCGCCTCGACTTCTCGCGGGTCGAGAGCCAGCCGGACGTGCACTTCGCCCACAAGAGCGGGTTCATGTGCAAGACCTCGGCGAGCGACCCGACTCGTCTCAAGGAGCTCGTCACGATCGCCTGGAGTTAAGATGTCCCGATCGGGGTCAGTCGATATCTGATCGTCGGCTCATCACAGCTGAAAAATCCAGCGCGAATGTTACCGTCGAGCACTAATGTCTGGTGAGCGGTTCGAGGTTCGACTGCGGGTCAGGCTTGCGGGCTGAGCGATGGCGTCCACTCCGGTCCAGATGCCTGCACGCTTGCGCGAGAAGCTGCTCGAGTTGCTCGAGGAGAATCTCCAGCAGTCGAAGGACAAAGGCCGCAGTTCCCGTGCCGACCTCGCGTTCGAGTTCCTCGAGACGTTCCGGAACGTGTGCGAAGATAATGGCTCGGCCGAGCTGCCCGACGAGCTCGCGGAGCGTTATGGGGTGGAGGACCTCCACGCGAGCCCTCTGTTCGACCAGCTGCAGAAGGCGGCCCCCAGGCCGCTCGCGTTCGTGCAGCAGTTCGAGAAGGCTGTGCCGATCGAGTGGTCGCGCACGGGCGGCAAGCCCGAGCTCGACGTCGCACTGCGCGCCCGGCTCGAGGCCTCGATCCTGACCGCGCTCGAGAGCGCGATGCTCGAGGCCACGCCGGTTGCTGACGTCATACCGGCGGTGCTCGCGGCGATCGATCGGTGGGCACGCGGCGCCAAGTTGTTGGCGAAGCAGCTCGCGCTCGGCAAACGGCGCAGCTCCGACATGACGCTCCGCGAGCACGTCACTCTGGTCCTGCGCAAGTGGGCGGTGGACCGCCCGCCTTTCGAGTGGCGGAAACACGGGATCGAACCCACCGACGCGATGCGCGGCGTCCGCAACGTCCGGCCGATCGTTCCGCGCTCGTCAGGCCTTGCCCGGTACCTGCTGGTGATCCTCGAACAGCACAGCGGCTTTCGCTGGGCCGACGGCGATGACCCTCACTGGCGAACCACCGTCGGTGGAGCGCCCCCCACCGGGGTTTGAGAAGACCCGAGCGGGGTTTGTTACTTATCCGGGAAGACCCCACCGGGGTTTGTCACGCAACCCGTGAACGACGCCGCGCGAAGAGTCGGTTGAGACCGTGTTGCGCGACGAATACTCCGCTCAATAGGGATCGGACGCGCTCGTTCTGCATGCATGATCCGGAATGCAGCGGTAAGCGTCCGATCAGCGACGCACAGCGCGGCGAGTCCTTCACGCGGCCGTCGCTCGAGTAGCGCTTCACGCGGGGACGTAGGTCAGCCGGACCACGTCCTCGCCGACGCGGTCCGTGGCGACGAGGCGCAGCGGCGGCCGCGCGCCGGCGAAGTACGGCTTGCCGCGGCCGAGCACGTAGGGCCTGAAGTAGAGCCGTACTCGTCGATCAGCGGCGCTACGGCGGCCGCAAGCTCGGGCCCGGCGACGTCGAGTTCGCCGTCGACCGTCGCCTTCAGATCGCGCAGTTCTCCCACCGGCCACGGTACGCATTCATGCAACGAGCAAGGAGCTTGTGAAAGTGCTGGGTAAACTCTGGCTCGCGTCCGTGTCGATCGAAGATCGTGGTGTGGTGATGGTTCGATTCGGCGACCGGCAAGATCACGTCGATGCCATAGCGCTGCGCCGCTACGGCGAGGCAGTAGATGAAGGCATTGTTCGTTTCGTCGTCGGGACGAAGCAAGAACAGCCGCTGCGTGCACCGTCGATTGAGCATGTAGAACTGCTTTGGAAAGATCTCGCGAGGGCGCGACATGCACGTGCGCTCAGCAAGTATCGCGGACCTCGTGACCGAGGCGCGGACGATCGATGCGCGTGAAGCGCGTGAAGCGGTGCGCGTGAAGGGCGTGAAGCGCGTGAAGCGGAACTCCGGTCCGGATCCCTCCCCCGGGTCCGGATCCCTCCCCGTGAAGGGCGTGAAGCGCGTGAAGCGGAACTCCGGTCCGGATCCCTCCCGGATCCCTCCCCGATGCACGTGAAGCGCGTGAAGCGGAACTCCGGTCCGGATCCCTCCCCAACCGCAAGCTGCTCGGTCCGTCCGCGAGGACGGTCGCGAAGGCGGCGTGACGGATGATACCGTCGGCGGACGCCGATGCCTGCCGGTGCTTGCCTCGGAACCGACACACTGCTCGATCTGATCGAGGGGCGCGCGAGTGCCGAGCTCCGCGCCACGGCAGAGGACCACGCGTCGCGCTGCGACGAGTGCCGCCGGGTGCTGTCGTCGCTCGCGCGCGAGGGGACCGGAGAGGAGTCGACGCTGGCCGCCGACGAGGAGGCGCCCGCGGTGGTACGGGACGAGCTCGCGTCCGGCGACCAGGTCGGGCGCTACGTGATCCGTGCGCGGCTCGGCGCCGGTGGCATGGGCGTGGTCCATGCGGCGCTCGACCCCGAGCTCGGGCGCGAGGTCGCGATCAAGATCCTCGCGCCGAGGCTCGGCGGGTCCGCCGCACGCACGATGTACGAGGAGCGGCTGCGCCGCGAGGCCCGGGCGCTGGCGCAGCTGGCGCACCCGAATGTCGTCGCGATTCACGACGTGGGCCACGTCGGTGAGCGGCTGTTCATCGCGATGGAGATGCTCGATGGCGATACACTCGCCGGGTGGTGCTCGGCCGCGCGTCACTCGCCGCGCGAGATCCTCGAGCGGCTCCTCGAGGCGGGCCGTGGGCTCGCCGCGGCCCACGCCGCTGGCATCGTTCATCGCGACGTCAAGCTCGAGAACATGATGCTCGGCAAGGACGGGCGCGTGCGCGTCGTCGATTTCGGACTCGCACGGACGCGCGATGAGCCGGGCGAGGCGGCGGGGGCACAGCTCGGGGCCGGCAGTGATGGCTCGCTGACCACACCGGGCGCGGTCATGGGTACGCCGCACTACATGGCGCCGGAGCAGCACCGCGGCGAGGAGGTCGACGCGCGCACGGACCAGTTCGCGTTCTGCGTGGCCCTCTACGTCGCGCTCTACGATGCGCGGCCGTTCGAGGGCGACGACCTCGCATCGCTCGCGAGCGCGGTCGAGCGCGGTGCGGTGCGCGAGCCTCCGCGGCGTCGCGGCGTGCCGCGGCGGATCCGGAAGGCGCTGCGCCGCGGGATGGCACCGCGCCGTGAGGACCGGTTCCCGACGCTCGACGCGCTGCTCGCACAGGTCGCGCCGGCGCGACGCGCGCGGTGGATCCCGGTCGCCGGCCTGCTCGCGGTCGGTGCCGCAACCGCGGTCGCGCTGCATCACACGCCGCCGCAGCCGTGCGATGGCATGGCGCAGCACCTCGCGGGCGTGTGGGATCCGGCGCGGCGCGCCAGTCTCGTCGCGGCCATCGCGGCCAGCGGCGCCCCGTTTGCCGATGCCACCGCGCGCACCGTGGTGGCGCGGCTTGACGACTACACATCGCGCTGGGTCGCCACGCGTACCGAGACGTGCGCCGCCACGCGCGTGCGCGGCGAGCAGACGCAGGATGTGATGAGCCTGCGCATGACGTGCCTCGACACCCGGTTGCAGGAGCTCGGTGCGCTCGTCGACACGCTGGCG
>JAQBQF010000129.1 GCA_028287115.1 Myxococcales bacterium
GCCATGTCGCCGTCGCAGGGGTCGTTGTTCCTGAACGTCGACTCGGGACGGATCCGGATACCGCCGTTGATCGCGATGCGGAGCTGGCCTTGCTTGCCGAACTCCTTGTCGAGGATGCCGAGGACCTGCGGGACGGTCTTGTTCTCGCCGAGCCACTTACCGCTCGGGCTCGCGGTCGGCAAGAACACGCTCGCGATGACACCGAGGCCGACGTGCGGCGCGCGGCTCGTCTTCAAGAATCGGGTCTTGAAGTGCAGGCCGATGTTGCCGAGGCCTTGGCCGTCGAGCTTGAACGACTTGTTGTTGTTGGGGTTCGCAGGATCGTTGAAGTCGGGGCCGCGATCGCCGCTCATGATCACGAACGGCACCGACGCGCCGAACTCGAGCTCTGCGGGACCGGCGTGAATACCGAACGCGGCGATCAGCGTCGCCGTGACGACGTTCTGGACGTCGTACGTGTTCGTGCCGCTCTCGAAGTGGAGGAGGTGATGCCCCCAATCGAGCGAGCCGAGACCGAACGACAGCTCCTTGTCGCCAAGGACCTGCGAGGCGTTGATCGTCAGGTATCCGCGAGAATCGATCGCGGGCCGGAACGTATCGATCGGGATGTCGCCACCCGCTTGTGCGTGGGCAGCAGTCGAGGAGGCCAGGAGCCCGAGAACGGCCAGACCGAGAGGTAAGCGTAAGCTTTTAGACATGTCTCCTCCGAGATGGTGCACCCAGACCCCGTCGTGGTTACACCCTCCCGATCCCGGAGGTCAAACAAGCGGCAGCACTAAGGAATTCGGCGCGCGCTTTACGATCGCGAAATGCTCAAACAGCCGTTCGGCTTTTGGTACCGCGCGTGACAGCGGAACAGTCAACCGAGCACGTGGCACCGAGAACGGATCAGCGTGGGTCGATCTTGTTGATCAAGCACATCTGGACCAACGTGTTCTGAGCCGCTGGTGGCAACTGCCCGTAATACTGCTTCGCCTTATTGAGGTTACTGCCGCGGCAAGCCGCCATGAACGCGAGCTTGGTGATGTTCGGGTCCTTCTTGCACTTGAGCGAGGCCTCGAAGTTCGACAGCGCGGCTGCGAAGGCCGAGACGTTGATGTTCGCCTTGCCCTTTTCGGCGAGGTCCGCGGCGTCGCATGGCGGTTCCTTGTCCTTGATCACGGGAACCGTATTGCTGCCCGTATGGTTCTGGTTCGGGTTCGGGTTGACGTGATCGGGGTTCGCGGCGACTTGCTCGCACTTGAAGGCGCGAGCTGCGTCCGCCACTTTCGAGCCCTGCGACTGCTGGATCTGGGTGATGTACTGGTCGAGGTCGGCGCACTTGTGGAGCTTGACGTCGTTCCGGGCCGTGCGCGTCGCGTCCGCGATCAGGCCGTTCTCGAGCGTGTCGAACATCGTCTGCGCTTGCTTCTTGTAGACCGAGCTCTCGTCGATGCTGTCGAGGATCTTGTTCGCCTTCAGCAGGCTCTTGTTCTTGATCTCTTCGATCAGCTTGCCGTAGCGCGCGTCATTGTTGAGCTCGGACTTCGCCGTGTCGAGGAAGTCCTTGGCGGCCGCGGGATCGGTCTTCTGCAGCCGGTTCGCGCAGTCGCGGAGATCGGTCCACTTGCGGTCGGTCGCCGCCTTCATGCACTCGACCTTGAGGTCATTGTCGTTGGTCGGGTTGGCGACCATGGTGCTCGCCGAGCCTGCGTCGATCTCCGCGGCGACCGGATTACTGCCGACCGCGACGGTGGTCGCATCCGAACCGACTTCGCCGACCGGACGTTCGACCTTGCCCGTGCTGCCGTTGGTCGGATTTGCGACGGGCGTGGCTTCCTTGCCGCCTTTCAGCGCGAAGAACGCGCCGACGCCACCGAGGACGACGACCGCCAAGATGATCGCGACGAACATGCCGCGCCTGCCGCCGGCTTCGGGAACATCGGCGATCACCGCGTCGCGCGAGAACACGAAGTCTTCGCCCGGCTCGACGAACCGCAGGCGAACGTGGCCGAGATCGACCGTGTCGCCGCGACGCAGCTCGACCTTGCCGTAGTCCTGCCCGTTGACGCGGACGCCATTGGACGACTGCAGATCGCTGATCGTGTAGCGGCTCGTCTCGGGATCGCGTGTGACCTTCGCGTGGTTGCGGCTGATCGACCGGTGATTGACGACAAGGTCGTTCTCGTCGGTGCGCCCGATGATCATCTGCGGCCGCGTCAGGTCGAATTCCTTGCCGGCGAAGTTGGACGAGACCACCACGAGCTTGCCGTAGCCGGTCGTTGGATTGAGCGCGGCGACTTGCGCGGCGGTGGCGACCGGTCGCCCAGCGGGATCGGTGTCGGCGGTCGCGACCTGCGAGCGACTCGCGGGAGCCGGTGCAGCCGCCGCGGCGGGTGGCGCCTGCGCCGGCAACTGTGCGGTCGGGTTGTTATTGACCGACGGCATGGCCTCGGTCGGGGTCTCGATGCGCTCGATCGGCATCGTGCGGGCATCATCGACTTGCTCGACGCCCTCGGCCTTCAGATACAGCTTGTAGTCGCCGATCTGAACCTGGTCGCTGACCCGCAGCGAGACCCGCTCGGCGATCCGGGAGTTGTTGACGCGAATTCCGTTGTAACTGCCGAGATCCTCGATCTGGACCTCGCCGTTGTTGCGCAGGATGCGGGCGTGGCGGCGCGAGACGTTCCGCTCTGTTAAGCGGATCGTGTTGCCTTCTTTTCGACCGATCGTGATCTCGTCACGGATCAGAGGGACGACCGTAGTCTTCCCCTCGTCATCCTGGATCACCAGCTTGAACATCTGGATGCGTCCCCGTGGCGGCTAGCCGTCAGCCTTCGAAACCGATCGAAGTCCCAACGTCTATTGGTTGTACCAGTCCAAGCTTCGACAAATCTACCGTTGGGCGGACTACTTGTTCCCCGTGTGCAGTGACTGCTTCGCCAGCTTCACTGCAGCAGCGAGTTGTGGATCGTCCGCCCCAGATTCATTGATTGTGGCACCACTCCCACTCCCCGCGCCACCTCCCTTGCCGCCACCTGCAACGATCTCTTCGGGAGTGAAAGCGTCGATACGAACATCCGGGACGATGCCCTTAGATTCCAAAGAGTTGCCGTTCGGCGTGTAGTAGCGCGCCGTCGTCAGCTTCATGCCCGAGCCGTCGTCGAGATCGTAAAACGTTTGAACCGTGCCTTTGCCGTAGGTCGGAAGACCGACGAGCTTTGCGCGTCCGTGATCGTGAAGGGAGGCCGCCAGAATCTCGGCGGCCGACGCGGTGCCTTGATCGACGAGCGCGACGATCGGGACGGAGGACGCCGCGCCACCTTTGTGAGCGACCTGCGTCTCCACGGACTTCTGGCGGCCGCGAATCGTCACGATCGTTCCCTCATCCAAGAACTGATCGGCGACGAGGACTGCCTGATCGACGAGCCCACCCGGGTCGTCTCGCAGATCGAGGACGAGCACGCCGAGCGCTGCTTTCTTGCGCAGATCCGCGAGCGCCGCGGTGACGTCGGCGGAGGTCGCCTCGGAGAATCGCGCGATCGCGAGGTAACCGACGCCTTTCTCGATCACGCGTGCGTGCACGGTCGGCTGCTTGACCTGCGCACGCACGATCGTGAAGGTCTTCGGCTCCTTCCAGCCAACGCGAATGATCCCGAGCGTGACGCGCGTGCCCGAGGCGCCGCGCAGCTTCGCTTCCCAGGCGCCGGCCTCGCGCAGCTCCTTGCCTGGCTCGGCGGTGGGCGCACCATCGATCGACGTGACGCGATCATCGATCTGAACGCCGGCGACTTCCGCGGGGGAGCCGGTGACCATCTCGTCGACGATCGGATACGGCGGGACGCCGGGCCGCGCATCGTCGATGAATCCAGGCGCGAGCACGACCCCGACGCCACCGAACTCGCCTTCGGTGTCCTGACGGAGCTTCTGGTAGCGATTCGGCGGCAGGAACGTCGAATGCACGTCGAGGTTGTGGAGCATCCCGCGCACGCCGTCGCGCAGCAGCG
>JAQBQF010000133.1 GCA_028287115.1 Myxococcales bacterium
AGAGCTTCGGATCGAGCGCGCCGACGGCAACGCCGAGAAGCCGGTGAGGGGCGGCACCATGATCATGGACGGAGAGATCACGTTCAGTGAAGTCGAGCCTGGCGAGTATCGCGTGTCGCTAGACGGAACGAACTGGACTCCAATCACGGTCGTGCCGGTCGATCCGCCCGAGCAAACGGTGGCGCTCTCGAGCTAAGGGCGCGCGAGTGAACAACTCGATCGAGCTCGCCGCGCTCCGGTCGTGGTCTCTGTTGAGAACTACCGCCGAAGACCGCTGAAGGACCGACTTGTTCATGCGCGGGCCCCAAGCCACTGTGTGTCTCGATCACCGAGATTCGAGCTGGCTGGGCAGCTGACCCGAGCCGCGTCATTGTCTGGTGGCGGATGATCTGGATCGCTCCGGCTCGACCTCGATTTCAGCTCGTGCAGAGGGGCTGAAGTACTCGCGCAGGTGAACGATCTTGTCATCTCGAATTCGCAAGACTTGTACGAACTCGAGAGTAACGCTCGACCCGCCGACGACGCTGTCGAGGGCGAACTCCGCGACGAGCACAGTCGGGTCCGCACCATCGATCAAGTTCGTGTGGGCGCATTTCACTTTCACACTGCGCGCCCGAGCGGCCGTCCACAATGGTTCCATCATGCGGCGGAACGCGTCGCGCCCTTCGATTCGTCGGGGACGATCGTTCGCGAACGGGAACTCGTAGACAACGTCCGGTGCGTAGAGCTCGAGCTGTGCCGCACGGTCGTCCTGCTCGATGCATTCGATTTGCCGCGCGAAGAGCTCTCGTGCTTTCGATGCAATCGGACTCATCTTTCTCCCATGGTTGTTGGCGAGCAACGACCGTCGTGCACGGCCACGGGTCTACCGACCCGCCGTATCGCCGCGGGACCAAGTGGTCCATCCGCTGGCCGCACTGTCTCACGCCAGTCGCTCGCCGTGACGAGCGGGCCCGCGAGAATCATGCGACCGCGCCTTCGACAGCTCGAGGCAGACCTCGAAGCTCGGTGCGTAGGGCTTCACCGGACGGACGCGCGTTCCGGCCGCACTCGGCGCGGAGAGTCGAGCGCTCGCGTCGCTCTCGACCGATGGTGGCATTATTTGCGCTAGGAGTTGTCCCGTAATTCGATTCGGAGGTTGTGTAGGAAAGCGACCGCTCGGATCGTTTCCAAGACGTGCCGGCCTCGCCGCCTGTGGTCCCGTAGCATTCGCCAGTCTTTGAGTCTGGCGATCGCGTGCTCGACGCGTGCACGACGTTTGCGATGTCGTCGCCAAGCGCGATCGCGCACGATCCGGTTGTGGCGAAACACCGGCGTGACAAGCTCGGAGACACCGCGGTAGCCGCCATCGGCGAGCACTCGTTCGTGGTGCCGGCACATCGTCTCGACCTCGGAGCCGCGGTAGTGCACTGGATCGTTGCGATTGCCCGGCCCACCGCCGGCGATGACGCGTAGATCGACGCGGCGGACCAGGACTTGTGCATTGCACGACCATCGGTAGTTCTACTTGGCAGCTCTTGAATGATCGCGAGTGGGAACGAGGGTTCCATCCAGGACCCACGACCAACGGCGGTCGCGATCGACGGTCTGGTCCACGAGCGCCGCGAGTCGAGGCGTGAGGTCCGCGAGGATTCGGTGCGCCTGGGACTTTGAAATCGCCAACACGATGCGATCTCGCGAACGGTCAAATTCGTTCGCAGTCCCATACACGCGATGAGGACCCGCTGCCGCAGCGACTGAGCCCACGGTCTAACGCAACGGCCTTCCGAGCCTCGAAGCCGTCGGATCACTTGTTCCAGCGCCGAGCGAGACAGTCTTGTCGAGGCCTCGTAAGCGGTGTCATCTCGAACCGGTGTCATGTTCGAAATTTCGAAGCGATGTCAGACCCGCGTGCAACGATCAGCTGTGGCATCGACGCTTGCGTTCAAGCGGACGCGTGGTCCGAACAAGGCGACGCCGTGGTCGCGCAAACCCGAGGACGGCTTGTCGGTCCTGCGGCTCGCGCTCGACACGACAGATCCGGTTCAGCGGACGCGCATCGAGGCGATGTTCTCGGCTGCGTTCTCGATCCGGCGTGCTGTGCAGCACGACGCGCGCAATCGAGCGTGCGCGTACTGGGCCGCGTCGCACGAGCGCGACCGAGATCCGTCGGCCGTTCGCACAAGGCTGGGGCTTTCGCGCGATGCGCTCGAGCGTGCCGCGTACGATCACCTCGATAGTGCGCCACATCTTCGACGCTTCGTGACCAAGGCGCTGGCGATGCACCTCGCGGACAACGTGTGGACGGCGACCGAGCGTCATTTGTTTCGCGATGCGAGTGGAGCGACGCACGGAATGCCCCGGATCGGCCGCTGGAATGAGTTCACGCGGCTTCCCGGTCGTGCGCGCTCGCACACGAAGGAGCGGAAGTGGGAGACGTTCCGGCTTCACGGCACGCTGGCGGGTCATCGCGCGACGTACAGCGGCTCCGACGGACGGTTCTTCCAGCCGCGTCGGATGCGAAACGTCGTTGCGGTCGAGGATTCGTGGTGGAGCCACGACGGGCCGCTTGCTGTCGTGTTTAGCGGGTTGCCGGGCGGTTCGCTCGTACTGCCGGTGAGGCTCCCCGCAGCACCTTCGAACCAGCCGATCTTGGATCACCACCTTGCCGATCCGAGCCGCTGGCACAAGATCGATCTCGTCCGCCGTCGAGATCCGAACGTCGTGGGAGGTTGGCGCTACGAAGCGCACCTCATGGTGCTCGTAGCTCCGTACGTCGCACCCGCGACGAGGAGTCGCCGTAAGGCGGCGGCGATCGCGACCACCGGCCGCAACGCGGGAATCGACGTCAACGTCTCGAACGTCACGGTCGCGTCCCACGACCGCGGACACGATCTGCGTGTCTCGCGCGTCGAGCGCGATGCCGCCGCGCGACAACGCAGCCGCAACCGAGCTCGTCGGGATCGCCGCCGCCAACGTGCCCTCGATCGCTCACGTCGCGCTGCGAATCGTGCCCAGTACAAGCTATCGAAGCGCCAAGAGAAGCGTGCGCGGCGGCGTGAGCTCGCGGGGCAAGCGCCGCAGCAAGTGATCCCAATGGGACCGCGCACGTCGCGCGCCGACGGAAAGCCGCTCCAAGGGTATCGGAAGGATCAGCTGTCCAAGACGTATCGCCGAGATCGCGCAGCGCAGGTCGCAGATGCGGCGTCTGCATCGCAAGCGCGCCGCGACCACGCGAGGCAGGTCGCGGGCTCGCTCGTGTCCCAGCACGGCTTCCAGCTCACCGTCGAGGATTGCAACCTCCGTACGTGGGCCCGCCTGTGGGGCCGTTCGCTCGCAGCGTTCTCACCAGGAACTTTGCTGTCTGCCATCGAGCGCGAAGCCGCTGCGGTCGCACAAGTTGCGAGCGCTGCCGGTGGCGTGTTCCGAGCATCCACGC
>JAQBQF010000136.1 GCA_028287115.1 Myxococcales bacterium
CGGCCTTCCCGTCGTGCTCGGGGCGGTGTGGGTCGGCGGGTGGTACCTGTTCGCGCTCGCCGCGATCGCCGGCGTGATCGCGGTGCACGAGTTCGTGACCATGGCGCGGCCGCTGCGGCCGCTCGCCCCTGCGGTGTACATCGGCGTGCTGCTCGCGCTCCTCGGCGCGCACGCGAGCATCGAGTGGATGCTCGGCGGGACGCTCGTGACCTTCCTGCTCGCGTTCGTGCTGAACGCGATTGCGAAGACTCGCGCGCCGTCGACGGTCGCGATCGCGGCGACGGTGCTCGGCGCAGCGTGGATCGGCCTCGGGCTCGGGCACATCGTGCTGCTGCGGGAGCTGCACGAGAAACCGCGCCTGCTCGCGTTCACCGTGCTCATCACGGTCTGGGTGGCCGACACGTTCGCGTACTTCGCCGGGCGGCTGATCGGGCGGCACAAGCTCGCGCCGTCCCTCTCGCCGGGCAAGACCTGGGAGGGGTTCGTCGTCGGCTCGCTCGCCGGCGTCTTCGCCTCGTTCGTCGCGCTGTACGACACCCGCAACACGTATCTCACGAGCCGCCAGGCCGTCGTGCTCGGCCTCGTCGTCGTGCTGGCCGCCGCCGCGGGCGACCTCTTCGAGTCGATGCTGAAGCGCGACATGGAGGTCAAGGACACGGGCCGGCTGCTCGGCGGCCACGGCGGCGTCCTCGACCGCATCGACTCGCTCCTCTTCGCCGGCGTGGCCGCGTTCTACCTCGTGGCCGCGTTCGGCTACGCCTGAGCCCGGCCACGTCCCTCGCGGACAGCGCCCAAAAATCGGGACCTGGTTCGGACCTGGTCCCAGCTCGAGGGTTTGCCCTCCCGTCGCGACGTGTCCGGCGGCGCGACCCGATCGCTGCGGGCGCGATGAAGAAGCCGTTTCTCCGGCGCGCGGCCGAAATCGGGACCTGGTTCGAACCAGGTCCCGATGGATGGGCTGCCAGGCGGGCGGGACGGGGCTCGCCCGTCCCTACACTGGGCGGGTGAAGCGGGTCGCCCTCCTCGGCGCCACCGGCTCGATCGGGCGACAGGCGATCGAGATCGTCGCGGCGCACCCGGAGCTCGAGCTCTGCGCGGTCGCGTCCGGGTCGACGCTGCTCGACGACGTCGACGCGCCGCTCAAGCAGGTCGGAGGCGACCTGACCGAGTTGCTCGACCGGGCGCAGCCGGACGTCGTGCTGAATGCGGTCGTCGGCTTCGCCGGCATCCACGCGACGCTCTGGGCGCTCGAGCAGGGCGTGGATCTCGCGTTGGCCAACAAGGAAAGCTTGGTGGCCGCCGGCGAGCAACGGTGTGAACATGAACGCGGTCGGCGCGATCGACGAGACCTTGCGCGCGGTCAACGCGGACGAGTGCCCGAGGATCGCGAACGCGGGATTGCCATCGCTGCCATTGCCGCCGCTCGGATTCTTGAAGTCGAGCCCGAGGATCTTCAGCAAGTCGTCAAGGCCTTTTGGCGTCGGCACCACACCGCCGGGTTTGACGTCCTGACAGAACCGGTTCGTGATCCGATCAGCCTGATCGGGAAACGTAAGATCGGTTGCGGGGTGAGCGCACAGCTCTGCATGAGCAGCCACGGGGTCATTGAGCGTGTCGAAGACGTCGCGAGGGAGGTTCGGCGCGAGCGGAGGGCTGGGCGCAGGGGCCTCGCCCACCACGCACCCGCACAGCCACGCGAGTAGGATCCACCTCATTCATGACGCACCGTGCAGTCACCGTGCCCGACGCAACTGGCTGATGCCGCGCAACTCGGCTGGGAACGTTGTCACCAGTTGGCCGGGGATCGCCCCGGACGCTCGTCGCTCAGTCGATACCGGCGCCGTAGGTGATCGTCGCGATACGATCGATCTTCGTCTGTGATGCCGTGAAGTGCTGGCTCGTCCCGTCGGGCCAGCGCACGTCGGCGTCGAAGTCACAACCCAGGTCGCCGATGCCGTAATAAAGCGTACGCGTGTCCATCGAGTTGTAGGTACCGCGACTCGACTTCACCTCGCGAACCAGCTGCTGCGTCGGGAACGTCAGCGTCACGCGCGCGCCGATCGCATCGCGGTTGACCTTGGTGCCGTCGCCGACGAGCTTGAACGCGAGCCAGTGATGCTGGTCGCCGGCGTCGTTGCGAAACAGCAGATTCGCGCGACCGCCGCCCTGATCGCGTGCGCCGATCAGTAGATCGAGATCGCCGTCGTGATCGATATCGGACCACGCATGATTCTGTGCGCCCTTCATGCCGAGCCCGCCGTCCTCGTCGGTGAGGCCGACCGCGCGATCGGCGATGTCGAACATGCCGTCCGGCTTCTGATGCATGAGGCCGAACCAGCCCTTCTGCGCTTCAGTCGTATAGCCCGACTCGTACTTGTCCGTGCGCGACAGCGAGATGTCCATCCGGCCGTCGTTGTCGAAATCGACCATCGCGGCATCGACGTCACCTTCGTTGTAAGGCAGGCCGCGCTCGAGCCACGCGTTGTGGAACGTGTAGCCGGCCGCGGCGCCGTCGTTGAGCAGGAGCACGGTCGGGTCGGACCACGTGCGCGTGTAGTCGCCGCCGGGATGCGAGATCGCGGACACGACGACATCGAGATCGCCATCGCCGTCGATGTCCTCGCACGCGAGTCCGAACCCGTTGGACCCGATGTAGTGGCCGGCGGTCGCGTTCGGCTCGGGCGTCCGCCCCATGCCGGTCTCGGCGATCCAGTAGTTGCCGGTCGGCAGGCTCGCGAAGTTGGTCTCGGTCGCGACGTTCTGAAACCCACCTGCCCCATCGTTGCGGTACAGGAAGTTCTGCGCGCCGCCCTGCGACACGCCGTAGACCGAGACGAAGATGTCGAGGTCGCCGTCGTTATCGTAGTCGCACGCGACGCTGCCGTTCGACGGGCTCGCGAGGTTGCCGGCGAGCCGGGTCGTCGCAGTGGTGAACGTGCCGTCGCCGTTGCCGAAGTACAGCTCGTCGAGTGCCGTGTAGCTCGTCTGACCGTTGCCGATGAACAGGTCGAGCTTGGCGTCATTGTTGAAATCGGCGAACACGGCGTTTCCGGCGACGGTATTGCCGGCGATGCCTTCGATGCCGCTGCCCGCCTTCTTGGTGAAGTGCCCGTGGCCGTCGTTGAGCCACAGCGAATTCGCGAGCCCGACGAGGGGAATGTCGAGACCGGCGAAGCAATCTTGATCGCCATCGTTATCGACGTCGCCGAAGGCGAAGAACCCGGCCTGCACGTTCGCGAGCCCGGACTCCGCACTGAAGTCGGTGAACCCGCCGTGGCAGTCGCTCTTGAACACGAGGTGCGTGAACGGAATCCCCGCTTTGGGGTTGGGAAACAGGTCGTGGGCGACGATGTCGTCGCAGCCGTCGCCATCGATATCGACAAAGCCGAGCCGGCTGTGATCGTTGATCGGGATTGCCGCGGGCGGATTCGCGACGAAGTTGCCGACCTGGATCCCGCTCGCGCTCGAGATATCCTTGAAGGAATTCGCCGCGAGCGGTTGCACGGGCTTGGCATGGCAGACGAGCGGCGTTGGCGTGTCGGTCGCGCTGCAAGCAGCGAGTCCAGCGAATAGTAACGTGGTGGGCTTCACGAGGAGCTCCTTGGAGTCTGGCGATGGCGCGCAGACACTAAATGCGGAACCCACGCATCTCGCACGAATAGGATCGGACACGGCGGACCCGTTAGACCCGGCCGACCATCGCCATGGCCGCCACCGCCGTGGCAACATCGGATCGCTCGTCACATGCGCATTGGTGAAATCCTGCTCTCGCAAGCAAAGCTGCGCGAGACCGAGCTGGCCCAGGCCCTCGCCGAGCAGGCCGAGACCGGCCGCCGGTTGTGCTCGATGCTGATCGGACGCGGGCTCCTCGACTTCGACGATGCCGCGCGCGCCCTCGGCGAGCAATGGACCGTGCGTTGCGCGCTGCGCAAGCATCTCGAGCTCCGCGACCGCGACCTCGCAGAGAAGCTTCCGGCCGAGCTGGCCCGCGCTTGCTGCGCGCTACCGATCGCTCGCACGCGCAGCGGTGACCTGATCATCGTCGTTCGCGATCCCACGCCGCACCTCGCCGCGGCGCTGCAACAAGGCGTCCAGGGCCGGATCCAGATGCTCGTCGCCCCTGCGACCGAGCTCGAGCGGATCGTCGAAGAGGTCTACGGTGGCGTGCCGAGCGACGAGCTCGACGTCGACATGACGACTGGCCCGATCGCGTTGCCCCCGCGCGCAGACATGGCGCTGCTCGATCCCGACAGCATCTCGTTCGCGCTGACCAGCCTCGACGATGATCGCGTGACGAAAGATCCTTCGCAGAGCGGTCATCTCAAGTCGTCGATGCCGGCCGCGCCACCGCCACCGCCGATTCGGGTGGCGGCACCGACGCCACCGCGCACCCCGACTCCGGCGATGGGACGCCCGATCGCTGCGCCGCCGGCTCGCCCCACCCCACCACCCGAACCGCCCGCGCCTCCTCCGCGTGCAGCACCCGCCGCCACGCTGCCGCCGTTCGCGCCGACGTTCGACACGACCGAGCGCGAGATGGGCCGCGCGACCACCCGCGACGTCGCGACCGATATCGCGATGGAGTTCATCACCGGCCGCTGGGTCGCCGCCGTGATGCTCGCGGTCCGCGATGGAGCGGCCATCGGCTATCGCGGTCACGGCCGGGACATGCCGCCGATCGGCGAGATCAGGATTCCGCTCGGCGAGCGCTCGACCGTTCAGCGCGCCGCCGAAACGCGTCGCACCGCCGTCAAGCAAGCGGAAGGTACGATCGAAGAGCCCGTCGAGGCGATGCTCGGCCAACCGCAGGTGCTCGCGGTCGCGCCGGTGATGGTGCGCGGCCACGTCGTCGCCGTGATCGCCGTCGGTGATCCGATCCTCGGTTCGACCGAGATCGACGATGCGATCGCAGACCTCGGGCTCCTCGCAGAAGCGCTGTCCGGCGCCTACGAACGCATCCACGCCAAACGCTGAGATTTCGCGCCGCGCCGCAAGCTAACGCGAGCGAGAGACGCGGTACGCTTTTCGCCGTGGCAACTCCGCTGACCGCCGAGCATCGCTCGTGGCGCACGAAGGTGTTTGTCGCGACGTGGCTGTCGTACGTCGGCTTCTATTTCTGCCGCAAGCCGTTCTCCGCTGCCAAAGGCGCGATCGGCGCCGAGATGGGCTGGAACACCGAGACGCTCGGAAATATCTGGGCGGCATATCTGATCGCGTACTCGCTCGGACAGTTCCTCGCTTCGTGGATGGGCACGAAGCTCGGGCCGCGCAAGAACGTGCTGCTCGGCATGGGCGTGTCGATCGTCGCGACGGTCGCGATGGGCTTCACGCGCGACTGGCGCGTGATGGCGGTGCTCGTCGGGGTCAACGGCCTCGCACAGGCGACCGGGTGGTCCGGCAACGTCGGCACGATGGCAGGTTGGTTCTACAAGAGCGAGCGCGGCCGCGTCATGGGCGCGTGGTCGACGAACTTCAACATCGGCTCGCTGGTCTCGGGCTGGACGATGGCCTGGGTGCTCGGGGCGGCCTCGCCGCTGCAATGGCGGTGGTGCTTCTACACCGGCGCCGCGGTGCTGAGCGTGATCTGGGTCGTGTTCTACATGTTCCAGCGCAATCGTCCCGAAGACGTCGGCCTGTTACCCGTCGATGATCCCGCGACTCCGATCGACGAAGCCATGCTTCCCGATCCGCCCCCCGAAGGGTTCATGGGCCTGTCTCGCAGCGCGTGGACGAACCTCATGCTCGTCGCGGGCTTCTACTTCTTCGTCAAGTTCGTGCGCTACGCGATCTGGTCGTGGGCGCCGTACTTCATCCACAACTACTACGAGGTCGGCGAGGGCCGATCGAACCTGTACGCGACGGCGTTCGACATCCTCGGGCTGCCCGGCGTCTATCTCACGGGATGGCTCTCCGACCGCTACTTCGCGAGCCGGCGCGCTGAAGTCGCCACCGCGATGATGCTCGCGAGCACGCTGTGCATGGGCCTCTTGATGATCTTCTTCGATGCGGGTCTCGGCGCCTTCATCCCGCTGCTCGCGTTCGTCGGGTTCACGGTCTATGGCCCCGATGCCCTGCTCACCGGTGCCGGCGCGATGGACATCGGCGGTCGCCGATCGGCGACGTTTGCGGCCGCCGTGATCTCCGGGTTCGGCAGCATGGGCTCGATCGTCCAGGAGCTCGTGATCTCTCGCGTGTACGATCCGAAGACCGGCAGCCTCGAGATCATCTTCGGCCTGTTGCTCGGCAGCGCCGCGATCGCCGCCGTGTTCTGCGCGATCCTCGTGGTCCGAAACAGGCGAGGCGGCAAGGGAATCTGATAACGTCGTGCACGCTTGAGGGAAGCATCGATCCTCATCGTCCACCCGGACCGCAAGACGCAGCGGACGGTGCAGCGGATCCTCGGTGTGACCGGTTATCGCGTCGACATCGCAGACGATCTCGAGCAAGCGATCCGGCTCATGCAACACGTGACGCCGATGCTCGTCGTGATCGACGGCAGCGCGGCCATGTCGGCCCACGCGCAGACGTTCTTCGCGGCCGCGAAGCAGAAAGGCACCGAGGCGTGCATGACGCTGCTCGGGGCCACCGCGCACGATCAGGTGCCACAGATCCTCGGTCTCGGCGCGATCACGAACCTGCTCGTCCATCCGATGCCGGTGCTCGCCGAGGAGCTGACGATCACGGTTCACAAGCTGATCCGCAACGACCTGTTCGGGGCCGAAAAATATCTGCTCTGGGGCACCGATCTTCACGCCCGCACGCTGACGCGCTCGACGCAGCGCGCGGACATCGTCGCTTCCGTCGCCGAGGCCGTGCGCGCGCGGGGTCAGAGCGCACGCGTCGCCTCGATGGCGATGCTCGTCACCGACGAGCTGCTCTCCAACGCCGTCCACAACGCGCCGGTCGACGGCGATGGCGTGCATTTTCGCAAGGACGTCACGCGCGACACCGAGATCGAGCTCGATGCACGCCATCAGGTCCGCCTGCGCTGGGGCTGCGACGCGCGCTATCTCGCGATCGAGGTCACCGATCAATTCGGCAGCCTCGATCGCGACACGATCCTGCGCGCACTCGCGAAGAACGACGTGCGCGAGACCGGCGGCGGAGCCGGCATGGGGATCGCGCTCAGCTATCGCTCGTGCGACCACCTGGTGTTCAACCTGTCTCCTGGAAAGCGCACGGAGATCATCGCGCTGATCGATACCCGGTACCCACCGACCGAAAGAGTGGCCGCATCGTCGTATAACGTGTTCGTGGAGAGGCTTCCCGCCACCCTATGACTGAACCGCGATCCCGCATGACCAGCCAGGCCGATGGCGATCAGATCGTCCTTGCCGGCTCGATCGACGAGACCGCCAAGCTCGCCGACCTCGTCCATCGCGCGACCGCCGGCCGGCTCGTGCTCGATCTCTCCGGGGTCACATTCATCAATTCCCTCGGTGTCCGCGACCTGATCCGGCTCCAGGCGGCTGCGCAGCAGGCGCGCATCGCGGTCGAGCTCCGCCGGGTCTCGGAGCCGATCGTGCACCAGCTCAACATGATCATCGCGACGCGCGGGAACGCGACCGTCGTCTCGTTCTTCGCGCCCTACGCGTGCGACGCGTGCGGTCGTGAAGAGTCTCTCTTGATCGACGCCCTCGCTTATGGCAAGCAGCTGGCCAGACTCGAGCCTCCACCGATGAAGTGTCCCGAGTGCGGCGCCCAGATGGCCTTCAACGACTTCCCCGAGCGCTACTTCTCGTTCCTGACGAATAGCTAAACCGTGCTGCAACAGTTCGCCGCCTGGGTTCAGGGCCTCGTGATCGATCTCGGATACCCGGGGCTGTTCGTGCTGATCGTGCTCGAGAGCACGCTCGTGCCGATTCCCTCGGAGCTCGTGATGCCGTTTGCCGGCTATCTCGCGCAGCGCGGAGACTTCTCGCTCCCCGTGATCCTCGTCATCAACAGCGTCGCCGCCATGGTCGGCTCCGGCATCTGTTACTGGCTCGGAAAGACCCTCGGCAAGCCGTTCTTGGTCAAGTACGGCAAGTTCTTCCTACTCCGGCAGAAGGACATCGAGCGGACCGAGCGGTTCTTCGCGAGCCACGGCAGGGCGACCATCCTGATCGGCCGGTTCCTCCCGGTGGTACGCCATGTCATCTCGATCCCTGCAGGGATTGCGCGGATGCCCCTCGTGCCGTTCTTTACCCAGACGTTCATCGGGGCCACGATCTGGGGCAGCGTCCTCATCATGATTGGGTACGAGCTGGGTGAGAAGTCCAAGACGATCGCGGAACAGCTCAAGCATGTCGACCTGATCGTCGGCGTTGTCATCATCTGCGTTCTATTGGCACTGGCAATCCGATTCGTGATACGTCGACGGAGAGACCGCGAAACTGTTCAGAACAATGCCGATTGACGGAAACGCGTCAAGCTGACGTACTAGCGAAGCGCCGTGTCGTACCCAGGTCGCACTCCCACGAACCCCCCCTTTACTCCCGCGGTCGCTCCGTCTTCGGGGGCCGTGCTAGGTTCTGCTGGGATGGCGATGTCCGCGCAAGCGTTCGCGGTAAGCGTCCTTGACCGCCACGAGTCCGAGCTCGTGGAACAGGCCATGGCGGCGGTGGCATCCAAGTCACCGAGTGATGCGCAGATCCTGCAAGGTCTGATCAACGAGCTGCGCGCGACCTCCGAGCTATTGGATCGTCAGCGCCCACTTCGCCGTCCCACGGCGCTCGGTGGCGAAGCGCGCGACGAGCAGACCTTGATCGATCACCTGTGCACGATCGACGGATTGTCGGGCGACCTCGCGCTGCCGCTCAAGGCGACGCTGTCGCGCACGTATCTCCTCACCAAGATCAACTTCCTGCGCGGCTTCGTCAAAGCGACGGCGGCGCTCACCGACATTCCGACAGCGACTCGGATGACGACCGAGCTGCGCGAAGAAGTCGCGCAATCGATCTACACGCTGCTCGCCGAGGAGCTGTTCCTCGCCTTGCTCCGGAAGCCGGACATCACCCGACGTACGAAGAGCCGCGCCGCCGATCAGCTGATCACGATCTGGGACGACGCCGCGCTCGAGATCGACGACTTCGCACCGCTGCTCGAATCCGCCTGGCATGCGCGCAATCGCATCAACACCGCATACGGCACGCTCCTCGGCGCGACCGAGACCTTCCGGCTCGTCACCGAAGACTGCAGCCCCGAAGTGCTCGAGTTCTTCGGCCGTGAAGGCATGTCCGCCGACGAGAGCGCCGCGTTCGAAGAGTTCCTGTTCAACATGACGAGCGAGGAGCTCGCGACGCTCCGCCGCGCGATGCAGCAGCAGCATGTCTCGGCCGCGAGCCCGGCGTGGGCCGCCGAGATCCTGCAGCGCCAGATCGAGGAGCTCGAGCACTCGCACGAGATCGATCCGATGGCGCTCTATCGCAGCTATCAGCGGCGCCAGCTCGCCGCCGACTTCCGCTTGATGGCCGGCGCACCGGGCCCTCGCCGCACGGCCGAGGGCTACCTGATGGTCTACCTGCTCGAGCAGCAGTAGGCGCGCTACGCCGCAGGCGGGAGGTGCTTCTCGATCATCTTCGCGAGCTCGGGGATCGCTTCGACGACGTTGCGCTTCGCGCCGTCGCGCATCCGGCCGTACATCTTCTTCGCGGTCGAGTGCGAGGTCTTCTCGGCGCGTGCATCGGTGACCGACAGGAGATCCTCGGCGACATCGTCCGATCGCGCGACGAGGTAGTCCGAGAACGTGCTCGGCTTCGTCGCGACCCACTTGTCGTAGTGCGGCTGGATCTTGCCAAGCCAGTCGTCGAGAAGAGCATCGACGACTTCCGGCACGAACTTCTTCTTGATCGTCTTGATCGTCGCGTAGGCGCTCTTCATGACGAAGCCCTTTTGCTTGACCTGCGCATCGATCAAATTGACGCAGTCATCGATCACGGCGGGCCGGCGCTCTTTGCCCAGTTGGTCCACGAGAGTTGGCGACATCGGTACCTCGCCGCGTACCACAACCGTTTGGCGTTCGCTACTGGGCTGGATCTTTGAACGCGATCCCAAAACGGTCGCAGCGCTGCTTCATCTGGTCTCGATCGAACTTCGGGAGTTGATCGAAGTACTTCTGCGCGGTCTCCTTGTCGCCGTCGACGCAAGACGAGGAGACCATCACGCGCAGCATGCGGATGTTGCCCGGTTGCTTCTGCAACACCTTGGCGGCCAACGCCCTGGCGTCGTCGAACTCCTGGTGGTCGTAGGCTCTGTTCGCCTCGTCCATCACGGAGTCGAGCTTCGGGTTCGCCTTGGGATCGTCGGCGGCGACATCGGTCGTGCCGAGGTGAACCGGCTCGCGCTCGTCGCGCGTCGGTGCCTTCGGCGTCGCGGGTTTCGGCGTGGTCGGCGGGACCTCCTCGTGCGGGGGCGCATCTTCACGCGCGATCGGCGCCTTGCGGTCCGGGGATGGTCCTTGCACCGCGATCGGTGCCGGGGCGGCGCGAACCTCGACGAACAAGTACAGCCCCAGCCCGAAAACGCAGGCGGTGGCGAGCACGAGTGCGAGAGATCGCGGAGTCACGGCCATGGAAATAGCACGCCGGTTGCCATGCTACCAAGTCGCCGTTCACCCCGCGCCAGATGCTGAGAATCGCCAAATTCGTGACGTTCGTCGCGATCGCCGGGTTGGCAGAAAATCGATCTTGTGGCGTGCCTCGTTGACGCCCGGGATTCGGCGCCTCGATAGTCTGCTCGATGAACACCACCCTTGTCATCGCGATCGCGATCGCACTCCGCGTGATCGCTGCCTGCGGCGACAATTCGAAAGCCTGTGGTCCTGGCACCGTCGATATCGACGGCACCTGCACGCCGGATGAGTGCGGCCCCGGAACCAAGAATGACGGCACGAACCAGTGCGTTCCCGACGGCGCGGTGATCTGCACGGATGGCACGAAGCTCGACGTCGCGACCCAAACTTGCAAGATCGATCCGGCCGTGTGCCAGGACGGCACGGCACTCGTCAACGGCGCCTGCATCGACACCGGCCACATTCACGCCGACATCGAAGAAGGCCCCGAGCCGAATGGCCTCGGCCTCCTCGGCGAGACCAGCGCGTCGCCGGCGGGCACCATCGTGCTGCCGCCGGTCGGTACCGGGTTCGTGATTCACGGCCTCATCACGCCGTTCGAAGACAACGACAACGACGGTCAAGACGACGCCGACGTCGACGCGTACCGGATCACCGTGAGCGGGCCGTCGCTCCTCCATATCAGCGCGGATGGCCTGCATGGCCTCGCGGCGGGATTCGTCGTCGCAGCCGAGGTGGGCGCGACGGACCCGCTGGCTCGCTGGCGGCGGCTCGGCGTCAACTTCGAAGGCGATACTTCGCAGCGGCAAGTGCTCCTGCCGCGCGCGGGCACGTACCTGATCGGGATCGCCGATACGCGATCGCTGCTGCTGCGAGCAGCGGCCGGTAACACGACGACCGAGTACTACGTCACCATCGACGCGCTCGAGATGCCCGCCCCTGCGGCGATCGTCCTCGGCCAAGGCGTCGTCGGCTCGATCACCGAGAACGTGCGGTTGTACGCGCCCGGTCCGCTCGGGACGGGAACCACCACGCTCCATCTCGACGTGCCACTGCCGGCCGCGCAAGGATCGCTCGTCGTGTTCGACGGCACCACGTTCGTGACGTTCGGGGATGAAGGCGCACAACCGGCGACGGTCACGTTCACCGATCCGCCGGGAAGTCAGACGATGATCGCGGTCGACTTCGTCGTCGACTACGCGCTCGAGCCCGCCGACTTCACGCTGACCGGTACGACGACGCCGTAGACCGCCGCGGCGAAAGCCGACGGCGAGTCAATCGTCTGTCAGTTGCTGACCGAGGGCAGTGGATCGAGCCGGGGTGACCGGGAACGGCGCGCTCGACGAGCCTGACCCGAAACCGCACGACCCCAAGTTGCAGATGCTACGATGGACGCGATGGCGAGCGCGCCCAAGGGGCCTACGTCAAAGCAGCCCGAGATCAAGATCGGGGACGTCGTGCTCGACCGTTATCGCGTGGTCGAGCAGATCGGCTCCGGCGGTCACAGCGTCGTGTTCCGCGGCCAAGACGAGCGGCTGTCGCGACCTGTCTGCATCAAAGTCTTCAGCGGGCTCGGCGGCGAATCGGGCGTCGGCCGGACGAGCTACGAGCATTTCGTGCAGGAAGCGTTCGCGCTGTCTCGGCTGACCCATCCGAACACGCTGCGGATCTACGACTTCGGCCACCTCGGGCCCAAGGACGCCGCCGGGATGCCGCTCCAGGTCTGCGAGTACATGAACGGCGGCACGCTGTCGCAGATCATCCGCGAGCAAGGCAAGCAGTCGCTGTTCGAGACGATCCGCGTCGTCACCGCGATGTGCGCCGCACTCGCCGAAGCGCACCAGCTCGGCATCGTCCATCGCGATATCAAGCCGCAGAACATCCTGTTCGGCGCCGTCGGCGTGAATCGGCTGCCGAAGCTCGCTGACTTCGGCATCGCGAAGTGGAGTGGCGACGACGACGTCGACAAAGAGCAGCGCGCCGAGGACACCGCGATCGTCGCCGGTCAGAAGCTCGCGATGTACTCGCCGAGCTGGGCCGCGCCCGAGCAGCTCGCCGGTCAACCGGTCTCGCCGGCGACCGACATCTACTCGCTCGCGTGTGTCGCGGTCTACATGTTGTCGGGCAAGGCGATCTTCGCCGACGAAGATGTCTATGCCGGCTACAAGAAGCGGCGTCACGCCGACGAGCTCGTTCGCGAGACGTTGATCCCGCTCGGGCTGCCGCGCGTCGTGATCGACATCCTGACGCGCGCGCTCGCGTTCGATCCGAAGCGCCGCGTCACCAAGGTCGACGAGCTGTCGGCAGAGCTCGCGCAAGCGGTCGAGCCGTCGACGGAAGAGACTCCAAAGACGCGAGCGGCGGCGTCGCGCCAACCGGCCGCCGAGACGCCGCTGACGCCGACTAATCCGCTCAACGCGGTGACGCCGCCGACGCCGCTGCCGGTCGTCAAGAGCGCGACGAACATCACCAGCGAAGCGACCAATCCGATGGGCGAGCGCGAGAACGTCGGGGCACCACCAGCGCCGGTGACACCGACGCCACCGGCGATCCCGATGTCCGATCTGACGCCACAGATCTTTCATGCTCGACCCTCGCAAGCCTGGATGGCGATCGCACCGCAACCGGTCGGCGTACCTCACCGACTCGGGCTGTCCGACGTCCCGCAGATCGTCGGCGATCGCCGCGTTCACTTCGTGATGATCACCGGGCAGTCGGTCGATCTGCTCGGCCCCCAAGGCGCGAAGGTCCGGATCACATTGGTTCCCGGACCGACGGGCCGGGTCGTCCACGTCAAAGGCATGACGTGCTTCGTCGCGCCGCTTGGTGGACGTCCATCTCCGGCCGTGACGATCGACCGCTCGAGCGATGTCGCCCTCGTGACCCCGCGCGCCCAAGAAGTCGGACACGTCCGGATCACTCAAGGTTCTCCGGACATGAACGCGTTAGTTTTCCCTGTCGGCGCCGAGCTGTTAGCCATCGCCAGTGAGGACTGCGCGGACCCGATCCTGTTCGACTTCGGCCCCGGATCAGAGGCTTATTTCGTGTACACTCGGGGACGTACGTTGCCCAAGTCAGGGAGACGCGGGTAGCTAACGCTATGGGTCACACTCCGCCGCCAGCGCCACCGTCAGGTGGTCCGCCGCGTAAGACGCCATCTCAGGCACCCCCATTGGGCCCGCCTGCGGACGAGTACGGCGACTTCGAAGGCGACCCTACGAGCATCAACCAGATTCCTCGCAGTCAGCAGGGATCGCAGCCGCCGCCGCAGCAACAACCGCAGCCGCCGCCGAGTTACGCATCGCCGTCTCCGCAGCTCTCGCATATCGGCGGCATGCCGGCCGCGATGACGAACATGGGCCAGCCGATGATGCAGCCCACCTCGATGACCGCGGTCGGCGGCATGACGCAGCTGAATCCAGGCCCGCCGATGTCCCAGGTCTCGGGCGTGATCAGCCAGCCGACGCCGTATGTCTCGCGCAGTCGGATCTACGCGTTCGTCGTCGACGAGACCGGCATGCCGATCGAGCTCGGGTCCGGTCGCTTCGCGAAGGCGTACCTCGGCGAAGAGCGCTGGGTCGAGTCGAAGACGACGCTGCGCCGCCCCGTCGCGATCAAGTGCTTGCAACGCGGCGTGTCGGGTGAAGACCAGATGCGGTTCCAGATGGAGAAGGAGATCTTGGAGCGCGTCCAAGGTCACCCGAACATCGTCGAGCTGCTCGCCTCCGGTGAGGGCGATAGCCAAGGCTTCATTCCGCCGTCGGTCCGCGACCGCGTCGAGAACGACTTCATGATCCTCGAGCTCCTCGACATGTCACTCGAGGAACGCTTGAAGGGCGCGCGCCAGAAGCGCCGCCGCGATGACCTGCTCGCGGTGCCGCTACGCGAGCGAATCTTCCGCGTGCTCGAGTACACGATTCCCGTCGCGACCGCGGTCGAGTTTTCGCACCTCGTGCGCGACACGTGTCACCGCGACATCAAGCCTGCGAACATCCTCGTCAAGCTCCCCGATCCGAACCTGCGCGGCTCGCAGATGAAGATCAAGCTCGCCGACTTCAACGTCGGCAAGGTCGCCGATCCGGATCTCGACGTCTCGATGACGCGGTTCCAGGCCGTCCCCGGCACGCTCTACTTCCAGAGCCCCGAACAAGAGACGAACACGTTCGAGCTGCTCGTCAACACGACGCAGGGCTCGCCCGAAGTCGAGTTCTTCGAGGACTTCTACATCGACATCTACGAGCACGACACGTTCTCGGTGTTCAACCGGAGCGAGCTCTACTCGATCGCCGCTGCCGATCGCGCGCGCAAGAAGCTATTGCTCAATCGCCCGTTCGCCGAGACGAGTGAGGTCAACGTCCGTGGTCGCGTCGTCAAGAGCGTCGGCCGTCCCGCCGACATCTACTCGCTGGGCGCGGTGTTCTACTATTTGATCTCGGGCGCGTACGCGAACCCGAAGAACCTGTTCGACGCATTCCGGAAGTTCGTCGAGTACGAAAAGCGCGACGAGAACAACTCGATCGCCGCGTACGTCGAGCACGAGTTCCGCACGATTCAGAACCTGCGCGCACCCAAAGCCGATGGCCAGGGTGCACCCGAGCTCGCGCCCGAGGATCGGTTCTTCAGCTACAAGCACTACCTCGACGGCAACGGCGAGCTGATCGATCCGGCGATCATGATGATCATCGCGAAGGCGATGATCCGCAACAAGCCCGATAGCTACTGCCTGTCGTACGATCTACGGACGACCGGCATCTCCGCGATGGTCCACGACCTGCTCTCGCTCTACGTCGCCTACGGCATCGATCCATCGGCCCGCATCGCGTACGGCTCGAACGAAGCCTACGTCTCGCCGAAGAAGTCGGGCATGCGCCGCGCGTTCGACAAGCTGTTCAAGAAATAGCGGTCGATCTACTTCCGGTCTTCGGGCTTCACGAGACTGAGCACCGAGAACACGATGCCGGTGATCGCCGCGATACCCATCAGCTTCGCTCCGATCGGGCCCTGCGTGATGAGGTCGCTGAAACCGCCGCGGAACTTGTACACGACGAATCCGAGGGCGCCACCCGAGAGGATCGCTTGCCAACGGTACATTGGAGGCTTCACAACGGCGAACAGCCCGATCAGCGCGGCAACGGCATATGCACCCAACACCATCACCACATGCTCGGTGCCGATCAGGTCGCGCAGTCCCCAGAACGTGAACGAGAAGTCGCCGTCACTGATATGAGGGAGAAAGCATCCGACGATGCCTAGGATGCCGCTCGCCAAGACGCCGAATTTGACTTTGTCCATCGTGTTCCTCGAGCCGAATTTTGAGCACAAAAAAGACCGCCCGAAGACGGTCTTTTTGTCGCTACGAAAGAACTGTTACTTGGTCGCTTCGGGCTTCGCGATGCAGAGCACAGAGAAAACGAGACCGGCGAGCACGGCGATGGCCATGAGCTTGGCTCCGATCGCACCGTCGGTGATGAGCTTGAGGAAGCCATCACGCATCTTGAACCCAACGAAAGCAAATCCCAGCGTAGCCACGATTGCCTGCCAACGCTGCATCGGTGGCTTCGCAACGGCCATGGCACCCATGACGGCGCCCAGCACATAGCCAGCCATCGTGACGAAAATCTGGCCAGAGCCAGCCAATTCCTTCATTCCCCAGAAGCTGATCGACTCCCCCCCGCCGCTGATGAACGGCAGGAAACAGCCGATGAGTCCAACGACACCGCTAACGAGCACACCAAGCTTGAGATTGTTCACAGATTCTTCTCCCCGAAAAGTTGGCCGACAGTACACCGCTGCATCGAGCAAAGCGGCGGCCACGTCGTTTTTTCCCGTGAATCGGCACTTGGAGATCACCAACGTGTCCCCCTGGGCCCGTGTAGATGTAATTGTTGGGTGTAGCTGGACCCGCTACGCTACGTAAATCGTGGATGCGCTAACACCAGAACCGCTGACCGTCACCGAGGCTGAAGAATTTCTCGATGGCCTTCCGCTCGTGCCGGCGATGTCGGGATCGATTCCGGACATGAAGGTCCTCCGCGATCGCTGCCTCGCCGCAGGCATTCCCGCGCTCGTCGGCTGTCCTCCCGGCGCCGGCAAAGGTTGAGGGACCAAGACACACCTCCTGGTCGAGGAGGATGAGCTACCGAGAGTTGCCGAGGTGATGCGCGAAGACTGGCGCAACATGCTCGCGCACCAAGAGCTGCCCGAGGTCAACCTCGACGCTTCGCAGTGCCCGGCTTGCGGCTGCGCGCAGCCACTGGTCTCCGGCGCGTGCTCCGACTGCGGCTTGCAGCTCGAGTAGGCTTCTTTGCGAGCTCGAGCTCGTCGAGGAGCGCCAGATCTAAGAGATCCTTCGTGCGCCCCGCAGCCTTCTTGTTGGCCCGCAGGTCCGCGAGTCCGATCACGCCGACATCACCAACATCCGTCGGCATCGAACTGCGATTTCGCCACGCCGTTTTAAAGCTCACACCAGAAATGCTGGTCAAGACATCGATTCGAAACGGCAGTTCTCCCATCATGACGATTCGGTACGGTTTGGCGAACCAGCGCCAATCACGCCCGGTCTCGCGAAATCCGAATTCGGCGATCGCGGCGCTAACGCGTTTTGCGTTGGCTGGCGTTGGCTCCACGAGAACGTCGAAGTCCTCCGTTGCGCGCGGCCTTCCGTGCGCCGCGACTGCGTGCGCGCCGACGATTAGGAATCGGACGCCATGGCGCTTCAAGATAGTGACAAACTCGAGCCATTCGGCGAGGAGCTTCATCATAAATACCCCACGTCGCCTCACGAATCATTTCGACCGCGGAAACGCGCTCCTCCATCGGCCTGCTAAGCCAATAGCGGACCTGATGAGCTATCGCGCCCTCGAACGTCGTCTTGATGAAGAATCGCTTCACGACGCGGCAGCATACCAAGGTTGCGAACAACGCGCTGGTTCCGTAGATTGGCTCGTCATGTCCGAGCTCCCAGCGTCGATCGCGAAGCGCCGTACGTTCGCGATCATCGCGCACCCGGATGCGGGCAAGACCACGCTGACGGAGAAGCTCTTGCTGTTCGGCGGCGCGATCCAGCTCGCCGGTGCCGTCAAGGCGCGCGGCGATCGGCGGCGTGCACGCTCGGACTGGATGAAGGTCGAGCGCGAGCGCGGCATCTCGGTGACGACATCGGTGATGACGTTCGACTACGCCGGTTGCACGTTCAACTTGCTCGATACGCCCGGCCACGAGGATTTCTCCGAGGATACCTATCGCACGCTGACCGCGGTCGACTCGGCCGTGATGGTGATCGACGCCGCGAAGGGCATCGAGACCCAGACGCGCAAGCTGTTCGAGGTCTGCCGGCTACGCGACGTGCCGATCGCGACGTTCATCAACAAGATGGATCGCGAAGGTCGCGATCCGTTCGAGTTGCTCGACCAGATCGCGCATGACCTGCAGCTCGACATCGTGCCGGCGAGCTGGCCGATCGGCGCCGGCCGCGAGTTCCGTGGTTGCTACGATCTGTTCAAGGATCAGTTGATCCTGATGGAGCGCAGCAAGGGCGAGTACATGCAGGAGGGCATCACGGTCTCCGGGCTCGCCGATCCGAAGCTCGATCAGCTGCTGCCCGAGAGCGCGGTTGCCAAGCTTCGCGAAGATGTCGAGATGGTGCGCGGGCTGTGCCCGAAGTTTGATCTGGAGTCGTATCGCGCGGGTCACATGACGCCGGTGTTCTTCGGCAGCGCGGTCAACAACTTCGGCGTCAAGGAGCTGCTGACCGGCGTCGCCACACTCGCGCCACCACCGCGCTCGCAACCGGCGCGCGAACGAGCGGTGCTGCCGACCGAACCCAACGTCTCCGGCTTCGTGTTCAAGATCCAGGCGAACATGGATCCGAAGCATCGCGATCGGATCGCGTTCGTGCGCCTCGCCTCCGGTCACTTCACGCGCGGCATGCGGCTCACCGTGCCGCGCACCGGCAAGGCGCAGAGCGTGCACAACGCGATGCTGTTTCAAGCCAACGAGCGCGAGCTCGCCGAAGAAGCCTGGGCCGGCGACATCATCGGCATTCCAAATCACGGCACGCTGCGGATCGGCGACGCGCTGACCGAAGGCGAGGCGCTGCACTTCACCGGGATCCCGAGCTTCGCGCCCGAGTTCTTGCGCCGCGTCCGCCCCGATGATCCGATGAAGGCCAAGCACCTCGGCCGCGCGCTCGAGCAGATCGCGGAAGAAGGCGGCGCCCAGGTGTTCAAGATGTTCCTCGGCTCGGACTTCGTCGTCGGCGTCGTCGGCGCGCTGCAGTTCGACGTGCTCGCGGATCGAATCCGCAGCGAATACGACCTGCCGTGCCACTTCGAGGCGACCTCGTTCGAAGTCGCACGCTGGGTCGACGGCGAAGACGCGAAGCTGATCAAGCGCTTCGCCGACGCCAACCGCGACAACATCGCGGAGGATCACAGCGGCGCGACCGTGTTCCTCGCGCGCAACGACTGGCAGCTCAATCGCGCCAAGCAAGACTGGCCGCAGCTGCAGTTCTTACAGACGCGCGAGCAAGCGCCGCTGACCGCCGCGTCCGCGTAGGCGGTTAGCTGCGCCACCCGATCGCGAGGAACACGACGCGCTCCTTCGCCGTGTTCTGCGGCCCGAGCAGGCTCGAGAAGCCCAGGCCCGCGGCGACATCGAAGTGCTCGGTCGCACGCGCACGTACGCCCGCGAAGATCGGGATGTGCCAGCCATCGGTCCACACCGCGAGATCACTGTTCCAGCCGGTGCGCAGCGTCAGCGCCCACCGGCACGTGGGTTGAACGGTCAGGCTGATCGGCAGGAACAGCGCGGAGCGATTGCCACGGTCGGTGTTAGCGAGCCCGAGCTGCAGATACGGATCAGCGACGATCGCGAACCGGCCGCGCCTCCATCCGAGCAGCGCACCCGCGAGCACCGCCGGCTTCCATGGATCGAGCTCCCGGGCGAGGAGCCGCAGCCGAGGCACGATGCCCGGCGATGCGGCCCATCTCACATCGATGCCGCTGCCGTTGTAGAACGCGCGGCATTGCGCGCGCACGCAAAAGCTCGCACCGGGGGCGAAACGATCTACGCTCGACCTGCTGTGAAACACGCCGATCGTCAACCGCGAGGTCGCGCCCCACGAGACATCGGGTGCGAACGAGATCGGCAGCGCGATCTGTCCCGGCGCGGCGTTGATCTCGGCGGTGAGCTCCGCGGCGAGCTGTCCGCGATCGAGCACGAGCGGGCGACCGACGATGTCATCGGAGTCGGCGCGCGCGGGCGTCGCGAGGCACAGTGCCACGAGGACGAACGCGCTGCGCACGGCGTCACCGTATCACGGTCGATCCCGGTGTTCCTGATCCTCGCAGCCGGATGCCATCACGACATCGGCGAGACCGACAGCGCCTTCTATGCATGGAATGGCGGCCGCGTGCACTGCGCCGTCGACATCGACACGAGCGCACGGATCGATCTACCGAGCATCGTGACGGGGCTCGATCGCGCTCGCGATCGCGGCGAGGTGGTCGAGCTGTTCACGCATCAACCCGGCGTCACGATCCCGTGGTCGCGCGTCGAGGACGTGCTGTCGGCCGCGCACGATCGTGGGCTTCCGTTCATCACGTATACGGACTTCGCACACGACATCACCCCGACCGCGGGTCTCGCCTTCTCGTTCGACGACTGGTACCCGAAGGATTGGATCCAAGGGCGCGACATGTTCAAGCGCTACGGCGCGCGGCTGACGTTCTTCGTCGCCCACTACGATGTGATGTCGCAAGAAGAGCGAGACGACCTACAGTTGCTCGCCTCGGACGGTCACGATATCGAGCCGCATACGATCAACCACCTCCGCGGCCCCGCGTACGTCGAGGAAAACGGGCTGCGCTCGTACATCGACGTCGAGCTCCAGCCCTCGATCGATCTGCTGCGCGCCGACGGTTACCCGGTGACGGCGTTTGCGTATCCCTTCGGCGCGCGGACCGGCGAGCTCGACGGCGTGGTGTTCGATCGCGTCCCGATCGTGCGCTCGGTCGCGTACACGTGGACAAGCGTCGCGGTCGATCCCTGCCCCATCTAGCTGCTGGCGTGTTCGCGCAGGGATCGGAAAACCGCCGAGGCGCGGAGGCGCCAGGATCGGAAGGAGCATTCTGATTGATCTATGCTCAGCCAACCGCGCAGCGAGCCAGTGCCGTCCGGACGTGGCCGAAACGAGAACCCACGCTCGCTCTGACCTTGGCGCCTCGGCGCCTCGGCGGTTGATCTGAGATCTGAGGGTTGTGATCCGGGGGCGAAGCGAAGCGGCGAAGCAACGCAAGACGCCCGCGGCTTTCACCGAGGGCGGTTCCTGTTTCGGCCTCGAAGTGAAGCTAAGCGTTAGAGCGAGAAGTCGAGCGTGACCTTGTTGACGGTGCCGGTGTCTTGCGCGGCGTTATCGGTGACCTTGAGCGACCAGGTGCCGTTCGCGCTCGCGCCGATATCACTCGCCGTCAGGAGGTAGGTGTCGACGATGTTGTCGGTACCGCCGCCCTGGTTCTGGACCAGCGTCTTGACGCTGTGCCCGTCCTTGAGCAGCTCGAGCGTGAGGTCGCCGCGGTAGGTGTGCGTGATGTCGACCGAGACCGAGAGGCCCTTCGGACCGGTCACGCCGGTGACCGGAACGTCGACGCTCACGCCAGCGGGGTCGTTATCCGGGATCGCCGCGTTCGGCGTGACCGGGAACGTCTTGTGCGTGCCGCCGCCACCACCGTTGTCGACCGCACCGACCGAGAGCTTGATCAGCTGCTTCACCTTCGCGACATCGACGTTCGGGTTCGACGGGCTCCACGAACCGGTCGGCGACCACAGGAAGTCGATGTGGCTGTTCTCGGCGTCCGTGCAGAACCGACCGCCGATGACCTTGCCGTTCGAAGCGACCTCGAGGATGTAGTGATAGTCGTCCGTCGAGACGTTGTCCTTGTAGCCGATGGGTGCCGTGCCCGGAGAGCCTTCGGTGACGTAGCTGACCGTCATGCGAACTTCGTACAGGTCCGCGGCGTTCGAGTTGTACTTCCAGGTGTCGCCGGTCTGGCCGACACAGGTATTCGCGGCCTTCGCTTCGACCTTCGTCTGCTGCGTGATCTCGTAGCCGACGACCGGCTGGTTCCACACTTCGTAGTTCGCGGTGCGGTCCTCGACGAGCGGCAGGTTCGTGATGCCGAGGAAGTTCGTCATGATCACATGCAGCGCGCCGGGATTGACGTCGGAGCAATCGTCGTTCGCGGAGCCATTGACGTCGTGCTTGATCTCTTTCGAGTTGCAGCGACCGCCGAGCATGACCGCGCTCGTCTGGTCGAACGCGTTCTGGATGATCGCCTTGATGTCTCCGACCTCGAACTTGACGCCGTTGAGCGTGACGGCGTGTTGCGGCTCGGGAACGAGCTGCGAAGCCGGCGTCCACGCGTGGCAGGTGCCCCACCAGCCCTGAATGCCGTCGATGCCGTCCTGGCCGTATTCGTCGGTCGTGCCGTCGTGATCGTTATCGATCCCGTCGTGCATCTCGCCGCCGCCTTGGAAGTTGATCGTCTGCCACTTCGCAGCCGGGCCCGCGCAGTGGTTGTACGTGTCCCACTGCGCCTTCGCACCGGTGCCGTAGAAGCTGCTCGGATAGGTCGCGCAGCCGGGAGCGTTATTGAACGCGGCGTCGTACTTCTCGAGCGGCGACTTTTCGTTTGCGCCCTGCCAGCGGTTGTTGTGCGAGCCCTCCGAGGTCGGCCAGTAGGTGTCGGCCCAAACGGGCTCGGACTTGCCGACCGCCTCGGGATACGCGTCTTTCCACGCGGGGGTCGTGCGAGTGCCTTTCTTCGGCAGCTCGGAGAGCTTGTAGTTGAGGTGCTGCGACATGCGCGCGGGATCGTTTTTGTAATCGAACCCATCGGCTTTACCGCCGCCGCCAAGGCCATCGGAGCAATCGATGTCGCCGGGCGTCGCGGCGCAATCATTCGCGGATCCGTCGGAAGCGCAGCCGGCGAGGTGAAGAGAGCCGATGATCGAGAGTCCAAGTCCGGTGAGTACGCTGCGCTTCATAACGGGTGCTCCTTAGCTGCCTGGGGCAAAAGCACCCAGCGTGCCAGGGGCCTCCCCGGGTATTTCCGCGCTGTTACACGACCCGAGAAATGGGACTGTCGCGACACTTGCCGGCTGATCGATCCGCCAGATCGCCTATGGTCGGCGCGTGAAAGCGATTCTGGCGCTGACCTTTCTGGTGGCATGCGGCGGCCCTGCGATCGATCCCGGGCTACGCGTGGAACACCCGACGCGAATGACGCCCGCCGAGGACATCGAGTGGGCCGACACCACGTTCGACGGCCACGGCGTGAAGCTCTACGCGCAACACTGGCGGCCGAAATCGGGCGAGGTTCGCGCGGTGCTCGTGATCCATCACGGGCTCGCGGATCATTCGAGCCGGTACGGCGGCCTCGCGGAGCGGCTCGCGCGCACCGGCTACGCGGTGTGGGCGTTCGACATGCGCGGGCATGCCCGCTCGGCCGGGCCGCGCGTCGACGTCGATTCGATCGACGATTTCCTCGATGACCTCGACGCGTTCATGACGCTCGTGCGTTCGAAGGAGCCGGGCAAGCCGATCTACCTGTTCGGCCACAGCCTCGGTGGCTTGATCGCCTCGCTCTATACGATCGAAAGGCAGCCGCAGATCGCCGGACTCCTGCTGTCGGGACCTGGCATCGCGTTCGATGCGCCGCCACTGCAAGCATCGGTCGTTCGCTTGATCGCCGCGATCGCACCGAACATGGCGATCCTCGATACGCCGCACAAAAACTTCTCGACGAGCAGCAACGTGATCGCCGACATGGATCGCGACCCGCTGATCTATCCGGACAAAGGCGCCGCTCGAACCGCGCGCGCCGCGATCGCAGGCACCGCGCGCGTGTGGGCCGCACCGGAGCGGATCACCGTGCCACTGCTCGTCGTTACCGGAACGATCGACAAGCTGGTCGCGCCGTCCGGTGGACGCGATCTGGTCAAGCACGCCGGGACCAAGGACGCGACGCTGCTGCTCTACGAAAAGTTCAACCACGATCTGCTGCACGAGCCGAACGGCGGCGCGGAACGCGTGATGACCGATCTCCAGATCTGGCTCGACGCACATGTCGCGAATACGAACCCGCACTTGATGTCGGCGTACCCGGCTCGCTTGAAGGGCGATCGCAAAGGCGGGGTGATGAGCCTCGATGTCGATCTCCGAGGCGAGCAGACGAGCGGTGGCTCGACGCACGGCGCGAACGGCGGCGCGCGGTTTCGATTCGGCGTCGGTCGACCGACCGGATACTTCGGCGGCCTCGATCTCCGCGCCGGCGCGCTCGCGGGCTCGTCCTTCGAAGCCGATGCCTATCTCCTCGGGCTCGCGGTTCACTCCGGCGGCGTGCTGGTCGGTTTCACCGGCGGCTTCGGGGTCGGCGGATTCCGTGGCATCGGGGCGACGGAGCTGCCGGCCGAGCTCGTGATCGAAATCCCGGCAGGTCCGGTGCGGCTGCTCGCCCGGGGCAATATGTCTTTTCAGCTCACCGGTACCCAGTACATCAACAAGGCCGCGATCGGCTCGGAAGCGAGCGCGCTGTTGGGGATCCGGTTCGGCCGTGACACTTCGTACTGGGCGAACGCCGTCGCGGGCACGGGCCCCTATGTCGCGTTCACGTATCGCGATCTCGGTGGACAGCACCTCTATGGGTTCGCGCTCGGCGTCGATCTGTTCGGCGCCGACTGACGCGACATCCTGTTCGGGAACCTCGGCCCGAGCTCACCCGAGCACGAGGCGGAGCTACTGCGTTGCGACGACCTGCTCGGTCCACTGTGCGATGTGGTTGTTGCTCTCGATGTTCTGGAACGGCAGGCGGAACGACGCGTCGCTCGGATCCTGGCCCATGGTCGCGCGATCCGAGAAGAACGGGGTCATCCAGATCTGCGGGCGCGCCGCGCCGACGAGCCGGACCCCGAAGTTGCGCGTCGAGCTGACCGTCACCCAGTACATCTGCTCGCCGTTCGTGCCGATCGTCTGCGCGAAGGGCGCCCAGCGGCCCCACGAGTTCGTCAGGCCGAGCGCGGCATTCGAGCTCGCGAGCTCCACCGCCGGCGCACTGCCATCGGCCTTGATCACCCACAGCGACGCATTTCCGTTGTTGTAGGCATCTCCGCTCGCGGCGCGATTGAACAAGATCCACTGGCCGTCCGGCGAGAACGACGGGTAGTAGTTGTTGTTGCCGTCGGAGACGAGCTGATGCTCGGGACCGAACGTCTGCGTCGCGGGGTCGTA
>JAQBQF010000150.1 GCA_028287115.1 Myxococcales bacterium
TCGCTGCCTCGCGCCTGACCACACCGCCCTCAGCGCTGACGCCAAGCGCGGGCGCTCCGTACCGGAATCAATCTTTGGTTGATTGGAGAGAGAAGAGAACGCCCGCCTCCTTCTGTTGCTAGGAGCACAGAAGCGCCGACTCTGTTGCCCGGCCCACGTGGGCCCGAAATCGCGGACGGCTGTTCGATCTCGAGCTCGACAACTTCGACAGCGCGGTCGCCGATCGAGTGGATGAACACGGTCTCCGCCCGAGGAGAACGCGGACTTCGCTGCGGACGGTGATGGACAGCCGAAGTCGCCACGCGCCTTGCAGGCTGGCGTCTGACCACACCGCCCTCAGCGCTGACGCCAAGCGCGAGCTCTCTGTTCCGGAATCAACCCTTGGTTGATCGGAGAACAGACAGAGCCTGCGCGACCCACGCGGGCCGCACATGACTTCGATATCGCCGCAACCTTCGAGCATTCCTGCCCACGCGGGCTCGCGACAACTGATCGACTCGTTCAGTCGCCGCGTCTTAATGATTCGTCGACCATACACATCGCCGGAACGCCTCGAACACGAGCTTCTCCAGCGGCGCATCGGCTTCGACGTGCATCCGCGCTGCTTCAACTGCGTCCTTGGCCTGGCGTCTCTTGCAGCCCGAGCTCACGAGGGCAGAAGCGGCTTGCTCGTCGAGGTCCTTGCTCGCGGCGATCACCTCGTCTGGAGGAGCAGAGCTCGCCCGACTTCGGTTCGGGTCGACCTCCTCTCTGGACGTCGTTGCCGCGAGATCCGTCGTAGCCGCGGATGCACCAACATCGTTCCGGCCCACGTGGGCCGAGCACGGGCTTTCGACGTCGGCGTTCCGATCGAATGTGAAGGAGATCTCGAGCCCGTCGGCTGAGCCCGTGATCTTCAGCTTCCCCTCGTGGAGGGCGAGATGGTGGCCATCGCACAAGACCACAAGGTTTCGGGGCGAGTTATCGCCACCATCGGCGCGATGCACGGCGCAAACGTCGCGGGCGTCACGTAAAAGCGCAACGGGCGCAGGCTGAGATCCGGATCAGCCGGATCCGTCGGCAAGTCGCCTTTCTTGCGGCCCGCGACCATCGCTTCGATCTCGCGGAGTGACTTGCCGATCGCCTTATCGCGCCACGCTCGCTCGGTACGAGGGATCGCAACGCGCGTCAGCTCGCGAACCGCCGAAAACTTCAGCTCGTCACGTGCAAGCGCCTCCGAGAGCAAGGGAAGTCCGTCGAGCTCGCGTGCGACGCGCAACCGATCGTGCGCGGCTTTCGGTCCATATCCGAGCACTCGCTCCATGTACTCGAAGATCGAGACAAAGCCGTACTCGCTCCAGATCTCGAGCGCTTCGGCTTCGAGTAGGAGCTGCGCCTCGGCCGCATCGAGCGCCGACCGCTTCTTGGCGATCACGCGGAGCTTGCGATCGATGTGTCGCCAGTGCGTGGGACTCTCAGCAGAGGTGCTTGGCCAGGCAAAGCTGTCGGCAGCGTTGTCGTCATTCGTCGAGATCGATTCGTCACGTAGCATCACAGACCTCCGGGTTAGGTGCGGTGCACGGCTCCCAACGTGCACATCGCTTCTAGCACGCTGATTTCGGGCGCTTCCGTTTGCGATCTGCCCGACGAATGATGCCCTTGCCTTGCGCGCGCATGTTCGCAGCGCAAAGTGCGCGGAGCGCTCACGGCAGCGTTTCTCGTCGAGAAACAGGACGTGTTGCGACGATCGATCTCGAAGCGTCCTTGAATCACGTCAAGCAATTTCTCGAAAAAACGACACGCGATCGCGTGTCGGATCACCGCCCGGAACGAATCGATCGTCATGAGCGACCGAGCTCGAACGCGAACGTCCTCGGCCCACGTGGGCCGAGGATCAGGGGCGGCGCAGTTCCTCTGTCTCCATCAAACAAAGTTTGATTCCGGAACGAAGCGCCCGCGCTTGGCGTCAGCGCTGAGGGCGGTGTGGTCAGGCGCGAGACAGCGACGAGCGAGTGACGGCGGCTGTCCACCACCGTCCGCAGCGAAGCACGCGTTCTCGTCGGCGGAAGACCGCGTTCATCAACTCGACCGGATACTGCGTTCATCCACTCGATCGGCGAACGCGCTCTCGAAGTTGTCGAGCTCGAGAACGAACAGCCGTCCGCGATTTCGGGCCCACGTGGGCCGACAACTACCCTGGCACATTGCAGAGGCGGCTCCCCCATGCACCTCGGCCGAGGTGGGCCAACCGGGGGCTGCGACTGCGGCCGTCCATCGCCGTCCGCAGCGCGTTCTCAGACCGCGCGACCGCGCTCTCGCTAACGCGTGTACGTGGGCCAATCTTACCGGCGCCGGTAGATCGGGCGCTTCTCGTCGGCCGCCGCTTGATACGTCGCGGAGAATTCGCCGAACGCCTCGAGCGCGCTCTCGAGTGGCTTGCCGGGCTTCAGCTCGAACCCGTTGAAGCCGCAGCGCTCCATGTAGAAGAGCTGGTCGCGAAGCACCCAGCCGACGGCGCGGAGCTCGCCGACAAACTTGTAACGGTCGCGCAACTGGCGTGCGATCGAATATCCGCGACCTTCGGAGAACCGCGGAAACTCGATCGCGATCAGCGCGAGCCGAGCGAGATCTGGAATTTCCGACGGCAACTTGTCGCACGTGATGCGCACGCCAATGGAGGTGTAGCGCGCGAACAGCGTCTCGCGCTCGGAGGCATACTTCGCGAGCGTGACGATCGGCTTACCGCTCGCGGGAAGCTCGGCGCCGTCCGGCACATCAACGAAATCGTCGTCGACAATCGCGCGGTTTCGGATGATCTGCACGGCTTACTCCGCCGCCGCTTCCGCCGCCGCGGAACCGTACACCGCCTGTTTGAACGGCTCGAAGCCAACTCGCCGCACGGTCTCCAAGAACCGCTCGTCGGGAGACTCGCGCACGGTGAGGTAGCGATCGAGGACCTTCTCGACCGCGTTGACGATCTCGTCCTGCGCCAGCGCCGCGCCCAAGATCTTGCCGATCGAGGCGTCGTTACCGGGACTGCCGCCGAGCATCAGCTGGTAGAACTCCTCGCCGCGCTTGTCGATGCCGAGGATGCCGATGTTGCCGACGTGATGGTGACCGCACGAGTTGATGCAGCCGCTGATCTTGATGCTGACGTCACCGACGTCGTTCAGATAATCGATGCGATCGAAGCGCTCTGCGATCTCCAAGCTGAGCGGGATGCTGCGTGCATTGGCAAGGTCGCAGTAGTCGAGCCCCGGGCACGTGATGACGTCGGTGAGCTTTCCGACGTTCGAGTTTCCTAGATCGAGCTCGCACAGCTCGGCGTGCAGCCGCGCTAGGTCGGACGTCTTCACATCGGGCAGCACGAGGTTCTGCGTGTGCGTCACCACGACCTGACCGAACGAATAACGCTCGGCGATGCCGGCGATCGAATCGAGCTGCGTATCAGAAATATCGCCGGGAGGAACGCCCGGTGTCTTGACCGAGATCACGACGGCGCTGTAGCCCGGCACCTTGTGGCCGACGACGTTGTTCTTCACCCAGTTGCCGAGCTCGCGATCGCGTCCGAGCGCGATGCCCGTCACCGCGTCGCTGCGCACGGTGATCGTCTCGTACGGCGGAGGCGCGAAGAAGGCACTGACGCGCGCGACCTCCGCATCGGGCAGCTCGAGCTCGGGAGTCCTCGTGGCTTGCCAATCCTCTTCGACGCGGTGCCGGAACTCGTCGACGCCAAGCGCGACGAGGAGGATCTTGATGCGCGCCTTGAACTTGTTATCGCGGCGCCCGTACAGGTTGTAGACGCGCAGGATGCTCTCCATGTACGAGAGCAAGTGCCGCTTCGGCAGGAACTCGCGGATCACCGAGCCGATGTGCGGCGTGCGACCCATGCCACCGCCGACGATCACCTCGAAGCCACGCTCTTTGTCGGCGTTCTCGACGATGCGGAGACCGATATCGTGAAATCGCACGGCCGCACGATCGTCGCCGGGCGCTCCGGTCACCGCGATCTTGAACTTGCGCGGCAGGTTCGCGAACTCGGGATGGAACGTCGACCACTGGCGAAGGATCTCGCAGTACGGACGCGGATCCTCTAGCTCGTCCGGCGCGATGCCGGCGAAGTGATCGGCCGTGATGTTGCGGACACAGTTGCCGCTGGTCTGCACCGCGTGCATCTCGACCTCGGCGAGATCGTCGAGGATGCTCGGCACGTCGGTGAGCTTCGGCCAGTTGTACTGGATGTTCTGGCGCGTCGTGAGGTGGCCGTAGCCTCGGTCGTACTTGCGCGCGATGTGCGCGAGTCTCCTGACCTGCGTCGAGCTGAGCAGGCCGTACGGGATCGCGACGCGCAACATGTACGCGTGGAGCTGCATGTACAGCCCGTTCTGCAGGCGGAGCGGCTTGAATTCCTCCTCGGTGATCTCGCCGGAGAGTCGCCGCGCGACCTGTCCTCGGAACTGATGCGCGCGCTCGGTGATGATGCGGCGGTCGTAGTCGTCGTACTGGTACATGGTCAGCTTCCCCGCCTCCGCCCGTTGTCGGGACGTCGTATGGGTGTCGTGGGTCCGTTTGCGCGGATCCGTTGGCGCGCGGTCAGTGGATCGATCGTCTTGCCATCCGCGTACACTTCGATGCCGTACGGATCGGAGATCTCGCGTTGCTCGGCGGCGCTCGCAGCGGCCGCGAGCTGCTTGGCCGTTGCTTCGTCGGCGAGTAAGCCGGCATCCGCGATCTGTCGCGACCAGGTGCCATCGGCACGCCGCCATGCGACGGCGCCGTCCGCCGTGAAGTTGCCAGTGACGATCCAGTGGTTCGCAGGGGGCATAAGGAGCGCTAGCCTTGGGGAATGCCGTTCACCGAACACGGTGATTCGCCGCTGCAGCCGTGGTTGCGATCGCATGGCTCGCGCCGATCACGCTCGCGAGCTTGACGACTTCTCCGACAACGATCACGCCGGCCAGCTCGGTGTCGATCTCGGCGTTCGCGATCGTCGCGAGCGTTCCGATCCATCGCCGCTCGCCTTCGTGCGAGGCGCCGAGGACAACGGCCGCCGGCGTCTCCGCGGACCAGCCCCGCGCGATCAAGCGTTCGGCGATCTCGACCCGCGTCCGCAGGCCCATCAGCACGACGAGCGTCAGCGATCCGGGGGCGATGCTATCGACCGCGGGGCCGTACGCGCTCGTTGCATGACCGGAGAGCACCGCGAAGCCCGCGGCCATCCCGCGATGGGTGACCGGAATTCCAGCGAGGGCCGGCGCGGCGATCGCCGAGCTCACGCCCGGAACGATCTCGTAGGCGATACCGGCGGCTTCGAGCGCGAGTGCCTCTTCGCCACCGCGTCCGAGCACGAACGGATCGCCGCACTTGAGACGCACCACCCGCTGGCCGCGTTCGGCCGCGCGAATCATCAACCGATGAATGCCTTCTTGATCGATCGAGTGCCGGCCGGCGCGCTTGCCGACATAGAACCGCTTCGCATTCGGCGCGAGCTCGAGCAGCTGATCCTCGACGAGCGCATCGTACAGCACGAGATCGGCTTCGCCGAGGCGCCTGAGTGCACGCACCGTCAGCAGATCGGGGTCACCGGGCCCCGCACCGACGAGCGAGACGAACCCGCTCATGTCCGTCCTGTAGGCGCCGCATAGATTCGATCGAGGGCGCGGAGCAACAACGGACGGCGCTCCGCGATCGGCACACGAGCGCGCTTCCAGTCCGCGCGCGCCGAGGTCGCGACTTCGATCCAACGCTCGAGATTTTCGGGGAGCACCGCCTCGAGCGCTTCGCGCAATAGGCCGGCGAGTGCGGGCGCGATGCCGCCGGTCGAGATCGCGATCTCGACATCGCCGCGGCGAACGACAGCACCGAGATACGCGGTCGCGCTGTCCGGATCGTCCACGGCGTTGACGAACAAGCCGCGTTCGGCGGCGGCGACTGCGACCTCGCGGTTCACCGCAGGCGTCGCGGCCGCGACCACCCAGCGCGCACCATCGAGATCCGAGGCGCGAAACTCCCGCTCGACCACGGTCACTCGTTGCGCATCACCCCGCTCGCGCACCGATGCGTTCGCCTGCGGTGCGATCACCGTGATCCGCGCACCCGCCGCGAGGAGGCCGTCGAGCTTACTCGCGGCGACCGTTCCTCCTCCAACCACTACCACCGGCAACCCTGAGAGCTTCAGGAACGCCGGGTACAGCGTCACGGCTTCTCCTTCGCTTGTGCCGGTGTCGCGACGTGGAGACCGCATTCTTTTTTGCCGGCACCGCGCCAGCGACCCGCTCGCAGGTTCTCGCCAGGAACGATCGCGGACGTGCAGGGCTGGCAGCCGATCGATGGATAGCCGCGCTCGTGCAGCACGTTGTACGGGACGTCGTTCGCGTAGATGTGCGCCCACACGTCGTCGTGGGTCCAGGTGACGAGAGGATTGATCTTGAGCAGGCCGAACTTGTGATCGGGCTCGACGACCTTCGCGTCGGCTCGCTCCGGCGTCTGCTCGCGGCGAATCGCGGTGATCCAGGCATCGAACCCACCGCTGGTGAGCGCGCGCCGCAGCGGCAGGACTTTGCGTTGCTCGCAGCAGCGATCCGGATCGCGCGTCCACAACGTTGGACCGTGCGTCTCGGCTTGCTGCTCCAGCGTCTGCTCGGGGAGCACGGCGCGGATCGTCACGCCGTAGCGCGTCTCGAGCTGACGCCATAGCGCGTACGTTTCGGGGAACAGCACGCCGGTATCGAGCGTGAACAGATCGATCGGCAGGCGATTGCGGCCGATCAGATCGATCAGGACGCAGCCCTCGGCACCGAACCCGGTCGCGAACGTCACGCGAGAGCCGAGGTGCTTGCTCGCCCATTCGAGGATCGAGAGCGGAGACTCGCCTTCGAGCGACCGCGCGGCGGTGGCGACGTCGATCGCGATCATGACGCCAACTTCATTTCGATCGGGGTTTCGGTTTCGGTCCCCCACTCGACACCGCCGTGGGAGCGGAGCTGGCTCCACAGCAGGCTGCCGTCGATCAGGCCGGCGATCACCACGAGCTGATACGCGAGCACGGGAGCGACACCGGTGGCGCACAGCGCCCTGGCGAACAGGAACGCGACCACGTAGGCCGCGAAGCTCGAGCAGATCCGGCTCCCGCCGATGCTCGCGAACAGCGTCGTCACGGCCGCTGCGAGCAGCGTGGCGGTCACAACCCACCCCCCGTTTGGACGTCCGTCATAACGGATATAGATCTATACCCGAGCGGATGACCTGTCAACGATAGCGGACGGTAGGTCTAAACCGCCTCGTAGGGCGGTGTAGGCCCCCTTTTAAGAGCGGCGCTTTAGCTCGTTGATCGCGTCTTTGGCGCGCCCGCGATCCGCGTCGTTCTTCGGCGCGAGCTCGAGAAACTTTTGGTAGCTGTCGATCGCGAGCTTGTTCTTCTTCTTCGCCGCGTAGACCACTCCCAGCTGGAGGTAGTTCACGGCGTTCTTCGGGTCGCGGCGGATCGCCTGGGTCAAGACGACTTCGGCGTCATCGTATTGCTTGCGCTCGACGAGCAGGAGCCCGAGCTTCTGCAGCGCCTTCGGGAATGGCGGGTCGATATCGACCGCCTTCTTGTACGCGGAGATCGCCTCGTCGAACCTTTCTTGTAGCCGATAGATCTCGCCGTACGCGTACCAGAACAGCGACTCGTTCGGCGACAGCTGCACGGCCTTCGACAGCGACATCTCGGCGTCGGCTTGCTTGTTCTGTGCGTTGTAGAGCAGCCCGATCTCGAAGTACGCGCGGCCGTTGCGCGGATCGATCTCGATCGCTTTATCGAGATACGTCTTTGCTTCGTCGAGCTCGTTTTGCATACGCAGCGCCATACCGAGCAGCACGTGCGCATCCGCATCGTCGGGCGCGGCCTTGAGCGCCGCCCGGAACTCGAGCGCGGCCTCGTCGACCTTGCCGAGCTTGACGAGCGCATTGCCGAGCGACATGTGAAAGCCGGCGTTGCTCGTGTCGAGACGAACGGCCTTGCGGAGCTCGTCGAGGCCTTCTTCATTCTTGTCGAGGACGATCAAGGCGCGGCCGCGTCGTTCGTGGCCCGTCGGATCGTCGGTGCTGATCTGCAACAGCTGATCCGCGGTCTCGAGCGCTTCGGCGCCCTTCGCGGCCGAGATCAACGCCTCGGCGAGGAGCGCGTAGCCCTTCGGATCGCTGACGTTACCGTCGACATATGCCTTCGCCGCGTCGGCCGCCTTCGTTGCGCGCCCGGCGTGCACCAGAAAATCGACACGCTCTTCGAGGACATCGAAGTCCTTGGTCTCCGCGTAGGCTTGCGCATAGGCCTTGTCGGCGGCGTCGTATTCGCCGCCCTTGGCGCCATCGCGCGCTTCGGACAGCAGCTTGCGGGCATCACGTTTGGCATCGGTCTTCGCGTGCTTGACCGGCTTACTCGTACCGCCGCATGCCGGCACCCCAGCGACCACCGCCGCCGCCAGCACGAAGTGGGAGAGCTCTCGCAACATTTCGCAGAGCGTAGCGAATGCCGGGGTCGGATGCCACCTTAGGCCGGGCGTGATGTCACTTGTGAATGCGAGCTAGCGGCGATGATGGCTTGCGAAACCGTCGTAGCGCGCGACGTGCGAATCCGAGCAGGCGACCGAGTACGGAGAGCGGCTGGGTCTCGGCGCGCGCGGCCATGCGGCGAGATCTGCGCACGTGTGCGGGGATGAAGAGGCGCAGCTCCTCGTATTGAGTGTGCGAAGCCTCGTCGCCGCCCTGCGGCTTCGGATTGCGATTCATGCATCGCGATGGAGCATCGCGCGTGCCTAAAACACCGACTGGGCGCGCCCGATGATTGAATTCTCGGCGGGGCGGTCGCCGGTCTTCGCGCCGAGCGTGTACCAGGTGCGTTCGAGATCGAGCACGAACCGAATGTTCTTGTTCGGAAACCAATCGAGGCCCCCGCCGGCCGACCACGCCTTGCGCGCGGACTTCGTCGGATCTGCGAATCCGGCGTTGAAGGCGGAACCATCAACCTTGAGCTCGCCGATCCGTGCCGCGAGATCGAAAGCACCCCACTGGTGCTTGCTCGGATCGAACGGGTGTCGCGGGGCGACGCTCTTGTAGCTCGCCGCATCGCCGCTGATCACCCATTGCCCGACGACCTGCCACGACCCGACCGTCACCGTGCCGCGATTGGCATCGAGCGCGACGTCTTGCGACGACCGCACGTACTCCGCGAGCACGCCGACCGGGCCCGCGTAGTAGTGACCTTGAAGCGTCGCACGCAAGTGCTGGCCCTTCGCGAGCACCGTGTCCATCAGCGTCGTTCCCGCCTTGAGCTGGAAGAATGTGGTCTGGCCCTGCGTCCTGTAGCCGGCGACATCCGGCTGCGCGAGCGTGCCGGTCTTGTCCCCGAAGGTCACGGCGGCTCCAACCCCAAGCCCGCTCAGCAGCGCATCGCCTTGCGCGAACGGCCGGACGAACACGCGTGCGGCCAGCTCCTTCTCGTCGGAGACATCGCCATCTCCGCTCTGGCCGTCGGCGACGCCGTTGAACATACCGACCTGGTACGAGAGCACGCCCTTGGCGACCTCGCCGAACACCTGGATTCCGAGATCGCGGTTGGGTGCGACCTGTGTCGGCAAGCCACGCTCGGCAAACGTCGTGTTGGTCTCGGCCTGCAGGCGCTCGAGCCCGAACGGGACCTTGAACTTGCCGAACCTGATCTTCACAAGCTCGGTGTAGCGGACGTCGAGGTACGCATCCTGCACGACGACCTTGCCGCCGGCGAAGTCTGGAAACAGCCGAAAGTCGTAATGGTCGTAGAGCGTGCCCTGCAGATCAGGACGAATGCTGCGGAAGCCGAACTGATCGATGTGCGGATCCTTGGAATCTCCAAAGAAGAAGCGGCCGTCGAATTGCGCGAAGCCACCGATCTTGAGCTTGGAGCTGCCATCCGGCGACTGGATGAAGAAGCCGTCCTTGAAACCTGCCGTCTTTGGCGCCGCCGCGATCCGCGCGTCGATCAACGCGTTGAGGGTCGTGGCGTCGATCGTCGGCGTGGGAGGTGGCGTCGGCGCGGGAGGTGGCGTCGGCGCGGGAGGTGGCGTCGGCGGAGGCGGTGGCAGCGGCGCAGCCTCCTCGGACGCGGGATCCGCGGGCGGTGATGGTGCTGGCTGCGCGTAGGCAGTCCCGGTGACAACAAGCAGAGCGACGTACGGTGACAACTTCATGGTGGTCTCTTCGGCCGACCGCCGGTGGTCCGGTGGGTCGTCGCGGCAAACAAGTGGCCTCTCGTGATCGAGTCGGCGGTCGCGTTAACGGGCGTGGCGATCGGTCATCGAGTCTCCGCGAAAATTCGTGCAGATCGAACGTGCGCGACGAGCTCGGCCCCGCGTTCGATGCCGTGCTCTGCGAGCTCGTGGAACGGAAGCTCGACGGAGAGATCGCCGTGCTCGCTGCTCGTCACCAGAACGTGGGCCGCAACACCGACGCGCCGAACGTGCGCCACGACGACCGGCAAGCTCGGACCGCCGATGCCGGTGCGCCGGAGCAGCAGATCGTGACCTCGAACATACGCGCGTGCGGCACCTTCGCGCCCACCCGCCCACGGCAACGTGATCGTCCCGAACGTGCCGGTCTCGCCGTGCACCGTTCCGGACAACACGTTGACGCCGCCGAGGAAGTCCATCACGAAGGCGCTCGCAGGCACGTCGAACACCTCGTTCGGCGTTCCGACCTGTTCGATCTTGCCGACGTTCATCACCACGATCCGATCGGCGACCTCCAGAGCCTCCTCCTGATCGTGCGTGACGAACACCGACGTCACGTGCAGGTCATCGTGCAGCCGGCGTAGCCACGTGCGCAGCTCGGTGCGGACTCGCGCGTCGAGCGCGCCGAACGGCTCGTCGAGCAGCAGCACTTGCGGGCCGGGCGCGAGCGCTCGTGCGAGTGCGACGCGCTGGCGCTGACCACCCGAGAGCTGGCGCGGATAGCGATCTCCGAGACCGGCGAGCTGGATCCGCGCGAGCAAGTCGCGAACCCTCGTCGCGATCTGAGTTCGATCTGTGTTTCGGACCGACAGACCGAAGCCGATGTTGTCGGCGACCGTCATGTGATCGAACAGCGCGTAATCCTGGAACACGAAGCCGACCTTGCGGTCCTGGATCGCGCTCTCGGTCACGTCGACGGAGCCAAAGCGGACGCGTCCGCGGTCCGGTGTATCGATCCCCGCGATCACACGCAGCAGGGTCGTCTTGCCGGAGCCAGAGGGACCGAGGAGCGCGACGAGCTCGCCCGCCGGAATCGTCACGCTGACATCGTCGAGCGCCGGGTATTCCCCGAACGCCTTGGAGATCTGCTCCACACGGATCTCGATGCTCATCGTGCCCTCCGGCGCGTGCGCGTGACGTGCCACTCGATCGCGTTCTTCAGGATGATCGTCGTGAGCGCGATCCCGACGAGGATCGTCGCGACGGCAAACGCCGCCTGATATTGAAAGTCGTTGTAGAGAATCTCGACGTGCAGCGGGACCGTGTTGGTCTCGCCGCGAATGTGACCGGACACCACCGAGACCGCGCCGAACTCGCCAACCGCGCGAGCGGTGCAGAGGATCGCACCGTACGCGAGCGGCCACCGTAAGTTTGGCAGCGTGACCCGCCAGAACGTCTGCCACGGTGAAGCACCCAAGGTGAGCGCCGCGAGCTCTTGTTCGGGACCGCGCGCCTCGAGCGCGGGAATCAGCTCGCGCGCGACGAACGGTACCGTGACGAAGGCGGTGACGAGGACGATTCCAGGTACGGCAAAGATGATCTTGAGGTCGTGCTCGGACACGAAGTCCGCGAGCAAACCCTGCGCGCCGAACAGCAGCACGAAGATCATGCCTGCGATCACCGGTGACACCGCGAACGGCAGATCGATCACGGTGACGAGCACGCGCTTACCGGGGAACTGGAACCGCGTGATCGCCCACGCCGCGGCGATGCCGAAGCCGATGTTGAGCGGCACCGCGATCACGGCGACCCCGAGCGTCAGCCGGATCGCCGAGCGTGCATCGGGATCGCTGATCGCTCGCCAGTACGCGCCGGCACCGTCTCTGAACGCAGAGCCGAACACGGTGACGAGAGGCACGATCAGGAACAGGCCCAGGAAACCGAGCGCGATCGCGATCAACAGGCGCCGGACCCACGCCGGCTCGCGAAGTGCCGTGCTGTGCGGCACTGCGTCGATCGGGCTCGCAAGTCTCGATGAGGTCGACGCGCCCATCAGATCACCTGTGCCGGCGGGGGTGGCATGATCTCCGCGAGCTCCGGTCGATGGCGGATCGTTGGAGTCGGTCGCCGGCTCGCACGCCAGGTCAGGCTGTTGATCGCGATCAAGATCGCGAAGGAAGCGATCAGCATGACCAGCGCGAGTGCCGTTGCGCCCGCGTAATCGAACTGCTCGAGCTTCGTCATGATGAGGAGCGGCGTGATCTCGGTCTTCATCGGCATGTTGCCCGACACGAACACCACCGACCCGTACTCGCCGAGAGCGCGCGCGAACGACAGCGCGAAGCCGGTCACGATCGCAGGTCGCAGCGCCGGCAAGATCACGCGGCGAAATGTTTGGCGTCGTGTCGCCCCGAGTGTCGCGGCTGCTTCCTCGACACGCGGATCGAGTCCCGCGAGCACCGGCTGGACGGTGCGTACGACGAACGGCAGGCCGATGAACGTCAGCGCGATCACGACACCGACACGCGAGTACGCGCCCTCGATCCCGATCGCGTGGAGATACCGGCCGAGGTACCCGGTCTTCGGCCCCCAGGTTGCGGTCAACGCGATGCCCGCGACAGCGGTCGGCAACGCGAACGGCAGGTCGACCATGGCGTCGACGATCCGCCTTCCCGGAAATTGATAGCGCACGAGCACCCACGCGACGATCACGCCGAACACGACGTTGAGCGATGCCGCGATCAGCGAAGCGCCGAGGCTGAGCTCGTAGGATGCGATCGCACGATCCGTCGAGATCGTGGCCCAGAACTGGTGCCAGGTCAGCGAGGTCGTCTTGAGCACGACCGTCGACAACGGGATCACGACGAGCAGACCTAGATAGGTCAGGGTGATGCCGAGCGACAGGCCGAATCCGGGGAGCGCGCGACGACGAGCCATGAGCCCCTATGGGGAATAGATGGCATCGAACGTGCCGCCATCGGCGAAGTGCGTGGCCTGAGCTTTCGTCCAGCCGCCGAGCTCATCGATCGTGAAGAGCTCGAGCTTCGGCAGGTCGGACTTCACGGTCGCCAGGCGCGGGCGGTAGTGATGCTTGGCGATGATCTTCTGGCCCGCCTCCGTATAGAGGAACTCGAGGTACGCGGTCGCGACCTCGGTCGTCCCGTGCTTCGCGGCGATCTTGTCGACCACGGTCACCGGCGGCTCGGCAAGGATGCTGCGCGGCGGGACGACGATCTCGAAGCCGTCCTTGGCTTGTTCGATCGCGAGGTAGGCCTCGTTCTCCCACGACAACAACACATCGCCGATGCCACGCTCGACGAACGTGGTCGTCGACCCGCGCGCACCTGAATCGAGGACCGGCACGTTCTTGTACAGCTTGCGCACGAACTCCTTCGCCGCGTCGTCACTGCCGAGTGCCTTGGCGGCATAGCCCCAGGCGCCGAGATACGACCAGCGGGCACCACCGGAGGTTTTCGGATTCGATGCGATCACCTGGACACCCGGTTTGACGAGGTCGTCCCAGTCCTTGATCGCCTTGGGATTGCCCTTGCGAACGAGAAACACGATCGTGGACGTGTAGGGCGCGGCGCGATCCGGAAGCCGGGTCTGCCAGTCCTTGGCAACGAGCCCCTTGGTCGCGAGCACATCGATGTCGCCGGCGAGCGCCAGGCTGACGACGTCGGCCTCGAGCCCGTCGAGGACGGACCGCGCCTGCTTGCCCGATCCCCCGTGTGACTGCTTGATCGAGACCGTGACGTGCTTCGTGTCTTGATACGATGCCGTGAACGCGGCGTTGATGTCTTGATAGAGCTCGCGCGTCGGATCATAGGAGACGTTCAGCAGCTCCACCGACGTGGCCGAATGGTCTTCTTTGGCAGGTTGGTTGCTGCAGCTCGCGATCGCGAGGACTGCAAGGAAGTTGAATTTCGTGTGGAGAAACATGCGGCTCGTGGTCCAGGTGCACGGACCCTCACCGGTGTTCCGGTAGCGGGTCGCGGGTTCGTCGATGAGCCTCTCGTGGTCGAGTGGGCGGTTCGCGGTTAACGGCGCGGCGGTCGAAGCTTCTCGGTGCGTGCGATCTGTACGATCTCTCCCTCGTGGACGGCGACGACGATCTCGCCGTATCGGAGGCCCGCGAGCGCGGCTCGTACGAGCTCGAGAGCGTCGCGCTCGGCGTCGGGTTGCTTGCTCATGCGGGCTCCCTCGACGCGACTCCGATCGCGAGCTTCGTGCGCGGCCGGAAATACCGCCACAGCAGCCTGATGTCGATGATCGCGGTGATCGGCATGAGCTGGTAGGCGATGATCGGCGCGAGTCCGGTATCGCCGAGCGTGCGCGCGAGTCCGAAAGACACGAGGTACGCGTCGAAGCTCATGCACACGCGGCGGAACGTCTCGACGCTGACCTTCTGGATCAAGCGATGTCCGATCGGAAACCCGAACAACACGCCGGGTGCGATCCACGGCAACAGCGAGGCACTGTCTCGGGTGAGCAGTCCGAGGAAGGCGTACGCACCGAGCGCGCAGACCGATTCGATCGAGCGAATCACCGCGAGGCTGACCTTGAAGTCATCCTTCGCGAGGCCTTGGTTGTTCCAGAATAGCGCGAGCGGCGGTCCCGAGATCGTGGTCAGCCCGTAGAGCACGCCGATGCCGGCGCCGAGCGGCACCGAGGCTCTGCGCTCGTTGCGAATCGGCCAGCGAAGGCCGGAGGCCTGCACGAGGATGAGCGGGAGCAGCACGCTAAACACCGCGAGCTTGACGTGCGACGGCGCGATCTTGCCGAGCAACAGCGCGCCGGCGATCACGCCGGGGATGAGGCCGATCGCGAGCGGCATCACGCGCGGCAGGACGCGGCGTGCGGCGTGCCGGTTCCACCACAACGCATAGAGGTTGATGATGACCTCGACGATGACGAGCGCGGGATTGAGGATGCGACCCGCAACCACAAGGAGCGCGATCGGGACCGAGATCGACGAGTAGCCGTAACCGAGCGCGCCGTTGACGGTCGCCGCGCCAAGGCTCGTGATCGCCAGAACGATGAGCGTTTGACTCGTCATGAGATCCCAGCCGACATGCAGGTCGACTGCTAAGCAGCCCACGGGCCAATCCCCAAGTAGCTGGAAAGACGCCATCCGCTATGGCGGAACCCACGATATTTAGTGGTGCCGACGATATTTCGTGGGGCCCCATGATATACCGTGGGACAGATGGCGCTCGATACCCTGCTCTGGCGCGAGGCGTCGCTGGCGATCGACGTCGATTCATTCCTCGCGCGCGTGGGCGACAGCGTGCTCGACGCCGTCGATGCCTCGATGGTGATCGTTCGTGCACTCGATCGCGAACAACAACACCTCGTGACGCTCGCGTCGATCCGGCGCGGTGCGGTCGGCGTTGCGCGGCCCGCGCGCCCGCGCACCGAGCTGACGAGCGCTGCCTCGGGACGAATCGCATCATGGATCGAGGCGGGCGAGTCCGAACGCACGAGCGCGCGTAACGCTTCGATGGTCTCCCGCGATCTGCTGCGCGGCATCGCGGAGACCGATGGCGAGTGGTGGCTCGTCCCGATCGTGGCGGGCTCCGATGCGCTCGGCGTGTTGCTCGTCAATCATCGCGCCGGAAAGCAGCTCGAGTCGCGCCGCCTCGCGGCGATCAGCGAGCCGATCGCAGCGGTCCTCGCGACGGAGCAGGCCAAGCGCGAGCTGCAACAACTCCGCGAAGCCGCGGTCGCTGATAAAGATGCCGCGCTCGCGCGCCTCCAGGTCCGCGACATCGGTGCGTCGATCGTCGGCGCGGACGCCGGCCTCAGCGACGTGATGCGACAGGTCGAGCAGGTCGCACCGACGAGCGCACCGGTGCTGATCCTCGGCGAGACCGGCTCCGGCAAGGAAGTCGTCGCGCGCGCGATCCACGAGCGGTCCGCCCGCGCGAGCGGACCGGTGCTGCGCGTCAACTGCGGTGCGATCTCGCCGGAGCTGATCGACTCGGAGCTGTTCGGGCACGAGCGCGGCAGCTTCACCGGAGCCGCCGCGCAACGCCGCGGTTGGTTCGAGCGTGCCGACGGGGGCACGTTGTTTCTCGACGAGATCGGTGAGCTTCCGCTCGCCGCGCAGGTCCGGCTGCTGCGCGTGTTGCAAGACGGTGTGTTCGAGCGCGTCGGCGGCGCTCGCGCTCTCGAAGTCGACGTTCGCGTCATCGCGGCGACTCATCGCGACCTCGCGGCGATGGTGCGCGCGGGTCAGTTTCGCGAAGATCTGTGGTACCGGATCAACGTCTTCGTGATCCCGCTGCCGCCGTTGCGCGAGCGGCAGGGCGACATCCCAGCGCTGGTCGAGCACTTCGCACACGGTGCGGGTCGCCGGTTCGGCGCGGGCCCGCTGATCCCCACCGCGGCCGACATCGCGTTGCTCCAGGCGTACGACTGGCCGGGCAATGTCCGCGAGCTCTCCGCGGTGATCGAGCGTGCCGCGATCCTCGGCGAAGGGCGTCGCCTCGACGTCGAGCGTGCGCTCGGCATCCGCGGCAACGACGAACCGGCGCGCGATCCAAATCATTTTCCGACGCTCGAGGACGCGATGCGGACGCACATCGAGCGCGCGCTGCTGCGGTCGAAGGGACAGATCGAAGGGCCGCAAGGAGCGGCGATGCTGCTCGACATTCACCCGAACACGTTGCGATCGCGCATGACGAAGCTCGGCCTGCGCTGGGAACGCTTTCGTTAGGGTGTCGCGAGCCGCGGCCGCATGAGCGCGAGCATCACGGCACCGACGATCAGGATATTCGCGACGAGGGTCGTCCAGCCGAGCGGCTCGCCGTAGAGCGCGGCGCCGAGCAAGACCGCGATCACCGGATTGACGTACGCGTAGCTCGTCGCGACGACGGGCCGCGCATTGCGCAACAGCCACGCGTAGCCGGTGAACGCGACGAGCGAGCCGAACACGACGAGGTACGCGAGCGCGAGCCAAGACCTGGCACTCGCGTGAATCGGCAATGGCTCGCCGCGGCCGAGCGCGATCACCAACAGTACGACGCCGCCCATCAGCATCTGCACGCCGGGAACCACGAGCGCCGCCTGCGGGCCGCCGATGCCCTTTGTTCGCCGCGACAGCAACGAGCCGAGCGCCCAGCAGATCGGGGACACGATGATGAGGACGATGTGCTCGGGCCGACCCGAGAGCGACGGACCGTCCATCAAGATGAACACGCCCGCAAAACCGACGACGAGCGTCAGCCACTCGCGCGCGGTCGGGCGTTCTCCAAAGAAGATTCCGAGGACGCCGACCCACAGCGGCATCGTCGCGCACACGACCGCTGCCCCGCCCGAGGAGACCGACACCTCGGCGAGCGCGACAAACCCGGTGCCGCCGATGAACAGCGTCAAACCAGCCGGCGCGACCGCCAGCCAATCGCGCCACGGCGGCAGCTTGGCACCGCGGTGTCGCGCGACGCCGAGCATCACGAGACCCGCCGCGAGAAACCGCGCGCTGCACATCATCAGCGGCGGCATCGTCTCGACCGCGACGCGAACCCCGAGGTACGTCGAGCTCCACACGAGGTAGACCGAAGCGAGACTCGCGATGAAGCGAGGATCGATGCCACGGGGCAGCTCACGAACGTGAAGCTCGGGTCGCCCGGTCACAGGAGCGTCGGCTGTTGTTGTCACCACGGGCTTCATGCTGACGCTTCTCTAGAAACGGTACAGAGACACGAGTTGGTCGTGCCGAGCAGCACAGATCGTCTGTGCGGGTCCCACGTTACGGAACTGTACTGGTCGCAGTCAAAGCCGAGGCATACACTTTCTTCATGGTGGCTACGTCGACTGGGTTCCTGTACGAGCACCTCGCAGACGAGCTCGGCCAGGCGATCGATCGAGGAAGTCTGCGGGCAGGGGATCGGTTGCCATCGGTGCGCCGGCTGGCCCAGGAGCGCAGCTGCAGCGTGTCGACCGTGATCGAGGCGTACATGCAGCTCGAGAATGCGGGCCTCATCGAGGTGCGTCCGAAGTCGGGTCACTTCGTGCGCCGGCGCGGTTCCTTGACGGCGGAGCCGCGGACACCACGAACGTGCCAGCGGCCGTCGAAGATCACGGTCAGCGACGCATACACGAAGATCCTCTCGGCGATGCGCGACCCGGAGCTCGTGCCGTTCGGGTGCGCGACGATCGATCCTTCGTACCTGCCGATCGTTCAACTCAATCGGATCATCACGCAACTCGCGCGCGAGATCACGACCCTCGGCGCGCGTTACGAAGCCGCGCCGGGCCTGTTGACGCTGCGCCGGCAGATCGCGCGTCGCGGTGTCGACGCGGGGATGTCGCTCGGCGAGAACGATATCTGCACGACGGTCGGCGCCACCGAAGGCTTGTCGCTCGCCTTGCGCGCGGTCGCGCGTGCGGGTGCGGTGATCGCGGTCGAGTCGCCGGCGTACTTCGGTGTGCTGCAGATCATCGAAGGCCTCGGCATGCGAGCGATCGAGATCCCGGCACATCCTCGGACCGGCCTCGATGTCTCCGCGTTCGAGGAGACGATCCGATCTCAGCCCGTGCACGCGCTGGTGATCAGTCCGACGATCTCGAACCCGCTCGGATCGATCATGCCCGAGGACGAGCGCGAGAGGCTCGTGCGGATCGCGCGGCGTGCCGAGATTCCGATCATCGAGGACGAAGTCTACGGCGAGCTCGTGTTCGACGGGTCGAGGCCGCGTCCGCTGCGCGCGTTTGCCGGCCCTTCCGAGGATAGCAACGTGCTGCATGTCAGCTCGGTCTCGAAGACGCTCGCGCCGGGGTATCGCGTCGGCTGGGTCGCGGGAGGTCGTTGGCACGATCAGATCGTGCGGCTCAAGTACGGTCAGTCGCTCGCGTGTCCCGCGTTGCTCGGGATGGCGGTCGCCGAATTCTTGGAATCCGGCGGCTACGATCGGCACCTGCGCCGCTTACGTACCACCGTCGCAGGTAACGTCGAGCGCTATCGCGAAGCGATCGTGACGCAATTTCCCGAGGGCACCCGCGTCTCTGCACCGCGCGGCGGTTTCGTGTTGTGGGTCGAATTGCCTCCCGGAGTCGACGCGGTTTCGTTGCACGAGCAAGCACTGCGCCGCGGAATCGTCGTCGCGCCCGGCCCGCTGTTCTCGGCGCGCGCGCGGTTCACGAACTTCATCCGCATCTCGGCAGGCACGCCGTGGTCGGATCGAATCTCGGAGGCGATTCGTACCCTCGCGAGGCTGGTCGCGAAGGACTGAGCGTATATTTGGTGCTTGAGTGACACGCCGGAAGTCGATCCGACCGTTGGCGTGCTCGATCCGACCACGCCCGGCGTGAGCCTGCCGGCCAGCGAGCGCCGGCCCGAGCTACCGAAGGGCAGGGTCCTCGGCGAACGTTACGAGATCATCAAGCTGCTCGGACGCGGCGGCATGGGCGCGGTCTACGCGGCGCACGATCACAAGCTCGATCGGCAGGTCGCGCTCAAGCTCCTGCATTCGACGCGCTCCGATGCACCCGAGCGACTCGTCAGCGAAGCGAAGGCGCTCGCGCGGCTGTCGGATTCGCACGTCGTCGCGATCTACGACGCCGGCGATCTCGATGGCCAGGTGTTCATCGCGATGCAGCTCGTCGACGGCGAAGACCTCGCGAGCGCACTCGCGCGCCGGCGCCCGACGGTGGCGCAGATCATCTCGTGGTTTGCCGACGCGGGCCGCGGACTCGCTGCTGCGCACGCCGCGCATCTCGTTCATCGCGACTTCAAGCCGAGTAACGTGCTGATCGATCGCAACGGCAACGTTGCCGTCACCGATTTCGGTCTGGCGCGCACGACGAGCGGCACCGCCACCGGACTGACCGGCATGGGCGTGATGCTCGGGACACCAGCGTACATGTCGCCGGAGCAGCACACGATGCAGCCGGCCGGCGAAGCGAGCGATCAGTTCTCGTTTTGCGTGGCGCTGTGGGAGTCGCTGTTTCAACAACATCCGTACATCCAGGGCGATCGCGGCTCGATGTCACCGTACGAGATCGGATATCAGATCTTCGACGGTGCGCTGGTCCCGCCACCGCCCACCACGCGCGTCTCGCGCCGCGTGATCGAAGCGCTGACGCGAGGCCTGCAGCGCGATCCCGCGAAGCGCTGGCCATCGATGACCGCGCTCGTCGCGGAGCTCCAGCCCGATCCCCGGAAACGGACCGTATGGCCGATCGTGATGTCGGCGGGCCTTGCCGCCGCCGCGCTCGGTGGCGCCGCGGTGTGGATCCTCACGCATGCCTCGGACTCGCAGAGCTGTGACGCCGAGGCGAGCTCGCGCGTTCGTGCCGCGTGGTCGCCGGATGCGTGGACCACGGTGCGCGAGCACTTCTCGAAGGCCGGGCGCACGTACGGGGACGCCGCCGCTCGACAAGTCAGCTCGGCACTCGACGCATACGCGGCACATTGGGTGCGGCTG
>JAQBQF010000183.1 GCA_028287115.1 Myxococcales bacterium
CGTAGAAAAAGAGGAATGTCGTCGTCGAGTTCTTCGGGAACAAAATCAAGCCCGGATTCTCGAACGGGATGTAGCGATATGCGTTGTCCTTGATCGACGTGCCGCGTTTGTTGGTCAGCGTGATATCGGGGCGCGACAGCACCACTCCGGCCGTCGCCGTGAACGTGAGCTGTGTGTCGCTCTGAACCTGGACGTCGATCGCGGGCACACCATTGACAAGCACAGTGGCGATGCCCGCGTTTTCATCTTTGAACCCGGTGCCTGTCAGGGTCACCGTCGTGTTGGTCGACGAGTAGACGACATTCTTTGGCGAGACCGACGAGATCACCGGCTCGGCGCTGTAGTGAAACTTGCCGGTGAGCATCACGTTGCCGTTGCGGTTGAACACCGTGATCGGCACGTCGCCGGCCATCGCCGATGCCGGCAGCGTGGCCTCGAGCGTGAAGTCGTCGACGACGCCGGCCTGCGGGGACTCGTTCGTGCCGAACAGCACGCGATCGGGGGTCGCGCCATCGCGCAAGAACCCACTGCCGGTGATGACGATCCGCGTGCCGCCGGACAGCGGTCCGAACGCCGGAGTCACCGTATCGATGGCCGGAGTCTCGCTCCCCGTCGTTCCACCACATGCGGCCAATGCGGCCACTAACAAGACTAGTCTCATGTGCACGTAAGCCTCCTCAGCGCTCCGCCCATGGCGCGCCGACAGACGAATGTTACAGCGAAGCATCGCGGCCGTGCCACTGGGAGCCGGCCGAAATTGCTCCTACATCGTCCCTACGATCGCTTGTGCTTCTTGTGCGGTGTGGCCGGTTTCACATCCGGCTTGGCCTTGAGCGGGTTCGTCGAGCGCGCGTTCTTGATCGCCTTCTTCACGCGCTTCATGCAGTCGTCCTCGGTCTCGCTGCCGTCTTTGACGAACAGCAGCGGCGTCGCCATAGCCTGATCGTATTCCGTCTTCGTCAGCATGTTCCGCTTGAGCTCGTTGGCGAGGATCCGTTGGATCTTCTCGGTCGTCCACCGCGTGAACGTGCCCTGGCAGTACTGTTTGTAGCGTTCCTTGGGGCTCGGCAGGATCGTCGAGAAGAACGCGGATTCGACCATGTTGAGGTCCTTGGCCGGCTTGCCGAAGAAGTGGCGCGCCGCGGGACCGATGCCATAGAGCCCGGGCCCGTATTCGATCACGTTGAGATAGATCTCCATGATCCGCTCCTTCTCGAGCGTGTTCTCGACGTGCCACGTGAGGAACAGCTCCTGGAGCTTCCGCGCGAGCGTCTTCTCTCGATACAGCAGCACGTTCTTGACCATCTGCATCGTGATCGAGGACGCGCCCTGGACGAAGTCGCTCTTCTTGAGATCGTTGACGAGCGCCGTGCGGAACTCGCTCGTGATGAACCCGTGATGTTGATAGAACGCGAAGTCCTCGGTCGACATGATCGACTTGATGAGGAACGGCGAGATCTGATCGAGCGGTACGAAGTCCGGGTTCGTCGGGCCGACGATGAACGAGATCCACTCGCCTTGCTCGACCTCGACGTAGTGCTCGAACTCGTCCTTGAGCCGCTTGGGCGAGTCCGCCGGCTCGTCGATGACGCGACAGTGGTTGATCCCGATGTGACCGCCGAGCTCGGTGGCGTCGAGATCGCGCCAATCGATGTCGAGATGGATATCCGCGTCGAACACGCCGCGCAGCCGGTACCCCGCGAGGTACGGCGCCATCGCGCCCGGGATCGCGGTCAGGAAGCGCTGGCAATCGATCGGTGGGATGACGAGCCTCAGCTTGACGATCTGGATCCCGTGCGGACCGTAGAGCTCGGGCGCGGCGGGATCCGCCGGAGCGGCAGTAGGGGATGTCCCCGGGGCCGGCGGCGTTGGAACCGGTACCACCGCCGGTGGCGGCGGCACGAGAGACACCGCGCGCCGCGGATGATCGATCGTCCCGGTGATCGAGAACGGCACGTTGCGCACGACGAAGTCACCGCGCGTCAGGTCGAGCTTGTGCGATGCACGATCGAACGCGCCCGCGACCTGCGCGGACAGATCGAGATCGTGGACCTCCTTCGCCGCGATCATCGGGTGGCCGACGTTGAGGCCTCGGAGATGGAGCTCGCCGGAGAACTTCGCGCCGGCCGCGTCGGCCTCGATGTGAAGCGCGGTGTCGATCGAGGTCGACTGATAATCGACGACCGCTGAATGCTCGAGGATCGGCGCGAGGCGTTCGAGCTGAAACTTGGCCGCCTCGAGATCGAGCGACGCGGTGATCGCCTTCGGATCGAGCTCGCCTTTGGCGGTCCACAGTGTCCCGGGCACGCCACCGTAGCCACCCGCGAGATCGATGATGTAGTGACCGGGCTTGTCGGGATCCGCGACGATCTTGCCGCCGATCCCCGAGAGCGCCATCTTCGGCCACAGCTCGAGCTCGCCGCCGCCGAGGCTGACGATCGGTGCCGTCCCGGGAAGCTTCGTGATGTCGATCGATTGCAGCGTCGCCTTCGGTGCACCGGTCGTCGTCGCGGTCACACCGCGCACGTGTGCAGCGAGACCCTCGGGACTCCACTTCGCGTCGGCGTCCGCGACGAGCGCGGTCGTGCCGCTCATCGCATCGTCCGCGAGCAACCTGCCGTGGGTCACCGTGATCGACGTCGGCCTCGGACTCTTTCCGCCGCCGCTCGCCGCGGCATGGTCGTCGGTGCGCAGCCGATCGATCACGTCGCGAATGTTGTCGCGGCCCTCGGCGTCGCGCCGCAACGTGACGATCACGCCATCGACCGTCGCGGCGCCGAGCTCGACCGTTCCGATCAGCGAGTGCCACGCATCGAAGTCGACGTCGATGCGATCGACATGGACGAGCGGCATGTCGCCGTCGAGGGGACCGCGAATCTCGATGTTTCTCATCACGGCGTGGCCGAGCGAGACATCGATGTCGCCGAACCGCACGTCGCGGCCGAGCTTCTGCTGCAGCTTGCCGCCGAGCTTGTGCCGGATCATCCAGGCACCGACGCGCGGATAGACGACCGCGAGCGCGATCGTGACCAGGAACAACGTGCCGATCCCGATGCCGCCGGCGATCAGCCAGCGGCGAGAGATCGGCGGGAACCTCATCGGTCCTTTATAACAACGACCGCGGCCGTTTCGTTCAAACCGGCAACCGACGCGCGCAATCCGCCGAAACTCGTGACTTTGTTCGCGGCGCTACTTACACGTCAGTGCGAGGATATGTCCGTCGCCCTTGGCGTTCGTTCCGACGAACAGCGCGTAATCGCCGGCGCTCGCCGCTTGCTTGACGTCGAGGACGCGCTTGCCATCCGCGCCGTCCATCGTGACGGTGAGCTCGAGGCGCTTGTCGCTCCGATCGCGCAGCAAGATCGAGGCGGCACCTTCGACCAGCTTCACCGGCTCTGCCTTCTGCCGCGTCAGCGACAGGTGACCGTTCGACAGCTTGCGATAGACCTTCCACGACGTGAACGGCGGCTTCGTCAGCTTCTTCTCGATGTCCTTGAGCTCCGGAGCGATCGAAGGCTTCTCGCCCGCGGTCCCGCTGATCTCGAAGTAATCGCACTCGGCTTTATCGTCGGCCCGGGCGACTCGCGCAGCACCGGCGAGCACCATCACCGCGAGCCATACACGCGCTGTCATATGCCCTCAACTGTATCTTCCGGGGTCACCCAGATCACGGTGGCGTTTCCATCTTCGTCTTGCAGATTGAACACGGTGCCAGTACCTCCAGGCGTATCGAGCGCTTCGACCTCGGCCGGATGATAGGCCGCCGGTTGAACCCTGAGGGGATCGCGACCGGGTGTATCGGTGCCGGGCTGCGTCCGCAAGAACATCGCGAGCGCCGCGACGGCACCCGCGCTCACGATGCCCGTGACGATGTGCCCGCGATGCCGATCGAACCAGCGCATCGTGCGCTTCCAGAATGACGTCGGCAGCGCGACCGCCTTGGTCGGCTCGGCGGAGGCTTCGCGATCGACGCCCTTCTCGATCTCGCGCCACATCGCATCGAATCGCTTGTCCGCGACGCGGTCCGCCGACAGCTCGAGATGCCCGCGGACGAGCTCACCGAGCTGGCCGATCGCCTCGACCTTCGCGCGCGCGATCGGATCGCGAGCGATCTCGTCTGCGATCCCGGGCTCGCCTTCGAGCTCGCCATCGGCGTGCTGCATCAGCTCGATGTCGTGGCGCGCGCTCATCGAAAGCTCCCCGAGGCCGAGGCTTCTTGCTCTCCGGAGTCGCCCGGATCGGCGACCGGCGCGTGATCCACCAGATCGA
>JAQBQF010000208.1 GCA_028287115.1 Myxococcales bacterium
TCGAGCTGCTCCGGCGCGCGCACGACATCGGCGACGACGCCGCGAATCGCATCGGTGGCCCATGGGCCGCGATCGTCGCTCGCCTGCTGCATCACGGCACGGGTGCCGCGTTGAAACCCTTCGTAGCGCTGTTGAATCTCTTCGAGAGACGTCAAGCGCGAGCGCCGGCGGTGCAGCTCGGTGCGCAGCGTCTCGACCTCGGCCTCGCCGCGCGACACTTCTTCCGCGAGGATCTCGCGGCGCGCTCCGAAGCCTTCGGTCTGGCTGCCGAGATCGAGCCGGGTCTGCCGGAGCTGGACGAGCGCTTGATCGACCTTGCGCCCCTCTCGCTCGAGCTCCTTGGTCCGCTCGGTGTGCTGGTTCGTCTCCGCGAGCACGCGCTCGAGGCGGCGACTCGCTTCATCGCGGCGGCGCGCGAGCGCTTCGAGCTGGGCATCGGAGGTCGCGACCTCCGTGCGCCTCGATCCGAGCTCCGCTCTGGCTTCGTCGAGCATGCCCTGCGCATTGACGAGTTGTTGCCGAGCTTCACCGGTCGCGGCTTCACGCGCCGCGACTTCCGCGGCTTCGCGATCGACCTCGGCCGCGAGCTCCGCGAGCTCTGCCTGCCGCGCTGCGAGCTCCGCCGCGCCGCGTTCGCGCTGCGCGACGACCTCGTCGATCTCCTGGCGCGCCGACGTGATCCGCTGATCGAGCTCGTCCGCTTCACGTCGCTCGAACCCGATCTTGCTCTCGCCGAGCCGGATCCGGTTGTCGAGCTCGTAGACTTGTTCCTGCACGCCGAGGAGCCGGCGCTCTTCGAGCGAGAGCTCGGCGCGCTCGGCGACGACATGCGCATCCTTCGTGTTCCACGCGCCGCGCGCATCGTCGAGGCCCTGCTTCGTCTCGAGCAGGCGCCCTGCGACGAGCTTGCCTTCCGCACTCAGCTCGAGCCAGCGGTGCGTCGCCTTCCACAGGTCGATGTCGCGCAGCTCGGTCTTGTACTTGCGATAGCGCTCGGCCTTCTGCGCCTGCCGGCGCAACGTGCCCATGCGCTTGTCGAGCTCGGCGACGATATCCGAGACGCGCATGAGGTTTTGCCGCGTCTGATCGAGCTTCTTCTCGGCGGCTTTCTTCTTCGCCTTGAACTTCGTGATGCCAGCCGCTTCCTCGATGATCGCACGGCGATCTTGCGGACGCGAGCTGACGATCTGGCCGATCCGGCCCTGCTCGATGATCGAGTACGCCTTCGTTCCGACACCGGTGCCGAGGAAGAAGTCGGTGATGTCGCGCAGCCGGCACGGCGACTTGTTGATGAAGTACTGACTCGTGCCGTCGCGATACAGCCGGCGCGTGATCGTCACCTCGCTGTAGCGCGAGAAGTCGATCACGGGCGGCTGGTCTGCGAGCACCGCGGCGACCTCTTCTTGCGGCGACGCGATCGCCTTGCCCTCCGCGTCGACCCAGAGCTTCTTGTCGGCCGCGGGCTCGTCGGCTGGATCCGCCGGCTCCGGCTCCTCGGGAACCAACGACTCTAGTGCCTGCTCGGTCGAGGCCTCATCCGAATGGCGAGCCATCTCGAGCGTCTCGTGGGAGAACCCGACGTCTTCGAACGTCAGCGAGACCTCGGCCATCGGGGCCGGCCCGCGCGTCTCGGAGCCGGCGAAGATCACGTCTTCCATCGCCTTCCCGCGTAGATGCTTGGCGCTTTGCTCTCCCATGCACCATCGAATCGCATCGACGATGTTGGATTTGCCGCAACCGTTCGGTCCGACCACACCAGTGACCTGCGTGTCGATCTGAAGGACCGCACGATCGCAGAACGACTTGAAGCCGATTACTTCGACTCGCTTGATACGCATGAAACTCCGAGCAACCCGGGGTGTCCTCCCAGGGCGCCGCGAAGGTGCCAGGACCCTATGACATCGTGACCCTTCCGCCGTGCTATCACGACTGCGTGCGCTGGGTAGCGACGATCTGCGTCCTCGGAGTAATCGCGTTCAGCGGCTCCGCATCCGGCGGCCCCCAGGTCGAGATCAAGGCGCAGTCCCAGCTCGCCCTGTCTCGCGTCCGGCTGGTTGGAAGCGGCCAGGTCGAGGTCTCCGGCCAGCTCATCGATAAGCTGACGGGCGAAGGCCTGGCCAACCAGCGCGTGCGCATCTCGGTCGGCAACCAGGAAAAATGGGTCGTCACCGGCCCCCAGGGTGTGTTCGATGCCCTGCTCGCCGGCACCGACGGGCCGCAGCAGGTGTCGCTCCTCTATCGAGGCGATAGCCAGCGGATCGAAGCGGCGCCACCATTTAGTGTCACCACGGATCCCGCAAAGTCGCAGGTCCAGCTCCGGGTCACGAAGGTCGGCGACGATCCGATCGGCGCGAAGCTGCGGATCACGGCGATGGCAGACGAAGGCGACACCGCGAAGGACGTTCCCGTCGAGATCCAGCTCGCGATCGCGCCGCCCGGCAGCGATCAGCTCGGCGCGCCACGCGCGATCAGAGCGGGCACCGAAGTCCTCGTGACTCGTCGCGACGCGGGCGGTCCCGGCATTCATCGCCTCCGCGCGACGTTTGCGGGCGACGAGCTCCGGCAGAGCGCGACGATCGACGGCACGCTCGAGCTGACCTCGGGCACGACGACGACGATGACCGTGCAAGCGGCGCAGCTCGCGTTTGAAGACAACCTCGTGATCAACGGCAAGGTGGTCGACGACGACAAGCGACCGCTCGCCCACGCCGCGGTGACGCTCACGTCGGGCGATCGCCGGCTCGCGCAAGGTGCAACCGGCGACGATGGCAGCTATCACTTCAAGGTCGAAGCCGAGATCATCGGCGAGGGTCAGTACGGCGTGCAGGTCGAGGCCGATCCCGGTCAATCGTTCGTCCGTGCGAGCCGCTCGCAACCCGTCGTGATTCGCGTGGCAGCGCCGCAGCCGGTGCCCGTCTCGTACACGGCCTTTGCGTTCATCGCGACCGCGATCGCCGCCGGCGCGTTCTTCGCCGCACGCACCAAGCCGTGGCTGCGATTTCGGAGGCCGTCGCCTCCGGCCGAGCAACCGGGCAGCGAGGACGTCGTCGAGCAACTCAAAGGCGGCCTCGTCGTCGCCAAGCCGAGTCTCGTCTCGACGCTCCGCCGTGCGAACGATGACGGGTTCACCGGCGTCGTGCGCGACACGGTCCGCGGCCGGCCCGTCGCGGAAGCGGTCGTTCGCCTGCTGCTCGCCGACACCGAGCGCGAGCTGCGCACCGGCGCCGATGGCAGCTTCGCGATCGAAAAGCTCGGTGCCGGTGATTGGCAGGCTGAGGTCGCCGCCGCGGGTCACCTGACCGAGAAGTTCGTTGTCTCGATCCCACACCGCGGTGAGCTGCGCGGCGTTCGCATCGATCTCGTGCCCGTGCGTGAGCGGATCTTCCAGCTCTACCGGCGCGCGGCCGAGCCCGTGCTTCCGGAGTCGAGGCTGTGGGGTATCTGGTCGCCGCGCCAGATCGTCGATCACGTCCGATCGAAGCGCCCGAGCCCGGCGCTTTCGGAGTTGACGGATTTCGTCGAGGAAATCTACTTCTCACCACGCCTCGCGGCCGAGACCGCGATCGCGCAGGCCTCGGAGCGCGTCGACCGCGCTGTTCGCGAGCGCTCTCTCGTCAGGACGCTGCCGGCTGGTTAGGCTATATAGCCCGCGATGGACCTTCCGCTAAGAGAGCTGGTCGAGCTCGGCGTCGCGATCGTCGTGATCGCGCTGATCATGATCGTGCTCCGGCGCGCTTCGCAAAAGAGTCGCGAGCGCGCGCCCGCGAGCATCAAGGAGCGACTCGGCGTCGACCAGGTCGAGCCGAAGGTTCGCGTCGGTTACGAGGAAGAGGCCAAAGCGCAGCAAGAAGCCGCCGCAAGGGCGAGAGCGGAAGCCGAGCCGGAAGCCAAGGCCGACGAGGAGACCGCGGCCGCCTACAAGGCCGGGCTCGCGAAGACGCGCGGCGGCTTCGTCGCCAAGCTCGGAAAGCTGTTCGGCAAGAAGCAGATCGACGCGGCGACGCTCGAGGAGCTCGAGGAGGTGCTGTTCACCGCCGACATCGGACCGCGCGCCGCGGACCGGATCTTTCAGTCGGTCAAGGGCGGGCTGTCGAAGGCCGAGCTCGAGGAGACCGACAAGATCTGGTCGCTGATCCGCCAGACCACGAAGGACATCCTCGCGGTCGACGCGCCCGTGCTCGACATCGGCAAGCACAAGCCGTTCGTGCTGCTCGTGCTCGGCGTCAACGGCGTCGGCAAGACGACGACGATCGGCAAGCTCGCGGCGCGCTACAGGGCGGAAGGCAAGAAGGTCCTGCTCGCCGCCGGCGATACGTTCCGCGCCGCCGCGACCGAGCAGCTCGAGGAGTGGGCGAAGCGCGCCGAGGTCGAGATCGTCAAGGGCAAGCAGAACGGCGATCCGTCGTCGGTGATCTTCGATGCGATCAAGCGCGGCGTCGACGAGGGCTACGATCTCGTGATCTGCGATACCGCGGGCCGGCTGCACTCGAACGCGGGCCTCATGGACGAGCTCAAGAAGCTTCGCCGCGTCTCGGATAAAGCGATGCCGGGGGCACCGCACGAGACCTGGATGGTGCTCGATGCAACCACCGGACAAAATGCGATCTCCCAGGCCAAAACGTTCAAGGCTGATTTGTAGATCACAGGAATCGTGCTGACCAAGCTCGACGGCTCGGCCAAGGGCGGCGTGGTGTTGGGCATCTGCGACGAGCTCAAAGTTCCGGTCCGTTTCGTCGGAATCGGTGAGAAGATCGGCGACCTAAGGCCGTTCGATCCCGCCGCTTTCGTCGAGGCGCTGTACAGCGACGCCACTACAGGTGAGGCCGCCTAAGCGCAACCGCATTGCGCCCGATGTGTCCCGATGTGTCCTGTTGCCTTCGACCGTCAACGCCTCCCTCGGAGCAAACCTGGGGAGTTAGCTTGAGATCGAAAAAAGGCACGTGTTATGAAGCCTCTACGAATGCGGACCATCCAGCATCGAACGAAGTCGTTCTTGATCGTGGCACTGGCGCTCGCGACCAGTACT
>JAQBQF010000216.1 GCA_028287115.1 Myxococcales bacterium
TGGCTAGTTTGAATCATGCATCTCGGCAAGCGTGGTCCCAAGATCGCGATTGGTTCGTGGTCCAGCCGTCGCATTCGTCTCGGTGTCGCGCATCATGGCGCCCCCTCCGCGTGGATCGCACCGGTGAAGGACACCGGTCCCGAGCAGCGCAAGCCGAACAAGAAGCGCCGCTAAGTCTCGCGACCTAGAGCCGATCAGGGTGTCGTCGTGAACGTCACGACGCGCGCCTGAATGCCGCTGACCGTGCCGCCCTTGCCGTAGTGAGGGTCGAGGCTCCCGGCGCGCGTGCGAAAGACCGTCAACGTCGCGGTGCACTGATCGGCGATGTTCGTGCCCTGTCGCTTCTTGAGCGTGTTTGCGGCGATCGCCAACGTACCGGCGTCGCCCGCGAGCGAGTCGACGAAGCTCTCGATGCAGTCACCTTCGGCGCGAAAGCTCATGGCATCGCCGCTACCGGAAGGCGACCAGCCCACGGTCAACATCGCGGCTCGCGACGATGTGCTCGGCGGTGGCGCGACCGTGAACTTGGCCGGCAAGGTCGCCGTCGAGCGCGGCGCGCCTTGGTCGACCGTGCGGTCGAAGGCGATGTCGAACATCTCGCCCTCGGCATCGACCGGGAAGTCGGCGGAATGGCCCACGATGTTGAGCAACTGCGACTCCACCATCACCTTGCGATCGCTTCCGTGCGTGGCGACGAGCTGATCGTTGCCGGTGAGCTCGACGAAATTGAGATTGAGCGGGCTACCGACGAACAGCGTGGCGTTGACCGTGGTCGTCCCGCTCCCTTGGGTGATCGCCGAAACATCGGCATAAATGCCGGAGGTCAGGAGATCGCCGGAATCGGTCTTCGCACAACCGGTACCGAGCACGAGGACTAAGACAAGCTTGTTCATAGGTGACCTTTCTCGAGTAGAGCTTCACGATATCGGGGTCTCGCAGGCGACGCGCAGGCATGTTGCGGCAACGACTCCGCAGAACCGTCTCACAATTCGAACCTCAGGTAAGACGTCGGTGCCGGTCGACAGAGGCGCGCGCTGTCGGAATTCGGTCCACGATACAGGCGTTTGATCATGGTGACTCGATCGCTCGCGCTCGTCCTCTTGGTTAGGCGATAACGCCGACTCTCACCAGACATCGCCGATCTTCGTGCCCCGCGTTGCGACCGATCCGTAGCATCCAGACCTGCGGCGCCGGCCGCAGTACCGAGACAGGCCGCGGGCAGCTCGTCACGGGCGATAGATCGCGACGATGGTTCCGTTCGACGCCGCGAGCAGCCGGCCGTTCACCACGCCGAGCAACGTCTGCACGGCCAGGTCGAGCTCGAGCTGCGTGCCCATCGCCGTGTAATCGGTTCCCCACAGCCCCTGCCCGAGCCGCGCGTCGTAGAGCGGAAAGACCGTCAGGCCGTCGAACGCCATGCTCGCGTTCGTCATGTACGAACCCTGTGGCCACGTCGAGAGCAGCGACGCGGACGTGCCGACCCCCGACGACAGATACGCTTCGGTCTGCCAACTGACGGGATAGTTCTCGTCGCGGTTGCCGAAGAACAGTTTGCCGTTGACGGCGGTCAGGAAGCTGAGACTCGTGCCACTCCACCCGTTGGTGGGAAGCTGCGCCACCAGCGTGACACCCGTGGCGATCGGATCGGCGGCGTAGAGCGAGCGGTCGTGCGCGTAGTAGAGGTGGCCGTTGTAATCGGTGGCCTCGTAGGCTCCCCAGGAGATGAACGAGGCGTCGACGGTCGCGATCACCGAGCTGCCGGCCGCGGTCCCGTTCGTGCGATAGAGCTCTCGCGCGGGGTCGCAGAAGTTCGTGCAGCCCGTGATCTGGTCGACCTCGAAGAACACCACGCCTGCCGCGGGCAAGCCCCAGATCACCGTCGCACCCGCGGGCAAAGACGCGAGCACCGACGGTGCCGACGTGGAGCCCGTCATCGTCATCAGGTTGAGCCCGGCGAAGAACACCTGCTTGGCGCCGACCTCCCACAGGCCGCGATAGGTGCCGGCGATCGCGCCGAGCTGGTACAGGCGCGCCGTGCCCGCCGCCGTGCCGTCGGTCGACCACACCTCGGCGATGTGTTGCGTCGCGCTCGCCCAGCTCACGAGCAGATACGCGGTCGCTCCGGCGATGCTCGGGCGACCGATCGTGACCTCGCCGGTGGTGTACACGGTCGGATCCGGGTTCGTGATCGTCTTGATCAGCGCGCCGGTCGCGAGCGCGCGCAAGTCGACGCTGCCCGGTGAGTAGCCGTACGCGACGAAGTCGCCGGCCGCGATCGTGAATGCCTTCCCCATCGAGAACGCGTCGGCGTAGGCAGCCGTCGGCGTGAACACGAGATGCGCGGTCGCGCTCGCGTCGGTCGCATAGACGCCATTGCCCGTGCCGGCGAAGTAGAGCACCGACGGTGTCGCGAGCACGGTCGTGATAAATCCCGTTCCGACGTTCGCGGTCGCGTACACCGGCGCGAGCACGTGGACGGTGATCGTGCCGGGTGCCGAGGTCGCCATGCCGTCGTTCGCGGTGAACGTGAACGTGTCGTCGCCGACGTAGCCCGCGTTCGCGCGGTAGATCACCGACGGTGGCGTGCCGGTCAGCGTTCCGTGGCTGGGCTGGGTCGCCAGCGCATAGGTCAGGCTCGTGCTGTCCACGTCGGTGGCAGCGAGCGTGATCGGCACGCGGTTCGTCCCGCGCGTCGACACGGCGGCCGCGGTCGCCACCGGTGGATCGTTGACCGGCGTCACCGTGATCTGCACGCTCGCGACACCGGAGCTGAGCTGCCCGTCGCTGACCCGATACGTGAAGCTATCGCTGCCGTTGTAGTCGTGCGCGGGGGAAAACGTGACCGTCGTGCCGGCGACCGCCACCGTGCCGTGCGCGGGCTGGCTCACGATCGTGAACGTCAGCGGATCGTTGTCGGGATCCGACGCGTTCAGCGCGAGCGGCGTGGACGTGTCCTCGATGATCGACAGGGACTGCGAGGTCACGATCGGCGCGTCTTCGACGGCGGCGAGCTGGATCGCAACCGCCGCCGAGGTCGTCGGGTTGACGCCATCGCTGACCGTGAACCCGATCGCGTCGGCTCCGTTGGCATTCGTGTTACTGCGATACGCGAAGTCGCCGGACGCGCCGTCGAAGCTCGTCACGGTGCCGATCGACGGCGGAGTTGAGACCGCGAAGGTCACCACGTCGTCGGGTAGTCGCGCGACGCGCAGCCGCCCATTCAGCGCGATGTCCTCGGTGCCCGCGACCGCGATCGCGAGCGCGATCGGCCGATCGTCCGGCATCTGCGTCACCGTCGCCGCGAAGGCGGTCGTCGCTCCGAGGGCGGTCTCCGATTCCTGGTAGGTCGCGGTCGTGCCGCCGAGATCGATGTGCAGCGAGCCTGCCCCTGCAGGCAAGGTTACGTCGAGCACCTTCCCGGTCAGCGCGCCGACCGGCTGCCCGCCGAGCTGCACGGTCTCGCCGGCGAGCGTGAACGCGAAGGCCGAGACACTCTCCGTCATCGTGCCGCACTCGATCCGCCGCTCGCCGAGCTGCAGGTGATCGATCGCGACGTCGAGGTGGACGAGCGTGTTGTAACAGGTGGCTCCGAGATCCGGCGTGCGCTGGATACTCGACAGCATCCAGGTCGCGGTCTCGAAGCTCGGCATCGGCGCCGCATCGGGTGACGCGTCATCGGAGTGCCCGGCATCGTCGTGCACGGCGTCTGGGTGAGAGCAGCCGCAGATGGCGAACGCGAAGGCGTACGTGCGGAGCTGTAGGACGTTGGACCACGGCATGAGCACCCCAGCCTCGCTGTCTCGCAAGACACAGGCCATGGCAAGAAGTGCTCATTTACGGCACTTACACGGCCCGTGGTGAACAGCGGTTCGCGATGCCCATCGGTCTGTGAATTTGTAGCGCGCAGCTCGAGTGCCGGCCACGGATCGGATGTGCATGCAGTGCGGACGGCGCGGTCAGAGCTCGAAGCGTTCTCATGATCGAAAGTCGTTTCCGGGACGGAACCCGTCAAGTTCCAGCTTTTACGATGCGTGATAGCGTAACCCGGTGCTGCGTCGAGCGATTCTTCTCACTGCGCTCGCAGGCTGCGCGAGCGTGTTCGACTTCCCTCCCGTCTCATCTCCCGATGCGGCGACCGGGTATGTCGCCACCGTTCTCGCCGATCGCCCGCTCGGCTATTTCCGTCTGGGCGAGAGCTCCGGCGTCACGGCAGCTGATCAGATCGAAAACGGACCACCCGGCTTGGTCGTCGGAAATGTCCGATACGGACAGATCGGCGCGCTCGCGACGGATCCGGATACCGCCGTGGGGATCGACGGCGTGAACGGCGCCGTCGAGGCTGGCTCTTCGTTCGACTTTTCGGCCAACGCACCGTTCTCGCTTGAATGTTGGGTCAAGCCCGCCGCATTCGACGCTGGCTTCCACACGCTCGTTTCTCGGTGGCTAGCTCCGCCGAACAACGTTGGCTACAACCTCTACTATCAGGCAGAGGTGGTGAGGTTTGCTCGCGAGGATGCTTCGATCGGTGCGTACGACGCCACCATGTACACGGGCCTGGTCGCAGAAGTTTACTCGCACGTAGTCGCCACGTATGACGGGCAGACGATCGCGTTGTACATCAACGGTAGACAGTACTCCCAGGCCGCGTCGTTAACCGCGCTGCGCGATCTTCCACTGACGTTCATGATCGGCGCGAGCAACAACGATCCCGCGACCGCTCCGCTGAATGGACTGATCGACGAAGTCGCGATCTACGGGACCGCACTCGCGCCGACTCAAGTCGCCGCACACTATGCCGCCGGGATCATGCCGCCCACGGGCAGCTGACCGATCGACGGTGCCGCCATCGCGCGCTCGCGACGGCTAATCGGGATCGGTGAACTTGTAGTAGCCGGCGCGCAGTCCGCCGTCGTCTTCGACAACGGCAAGCCACAGATCGAAGAACGCGTCGAACTCGACCGCACCCTCCGCTGGCATGAACTGCAGGCTCATCCAATATCGAAAATTCTCGTCGGTCAGCTGTTCCGGAATCTCGGGGATCGAGTCGTCCCAATCAGGCTCGCGCAGGTGCTCGACCTTGATCGCAACATTGCCGTCGAGCTGGCATTCCGTCGGGTAGATTTCCTCGTCGATACCCCACTCCTGACACATCCCGCGAACGTGCTGGTCGACGGCTTCGCGTAGCGCGTCCACTTGCAGCCACGGCGCTAGCAGCGCCTGCACGGCCGCATCATCTTTCGCGATGATCGCCGCCGAGAACTTCTGTCCGAATGCACGATAACGGTCTTCCATAGCTCACCTCGTGACCGAGCCGCAGCAGCGTACATGACCTGCGGTCGATTCGTGCCACGCCGGTCGCGTGCTGAGCCTCAACGGCCTCCGTAACGGCGCCAACCGCGATGGTCGAGGCATCGCCGGACAGCGCGACGGCATCTCCGAACTGATCGCCCGCGTCGCTATTGGACGCCTTGACGTACGCTCGTTGACTCCAGCTCGTTCCATTCCGCGTGAACACGTATGCCGCGCCGGCCATCGGGGCGGAGTTGTCGGCCTGGTTGCCGGCGATCCCGGTCGCAGCGCTCGCTTCCGAGATCGCGCCGACGACCGCGTGTAACGCGGACGTAACCAGCGTCCGTAATACGCAAATCACGGCGTGACTGGCGTGCCGAGACGCCATGTCGACAACGTCGTTGGCAGAGCATCACGAGCCTTCACGGCCTTACCCGCGGCTCGTTCCTTGCGACAGCTCGTGGGATGACTCGTCTCCATTATCTGCTTGTCTTCGCCGCTTGCTCGTCGAACCACGCCGCCGACATCGATGCATCACCATCGGCGGATGCATCCGCGTTCGATGGGACGATCGATGCCGCACCTGCAGGGACGTTCGCGATCGTGCATCAGTTCGACGGCGATTCGGGTCCCGGCCTCACCGCGTGTCAGGCCAACGCGCGGCATTGCGATCGCCCGGAGCAGAACGTTGCTGCGGACGGCTCGCACGTCGTGCAGGCGACCTGGCAGCACGTCAACATCTATGACTACAACGGGAACGCGGTCAGCTCGGTCACGCTGTCGCAGTTCATCGCGAGCGCGGGGCTCAACCCACTCAACGCCGCCGCCGGGCGACCGTACGAGCCGCACGTCGTGTTCGACGAGCACATCGGACGATGGATCGTGACCGCAACAGGCCTCTACGACTGCCTGATGGTCAGCGCCTCTGCGGATCCGTCCGGCGCCTGGAAGGGCATGTACCTCGCGAACAACGGCAACGATCCCGGCATGCATCTCGGGTACGACAAGAATGGTGTGTACGTCTCGGAGTTCGACACCGCTGGCCACGACAGCAACACCGCCAACTACTCGTATGCGTTCTTCGCGATTCCATCGGCCGAGATGCAATGGACCGGCACCTTCGCGCCGGCGCACCTCAACAGGAAGACCAACACTCCGCTCGACGGTCAGCCCGTGATCGATCACGACACCGCCAAGGCGACCAGCGCGCCGGCGTTCTTCATGGCGAAGACCTGTTTATCGGGGAGCTGTCAAAACTCGACGAGCTTCTCGTTCCAGTGGCTGGTCAACAGCGTCACCTGGTCGGGCACCACCGCGAGCTACAGCGCGGATCAACTGATCAAGACCGGCATCGGCTCGACACAGAATCAGTGGCTGTACAACACGCCGCTCGCCGCCGCGCAGGCCGGCAGCGCGACGACGCTGCGCGTGATCGAAGATCATCGCGTGATCAACGCCGTGCAATCCGGCTCGCATGTCTACGGCGCGCTCGGCTCGGGACCTTGCACGACCAACTGCGCGGCACAGGGTGCAGATGCCAATGATCTGTTGATCTGGGCCGACCTCGACTGCACGAACCCGACCGCGTGCACGGTCGCGGCGACGTCGAAGGTCGCCGATGCGAACCTGCATCTGGCGTATCCGACGATCGGCGTCGATAGCGCCGGCAACATCGGACTCGTCGCTGCTGCCTCGAGCTCGGCGACCGAGCTCTCGCTGATCGCATACAGCCACAAAGCGACCGACGCGCCGTCCTCGACGTCGGGACCGACCACGATCATCGCCGGGACGCATCCGTACACCTGTGCGGGCGCGAGCGTCACCGTCGGCAACGCCGTCGGCATCGCGACCGTCCGCGATCCGCTCGACGGCACGAAGCTGTGGACCACGCACGAGTACGGCGGCTCGGCGACCGCGTGCGTCTGGTCGACGCGCATCCTCGAGTACAAGCTGCAGTAACTAACCGTCAACGAGGTCCACGAGAAGCCCGGGGGCCGGTGCGCACGGTCTACGTGTCGATCGCGCTCATCGCAGGTTCCATCGTGCAGGCGCCGCCGCGTAGCGCGCACCAGCCCGGAAGCCGAACCCGGACCACCGCGGCGCGATGTGCTCGACCTTGGCGAGCCAGTACAGCGCAAGGAGGCTCGACACGATCACGCCGCTCGTGCTCGCCAGCGCGATCGCGAGCGACCCAAGACCAAGAATGCTGCTCGAGATCTCGAGCAAGAGGGCGACCGAGACGCCGACGCCGGCGTCGAGCAGCGACAGCTCCGGGCGACCGATCACGGCGAGCACGGAGGCTGCCGGACCTAGCATCATCTCGACGGCGCGCCCGATCATGAGGATCATCAAGATGCGATCGGCTGCGTCGACGCCACCGAAGATCTCGAGCAGCCTGCTGGGAGCGGCAAGCATCACGGCCGCGATCGGCACGCCGATGTAGAGGCTCCACCGCATCGCGGTGGTGACGACCTGAACCAAGCGCTCGCGCTCGCCGCGAAATTCTGCGGCGATCGGCGCGACGATCTGGTCGAACCCGATCCGGATCGCCGTGAACACCGCGGCGAGCTCGGCCGCGATCGCGTACGCCGTGATCTGCCGCGCCGACAACGTGGCGAGCGCGACCGCGACGAGGTCGAGCTTCGCTTGTGCACTCGTCACCACATCCGCGAGCCCGAGCGGATACGACGACCGCACGAGCTCCCTCACCGGCCATTGCCGCGGTCGCATCAGCGTGCGCAGCAACTGCCGTAGACCGAATGCACGCACGAGCGTCGTAGCTGCCACCGCGCCACCACCGGCGACCGACACGATGAGAGTGACGGGCAGCGCGACCGAGCCAGTGAAGTGGGAGCTCAGCACGAGCCCGGCGAGGAGAAGCAGCAATGGCTCGGTCACGCCGCGCGCCAGGACGTACATCGCGATCTGGGTCTCTCCACGTGCGGCGCGCAGCGCGACGTTTGTCATCGCGGTGACCGGTAGCCCAACCAGCAAGGCGGCTCGCGCTGCGGAGAGTCTGTCGTTCTCGAAGGGAGCGAAGCTTGGCAGCATCTCGCTCAAGACCACGGCCATCGCGAGCGCGGAGCTGCCGGCGATCAGGACGCCCACGATCGCCGCGGCTGCCCTTCGATCATCGGCCCACCGCTGCAAGCCGCGATCGAGGCCCCAGGTCGCCAGCCTGGAACCGAGCTCGACGCACGTCCAGAGCAGAAGAAACCCGCCCAGCGTTCGCGCTCCATATAGACGCGCAAACCACGCCACGGCGATCGGCCTCGCGAGGCTTGTCACGTGCCCGGCGATCGTGATCGCTGCACCACGAGCCATGATGCGCGCCGGACGCTCGCTCGCTTTCTCGCGCTCGTCGGACGCCGAGCCGGCGAAGGCGGTCGAGACCGGCACCGGCGTCGGGCTCGCAGTTGCGATCGATACAGCCACGGTCGGGCGTGTAGCAATGCCGAGACCACACGCGCCTCGCCCGATCCGCTGTACTTCGCGAGTCGGGCACCGCCGCTGGGCCGGCGTCTGTCGAGAATCCGAGCATCGCTCGTCCGCCACGCTTCATCGCTCCAGTTGGCCAACGCCTTGCTGGAGCGCGAGTCATGTCGACATTCCTTCGCACCATAGCCCTCGCACTGTTCGTCGCGACGTGTTCGTCACCTGCGCCGCTCGATCGAGACCTGACGATCGCGCGACCCGATCCATTCGAACGCGTGGTGACAAGACATTTTCACGCAGAGGCGACACTGCAACTCGATCCGCCCTTCCTCTATGTCGAGATGAGTTGCTCGTGTCGTTAGGCCGTCGGATCGGCTGCGTGCGAGCTCGTCAGGTGCCGGAATGCCGTCGCCCGCCGAACGCGTATCCGTGCGCTCCGCGCTGATCTGGCCCTGGCCTATTCGTTGCTCCTGGGTCGATCGAACGAAAACCAACCGAACGTCGTGCCAGGAGCACGCGGCGTTCAAGATTTTCATGCTCCAGGAAAGTGAAATGACCATGAAGGCAATGCATCTGATTTCAACACTCTCGCTCCTCGCGCCGGCCGTCGTGTATGCCGAGCCGGAATCCATCAGCGCGAGCTCGGACGTCGATCATTACGTCGCGCCCGTGAAAGACGCGTTCGAGATCTCGATCGGCACCGGCTACTCGCAGAGTGCCGGCAAGGTCGGAGGCGGGATGCGCAATCTCGAGGATCTCTCCGGTCCCGGCGGCGCTATCGAGCTCGATCTCGGCTACCGCGTCATCCCGAACCTGACGCTCGGCGCGTACGGCACGTTCTCGAAGTACCAGAACGGCGACTCCGTGGACAGCAGCACCGACGTGCTCGGCGCGACCGCCGGTGTCCAGGCGGCGTGGCACTTCCGGCCCGAGATGTCGCTGGACCCGTGGGTCAGCCTTGGCGGCGGCTGGAAAGGAGTGTGGCTCAACCCCAGCCAGGGGAAGGTGACCTCGCTGCAGGGCCTCGAGCTCGCGCGGCTTCAAGTCGGCCTCGACTATCGCGTCTCGCCGGACGTCTCGATCTCGCCCGTCATCGGTGGCAGCCTCGGCATGTTCCTCCAAGAGGATTCGCCGATGACGAACGGCTACACCGACATCGGCAGCAAGAAGGCGAACTTCACCGGCTTCGCCGGGCTTGCCGGTCGCTTCGACGTCGGCGGCAAGCGCTGAACGAACGACCAAACGCGAGCGGGGCGGCGCTGGCTCAGCGTCGCCCGTTCGCGTTTTTCAGATACTCGATCAGCCACCGGCCTGCGCGTCCCGGTGGCGAACCGATGCGGTGCACGACGTACATCGGCATGGTGCCTCGCGTCGGGGTAATCCCGTCCATTTCGACGGGCACGATCGTACCGGCCGCGAGCTCGGCCTGGACCATCGCGAGTGGGACAGCTCCCCAGCCGAGTCCCGCGCGAACACACGCGATCTTGATCTCGAGGTCCGAGACCTTCCAGACGTGCGCCGCGATGACGCCAAAGTCGCGTCCTTCGGTGATCTTCGACCGATCCGACACGACGATCTGAACGTGTTTGCGCAGCTCCGCTTCAGGCACGGGACCTTTCATGGTTCCGAGCGGATGGCGTGATGACACGACGAAGATCATCTCGACGCCGCCGAAACGCTCGTGGCTGAACTCGGGGGGGACGGTCGGGAGCGAGCCGGTGATCGCGAGGCTGCAGCGATCGTCGAACAGATATTGGAACGGCCCTCCCATCGCCTCGCTGTAGATGCGCAGCGTTGTTTCGGGAAACGTCGCGTGAAGCGCCGCGAGTGCATCGGTCAATTGGTCGCGCGGAAAGAACTGATCGACCGCGATCGCGAGCTCCGGCTCGAAGCCGCCGGCGAGCTCGACGGCACGAGCTTGAAATCCGTCGACCGTGCCCAGCACGGCTCGCGCCATCTCGACGAGCGCGCGACCTTCGACGGTGAGAACGGGTAGACGCGCGCCACGATCGAACAACACCACGCCGAGGCGGCCCTCCAGGTTTGCCAACGTTTGACTCACGACCGATTGCGCGCGCTGAAGTCGGCGACCTGCCGCAGAGAAGCTGCCTTCATCGACGGCCGCTAGGAAGGTGCGAAGCTGGTCGAGAGAAATCCCGTCGATCATGTATCGGCTCCGTCGATAGGAGATATCGGAGCACGCTCCACGATCGTCTGTCGCTCCCTCCACGGCACGACTTCCTTGGCCGCATTGCTGAAAACCATCGCGAAATTGCGGTGCCGTCGCCCTACGGCGTTTCTCCGGATCGCCGGTGTGCCGCCGAGGGCGTTCCGCCGGAACGCTCGCTAGCCTGCGCGCGAAGGTTGGCGAGGATCGACGGATGCGACATGTTGAGGTCAGCGGCGACATCGCGAGGCGAGCGCCGCGACGGGCGCTGCGCGCGTTCGAAGTCGAGGAACGGCCACAGCGGATCCCGAATGCGCGACGGCAACACGCTCTCGAGATACTCGAGAGCGGTCCCGCGAAGTACCGGGTCGTCGGTGCTCAGCGCCTGCAGCGCGAGCCGCACGGGCTCGGTTGGCAACACGAGGCCAAGCAGCGTGAACACGTGATCGAGCGCCGTGGCGGAGCGCTGCTCGAGCACGCGATACACAAGCATCTCGGATTCGCTCCCCTCGTAACCGTCGAGCAACCGATGCCCATGCCAGATGCGAGCGTCGACGCGCACCTCACGCTCGATCGCATCGACGATCGCCTCGTCGCTGATCTCGAGACGGTGACCACGGTCGCGGAGAGATGCGAGCGCTTTACCGGCGCGAAACCGGACCTCGAAACGTGGATCGGCAAGCGCTCTCCACAGACCAACGGTTGCAACCATCGGTTCGCCGTGCGTGACGATCTCGGGCACCTTGCGCCGCACCGCGAACTCCGACTCGGCATCGACGAGGAGATCGACGAGTAGTCCCGTCACCTGTGGGGCGATCTCTCGCAATCGCTGACCGGCCAGCCTCGAGACCGGAGTCCACGCGAGCAACGGTAGGACATGTCCCGCGAGCTCGCGCGTGAGTGGGTGCGCGAGCACTCTCTCGATTCTCACCCGGTCGCCGGAACGGAGATCGGCGACGGCAGCGACGACGCCGTCGGTCGGCGCTCCGGCAGGCGATGGTGGCTCGACTCCGTATGGTGTCGCGATCGCGTCCGTGAACGCGGCGACAGGAGTCGGAGCCATCGCAGTCGCCTCGAGCAGGCTCTGCTCGAGCGCTCGGGTGTACGCACGGGGAAGCGTGAGCGAGATGACGAGCCCGACGAGGCCCAACGCTACCGCAACGATCAGGATTGCCGTGCGCGGTGAAGGAATCGTGAACAACAGGAGACCGACGAGTTGCGCGCCGAGAAGGTCACCGACTCGTTCAGCACCGACGTCGAGCATGATCTTGGCGGGTCGCTTGTCCTTCGCGGGCAGCGGGGCGAGCAGGAGCTCGCATGCCGCGCGGAAGATCGAGCTGCGCACGATCATCTCGGCGCCGCGCGCGATCGTCACGACCGCCAGGATCGGCGCTGCCATCGCTAGGGCACCGAACCCCGCGAGCGTCGCGGGCAGCATGCTCGCGTTGCGTGCTACGCCCAGCTTGGCGACGAGGCGGCTCGTGAACGCGAGCTGAACGACCGCGGTCGCGACGTTCGTGATCGTGTAATAGATCGCGAGCGCGCCGAGCGGGCCGGACCTGGACGTGCTTACCAGCTCTGCCTTGAACACATAATCGAGCGCCGCAGCACCCATGGCGCCGACGACCGCGACGATCGCGACATTACGAAGCAGTGCCGAGCGTGCGACTACACGAACGCCTTCCCACACGCTCGGAGCGGTTTCATTCGGAGCATGCGATGGTTGTCGGCCGAGGACACGCAGCAGACCGACCGAACCTAGCTGCAATAACGCGACGACGACGAGAATCGAGGAGCGTGGCAACCAAGCGGCTGTGGCTTGGGCGATGAGGCCGCCGCCGATCCCGCCCAGCGTCGCGCCCACGCCGATCCGGGCCATGTTGCGTTTCGCCGCGCGTGGATCGAGCCGTTCGGTGATCGTCGACCAGAACCCGGACACCATGATCGGACCAAGGGCACCGAGATGCAGGTACACGATCGCAGACGTGAAGTGCGGCCAACGATGAATCGCTAGCCATTCCGCAAGGAGCAACGTGGCGCTCGCCGCGTTGATACGAGGTACCAACCGTCTCGGACCGACCGATGCCATGCGCCGGCCAAACGCGAGCACGAGCGGTATCGTCTCGATCGCCGTGATCCCCACGAAGGTGGGGAGCAGGGTCACGTCAAACCCCGACAAGAACGTCGCA
>JAQBQF010000230.1 GCA_028287115.1 Myxococcales bacterium
CAAGCCAAGCAGCTCGAGAAGCAGACGATCGAAGCGTGGAAGAAGTTTGGCTCCACGCCGAACACCAAGGGCGCCAAGCTCGCCGGTGCGTACGAGCTCGCGACCGCCGAGGAGTACTACGAGAAGAACTGGACGCCGTTCGAGATCAAGACAGCCGCCGGAGGCACGACCGTCAAGACCGTACAGGCGCAGATCCTCGCCCAGAAGGCGTCGATCGATAAGATCAAGAAGGCGGTCGAGGACAAGTACATCGCGCTCGACCAGTACAAGGTCGCGGAGCTGACGATGGCGGCAAAGGTCCGCTACGGCGACATCCAGTACGACTATGGACAGAAGGTCGCCAACATCCCGATTCCGAAAATCATCCAGAACAACGATGCAGCGGTCCAGGCGTTCACGGCAAAGGTGGATGAAGACCTGAAGAAGTATCTGGCCGAAGCCAAGGGTGACTGGGCCGAGGTCGTCGATCTTTCGAAGAAGAACGGGCTCTCCAACAAGTGGAGCCAGCACGCGAACGAGAACCTTGCCCGCGAGTTTCCGGACGAATACCAGGCGCTCCGCCAGGAGCTCGTGCAAGGGACGGATTCCCCATGAGATCATCTACTTACATCGCAGATCACGCGCCAGATCGAGTGGCCGGCTCACACGTCTATAGAGGCATGGCCCCGCGTCTCGGGACGGCGATCGTGTGCGCGTTGCTCGCTGCCTGTGGCGGCGGAAGCAAGGGCGGCACGACCACGCCGACCGGCGGCAAGGGCTCGGGCAGCTCGCAATCGATGAACGATAACGGCGGCGAGCCGGTCGCTTCGAACGGCGGCGGCGACACCGGCGGCGCGAATGCCGGCAACACCGGCGCGGGCAACAGCGGCGCGAACGGCGGCGGCAACACGACGCCCCCTCCCGATCCGCCGGTCGTGTTCCCGAATCAAGATCCGGATCCCGCGCAGGCGAAGAGCCAGGTCGACTCGCACCTCAGCATCGCGAAGAATGCGCTGTCCGCGTCGCCACCGGATGCCGACACCGCGCTGCGGGAAGCGCGCGAGGCGCTCAAGTTCGATGCCGCGAGCGTCGACGCGGCCGCGTACGTCGCGTTCGCCTACTATCACAAGAAGCTCTACGACACGGCCGAGCTCGTGCTCGACGACGTGTTCAAGCGCGAAGCGGCGAAGTCGAACCCCAATGTCTATTACGTCTACGGGCTCGTCTACGACCACACGAGCCGGCCCGATCAAGCCGTGCTCGCCTTCAAGAAGGCGGTCGAGCTGAACCCGAGCTTCTCGAGCGCGCTCGTCAACCTCGGCGTGCACCAGCTCCAGAACAAGCAGTACGTCGAAGCGCAGCAAGCCTTCGAGAAGCTCGTCCAGCAGTTCAATCGCAACGATGCGATCACGCTGACCTCGCTCGCCTCCGCGTATCGCGGCCACGCGGCTGATTACCCGCCGGGCTCGAACGATCGCAACCAGCTCATCATGTCGGCGGAGCAAGCCTACAAGCGCGCGCTGTCGGCAAACTCGAACTACGGCGCCGCGTACTTCAACCTCGCGCTGCTCTATCTCGACTTCGATCCGTTCCCGTCGGGCGGTGGCTCGCTCGATCCGCTGACGCGCCTCAACGCCGCGAAGACCTATCTCGATCAATATGCCAAGACGCCTACCTTCGATCTGAAGCTGTACGACGAGCGCACCAAAGATGTGACCAAGGCCATCAAGCGCGCGACCAAGAAGGCGAAGAAGACCGCGGCGGCACCTGCTGCTGGCGCGAGTGGCGGAGGTAACCCATGATCAGAGCATCGATGAAGTACGCGCTCGCGATCGCTGCTGCATTCACATTCGCGAAGCCGGTCTACGCGGACAAGCCCGAGAGCTGCGCCGATGAGGCGAACGCGGCCGACAAGAAGCAGGGCAAGTTCCACATCGAGTACGTCAACGGCAAGCCCGTCACCGTGATCGACACGGTCGTCGCCGTCTGCGGCAAGGTCCCGCGCCCGAGCGTCGTCTACGTGCTCACCGCCAAGAACATCGACTATGAATGGGAGAGCCTGAAGCAGGACTTCATGCCGCTCATCATCGCGACCGTGAAGAAGGCGCCGTTCTAATGGCAACTCCATCCCGCCCTCAAACGAACGTCGCGGCGCAGCCTGCGGGCCCGCGCCCGCGCATCCTGCGCATCGGCGTGCTGCTCGGCGGCAAGATCGTCGAGGAGAAGCTGATCCGCGAGCGAACGGCCGTGACCATCGGCCAATCGATGAAGAACACCTTCTCGGTTCCGGTCGAGGGGCTCCCGCTCGAGCTCACGTTGTTCGCGCTCGACCAAGGTAAGTACTCGCTCCGCTTCCTCAACAAGATGGACGGCCGGCTCAGCGATGGCGGCAACGTCAACACGCTCGATCAGCTGAAGGCGCGTGGCGCGCAGAATCACGGCGACTACTGGCAGGTTCCACTCGGTGAAGCGTCGCGCGGCAAGCTGTCGCTCGGCGACCTCACGATCCTGTTCCAGTTCGTCACCGAGCCGCCGCGTCAACCCAAGCCGATGCTCCCGGCATCGGTGCGCGGCACGTTCGCGGATCGGTTCGATCCACGGCTCTCGGTGATCCTCGGCGTCTCGATCATCTGTCACTTCGCGATCGTGATCGTCGCGCTCGCGACCGATCTCGAGACGAACGACAGCCTCGCCGAACGCGCTTACAACCTGACGTTCAAGCAGGAAGCCTACGACGTCAACGTCCAGCCCCCGGAGCCCGCCAAGGTCGCGGATGCGGGCGCAGGCTCTGCCGCGAAGAAAGAGCCCGATAAAGCGAAACCAACGCCGGCGCCGCCGAAGAAGGCCGGCGGTGACGACGGCGGTCGCAACAAGAAGGACGATGTCGCGATGCAGGAAGAGGCGGCGAAGTACGCCGACCTCCTCACCGGCGAAGGCACCGACGGCAAGAGCGAAGGTGACATGAGTCGTCGTCGCCCCGGCGCCGATCTCGGTCAACAGATCGCAGACGTTCGCGAAGGCGGACAGCAAGTCAAAGTCGGCGGCGGCGCGGGTCGCGGCTCGCGCGGCGACGGCGATCCTCGCGTCGGTACCGGCAAGGGCCCGAACATCAACGGCCCGGGCGGCACGGAGAGCGCCGGCGGCGGTAAAGGCGCGGAGAAGGCCCCCTCGGGTCGCATCTCGGTCGCCGACAAGCAGGCCCTCGACGAATCGTCGCTGACGCCCGACATCGTGCTCGCGAAGATCCAGAGCGCGTACATGGCCGGCCTCAAGCGTTGCTACAAGGAGTACTTGAAGAAGGACGCGAGCGCGCGCGGTAAGGTCACGCTGTCGCTCACGATCAACGCGACGGGCCGCACGGTCAAAGGTTCGGCCAAGGGTTTCGCCGCCGAAGTCGATCAGTGCATCGGCAATCTCATGAGCAGCTGGCGGTTCCCGGTTCCGAAGGACAAAGACGGCGAGGCGACTGAAGCCGCCTTCGCGATCACTCTCCAGCTTGTTCCGGACTAGCCGGCATGCGCGGTGGCATCGTCTGGCTGACCGGACTCTCGGGAGCCGGCAAGTCGACGCTCGCGACGGCTGTCGCTCGCGAGCTCGCGACACGGCGCCCCGTCGAGCTCCTCGACGGTGACGATATCCGCACGTTCCTGTCGGCGGGGCTTTCGTTCTCGCGTCCCGATCGCGACACCAACGTCCAGCGCATCGCCTACGTCGCGCGGCTCCTCGCGAAGCACGGCGTGCTCGTGTTCGTCGCGGCGATCTCGCCTTACCGCGAGACGCGCGATGCGGTGCGCGCCCTCTCCGAGGCCGCAGGCCATCCGTTCATCGAGGTCTACGTCAATGCGCCGCTCGAGACGGTCGTCGCTCGTGACGTAAAGGGCCTCTACAAGAAGGCCCACGCCGGCGAGATCTCGAGCTTCACGGGCGTCTCCGATCCCTACGAGCCGCCGCTGCACCCCGAGGTCGAGGTCCGCACGGATATGTCGTCGCAAGCGGATTGCGTCAGTCGCATTGTCGCCATCATGGCCGCTCACGCGCTCGTCCACGGGCTGTAGGCCGCGTGCCCTTCGACTTCGAAATCCTCGACCACGCCGATTCACCACTGGGCGTGTTCATCTTGCGGAGGCTCACGCGCGAGCCGTATGCGATCGAGATCATGCTCGAGCATCAGTTCCTGATGAGTAGCGCGGTCACCGTCTCGGAGCGCGAGCTCGCTTCGCGCGCGATCGCGATGCACGGAGGAACGAAGCTCGACGTGATGATCGGCGGACTCGGCCTTGGCTACACGGCGAAGGCGGCACTCGATTCAGATCGCGTCGCGCACGTCGAGGTCGTCGAGCTCGTGCAGGCGGTGATCGAGTGGAACCGGCGCGGCCTCGTTCCGCTCGGGCTCGAGGTGATGGCCGATCCGCGATGCCAGGTCACGCACGACGATGTCTACGAGCGATTGCGCCGGGCGCCGGTGAAGCAGCACGACCTCCTGATCATCGACGTCGATCACTCACCCGATGCACACCTCGGCGAGTCGAGCGACAGCTTCTACGCGCGCGAAGGCCTCGAGCTTGCGAAGCGCCACCTCGCGCGCGACGGCGTGTTCGGCGTGTGGTCGACCTCCGAAAGTCCGGCATTCGAGGCCGAGCTTCGCGCCGCATTCCGCGAGGTCCGCGTCGATGCCATCGAGTTCATCAACGAAGCGGTCGGCGGTTCCGAGACGAATTGGCTGTTCTTCGCGCGTGCGTGACACCGCTACTCCGAAACCAGCATGCTTGCGGGCATCTAAGGGCGCGCGGTCCGGATTAACCGCCAAGGCGCCGAGGCGCCAAGGTCAGAGAAGATCTTTTTGAGCAACCCAATGCTGCAGGGGCCGAAACCTGGGCATGACATTTCGTTCGAGGGTCGAGCCGCACGAACCACCCGCTCATCTGGACCACTACGCGCACGCGGTCATCGGAGCAGCGATAGAGGTCCATCGAACTTTGGGACCTGGCTTCCTCGAATCCGTTTACGAGGAGGCGCTAAAGGTCGAGCTGAACCTGCGCCGAATTCCACATGAGACGCAGTTTCCGCTGGCGATCGAGTACAAGGGCGTGGAAGTCGCGCAGTCGCGCCTGGATCTCCTGGTGGAGGGAGAGCTTGTAGTCGAGCTCAAAGCCGTCGACCTCCTCGTGCCCGTCCACACCGCTCAACTTCTTTCGTATCTCAAGGCCGGCGGGTTTCAGCTCGGATTGCTGATCAACTTCAACGTTCCGATACTGAAGAACGGGATCAAACGCGTGATCTACAGCGGATGAACCTAATCAAATGCTCTTCTGACCTTGGCGCCTCTGCGCGTTGGCGGTTGATCTGACTCTGGAGCGCATGGTCGTAACGACGCGCGGAGCGACCGATGGTACTACGCGATAACCCGCTGCTACTCGGAGAGCAGCATGCCCGCTGCGACGGTTGCGTTCGTCGTCTCATCGATGAGGATGAACGAGCCGGTCGTGCGATTGCGGCGATACGGATCGTAGATCACCGGCGTTGTCGTACGCAGCCGGATCCGCCCGAGGTCGTTGAGCCCGAGCTGCGGGACACCTTCTTGGCGATGTCCCGTATTCACGTCGAGCCGATACAGCACGTCCGTCACGATCGCGCGCGTCGTTCGCGTCGTGTGCTTGAGCGCGTAGCGGCCTTTGACCGCCAGCGGCTTGTCCGCCATCCAGCAGATCATGGCGTCGAGATCTTGGCCGACGGTCGGCTGGTTGTTGGCCCGACACAGCATGTCGCCACGGCTGACATCGAGATCGTCTTGCAAATGAACCGTCACCGACATCGGCGGGAACGCGACGTCGACCGGCTTGCCGCCCTGTTCGAGCTTCGCGATCTTCGTCGATAAACCGCTCGGCAGCGCCGTCACCTCATCACCGACGCGAATCACGCCGCCGGCGACCTGACCCGCGTAGCCGCGATAATCGTGATGCTCGTCGGTCTGCGGGCGGATCACCCACTGGATCGGGAACCGCACATCGATCAGGTTGCGGTCGCTCGCGATGTGCACCGTCTCGAGGTGATAGAGCAGCGTCGGCCCGTGATACCAGGGCATGTCGGCGCTGCGATCGACGACGTTCGCGCCGGTCAGCGCGCTGATCGGAATGAACGTGATGTCCTGGATCTCGAGCCGCGCGGAGAAGTTGCGAAACTCCTCCTCGATCCGGCGGAACGTCGCCTCGTCCCAGTTGACGAGATCCATCTTGTTGACGGCGAACACGAGATGCGGAATTCGCAGCAGCGATCCGATGTACGCGTGACGCCGGCTCTGCTCGAGCATGCCTTGCCGCGCATCGACGAGCACGATCGACAGGCTCGCGGTCGACGCACCGGTCACCATGTTGCGCGTGTACTGCACGTGCCCCGGTGTATCGGCGATGATGAACTTGCGGCGCTTCGTCGCGAAGTACCGGTAGGCGACGTCGATCGTGATGCCCTGCTCGCGCTCGGCACGCAGTCCATCCGTCAGTAGCGCGAGGTTGGTGCGAACGTCACCGCGGCGCCGCGAGACATCTGCGACGTGCTCGAGCTGGTCCTCGAACGCCGTCTTCGTGTCGAACAGCAAGCGGCCGATCAGCGTCGACTTGCCGTCGTCGACCGAGCCCGCCGTCGAGAACCGCAGCAGATCGCTATCATCGTCGAGACCTGCATGCGCCGATCGGTGCGAGAGCGTCGTCATCAGAAATCTTCCTTGCGCCGCAGCCCTTCGGTCGATGCGTTACCGGCGTGCTCCGATCGGTGCGAGATCGTCGACATCAGAAGTAGCCCTCGCGTTTGCGATCTTCCATCGAGGCCTCGGTGAACTTGTCGTCGGCGCGCGTCGCGCCCCGCTCGGTCACTCGCGCAGCCGCCACTTCTGCGATCACGTCCTCGAGCGTCGCCGCGGCCGATTTCACCGCGCCGGTGCAGCTCATGTCACCGATCGTGCGGAACCGAACTTGCTCCTTGCGCAGCTTCTCGTTCGGCAACAGCTTCACGAACGGGTTCGACGCGTACAACATGCCGTCGCGCTCGAACACCTCGCGCTCGTGCGCGAAATAGATCGTCGGCAGCGAGATCTCCTCGAGCCGGATGTATTCCCAGACGTCGAGCTCGGTCCAGTTCGACAGCGGAAACACCCGGAGGTGCTCGCCGCGCTTCACCCGGCCGTTGTACAGCGACCACAGCTCGGGTCGTTGGTTCTTCGGATCCCACTGCCCGAACTCGTCGCGGTGGCTGAAGATCCGCTCCTTCGCACGCGCGCGTTCTTCATCTCGTCGCGCGCCGCCGATCGCGGCATCGAACTGATGCTCTTCGATCGCATCGAGCAGCGTCGTGGTCTGCAGGCGATTGCGCGAGGCGCGCGGGCCGGTCTCTTCGCTGACGCGACCCTTATCGATCGAGTCCTGGACCTTCGCGATGATCAACCGCTCGCCGAGCTCGGCAACGCGGCGGTCGCGATACTCGAGCGCCTCCGGAAAGTTATGCCCGGTGTCGATGTGCATGAGCGGAAACGGAAACCGCGCCGGCCTGAACGCCTTCTCGGCGAGGCGCAGCAGCACGATCGAGTCCTTGCCGCCTGAGAACAACAAACACGGCCGCTCCCGCTCCGCGGCGAGCTCGCGCATGATGTGGACCGACTCGTCTTCGAGGGTCCGGAGGTGGGATCGGCGGTACGTCCGCAATGACAGATGTATATCCGTTATCAGCTTCGGCGTCTAGCCCTAGACCCCTCCGAACCCTCGCACGTTCACAAGCATATGACTTCCCGCGTGCTGCGTGTAGGCGTCCTGATTCGCGATCACCTCGTCGAGGAGCGCATCTTCGACGGTGCGACGCCGGTCACGTTTGGCCAGTCGCTCCGGTGCGCCCTGTCGATTCCCGTCGACGGCGTGCCGCGCGAGCACGTGCTGTTCGCGCGCGACCAAGGCCGCTGGATCCTGCGCCCACTCCCAACGATGGAAGGCCGGCTCGGCCAACGCGACAAGATCGACGTCGTGACACCCAAGATCGAGAGCCGCGGGCATGCCCCGACCCTCGGGCCCAACATGGAGAGGGGCGGGCTTGCGCCGACCCTCGGGGTCGACATCCCGCTCGAGCAGGGCGCTCGCGGCAAGCTTCGCATCGGCGAGGCGACCATCCTGTTTCAAGAGATCGCGGCGCGACCGAAGGCGCCACGCCCGCGGCTTCCGGCATCGGTGCGCGGCACGTTCGCGGATCGCATCGACAAGCGCCTTGCCGTCATCGTCGGCGGATCGATCCTGCTGCACATCGGAATCGCCGCATGGGCATGGGCGATCGATCGCGAGACCACGCCGCTAGGCGCTTCGCCGGTCGCCACGTATCAGCAAGAGACGATCGATATCCTGATGCCACCCGAAACACCGCCTGTCCCGACGACGACAGCGCCTGGGCAGCCAGGGGTGGCGATGCCGAACACGCGGCACCCGCGACCGATTTCGATCACGTCGCTTTCACACCCGTCGCCGAGTAGTCCCGTCGATCCCTCGCACTTCGCGAGCCTCCTCACCGGCGGCGAGGGCGCGGTCGGCGTCGGCGGCATGCACAACCGTCGCCCTGGCGCGGATCTCGATCATCAGCTCGACGAGATCCGGAGGAACGGTGGGCACGTCACGATCGGTGATAACGGCCATAACTCGCGCTCTGACGACCGCGCGCACATCGACGATCACCGGCACGACATCGGGATCGGCGATCCCACGATCACCGAGACGCCGCCACCCCGGCACGACGAAGATCCGATCCGGATCAAGATCGCCACCACCCACACGGACACCACGACCACGCTCACACCCGAGAGCGTGATCGAGCGCATCAGCACGGTCTACATGGCGGGCCTCAAGCGCTGCTACCGCAAGGCGCTCGTGACGGATGCAACGCTGTCGGGCAAGGTTGGCCTTACCTTCACCGTCGACGATCGTGGCCACGTGACGGACCCGGAGGCCGCTGGAATTACCTCGGCAGTCGACGCCTGCATCTCCGCGCAGATGGGCGGCTGGCACTTCTCGACGCCAAAAGACAAATCCGGCAATCCGACCGAGGTCAACTTTCACGTCGTCCTCGCGCTGCAACCCAGCTAGGCCAATCCGCTCGCATTCTGCCCGAGACTGCCCCATGATCTGAACATGGGCCGTCGTCTCGTCCTGGCTGGGCTGCTCGCGCTGTCCGCGACGACAGCGGACGCCAAGCCGCGTTGGCAAGAGCTGCCGTTACCGCCCGCGATGCCCGCACCCACCACCCGTGGCGAGGTCGACGTCTCCGGCGCGCACATCTACTATGCGATCTACGGACAGGGCGATCCGGTGATCCTGCTCCACGGGGGTCTCGGCAATTCCGATCACTGGTCGAATCAAGTCCCCGCGCTCGCCGACAAGTTTCAGGTGATCGTGATCGACAGCCGCGGCCACGGCCGCAGCACGCGCGCAAAAGGCCCGATCAGCTACGACGTGATGGCCAGCGACGTCATCGCCGTCATGGATCATCTCCAGCTCGAGCGCGCCTCGATGGTCGGCTGGAGCGACGGCGGCGAGGTCGCGCTCAAGCTCGGCATTCAATATCCCGACCGCGTCGAGAAGCTGTTCGTGTTCGGCTCGAACTACGACGTCAACGGCAGCAAGAAGCGCAGCGGCACGCCGCCGCAAACATTCATGGCGTACGCGGCGAAGTGCAAGACCGACTACTTGAGGATGTCGAAGACGCCGAGGGCCTACGACACGCTCGTCGACTACCTGCTGCCGATCTGGCGCAACCCGATGGGGTTCACCAAAGACCAGCTGAAGTCGATCCAGGCCCCGACGATGGTCGCCGACGGCGATCACGACGAGGTCATCGTGCTCGATCAGGTCGAGGAAATGTCGCACCTGATCCCGAACGGGCAATTCAAGGTGTTCACCGACGCGAGCCACTTCGCGCTCTGGCAAGTGCCGGCCGAATTCAACAAGACGCTCGTCGAGTTTCTCAGCAGCCCGCTGCCGACCACCAGCGGCGGTCGCGCGCAGCCGTAACATCGCCGACGCTGCTATCCTCTGGCGGTGCCAGTCGCCGGTGATCTGATCGGACCCTATCGGCTCGTGTCCGAGCTGGGCAAGGGCGCGATGGGCGAGGTCTGGCGTGCGCGCGACGAGCGCCTCGATCGATACGTCGCGCTCAAGGTGCTTCCCGCCGAGCTCGCTCGCGATCTCGAGCGCCGCGCGCGCGTGCTCCGCGAAGCACGTGCCGCCGCCGCGATCCGTCATCCCAACGTCGTCACGCTGTTCGACATCGTCGAGCATCACGGGGACGACATCCTCGTGATGGAGCTCGTCGAAGGCCGCACGCTCTCCGAGACCCTTCGCAAAGACGGCGCACCGACGCTCGAGGTCGGCCTGCGCTGGATCGAAGGCATCGCGGACGCACTCGTCGCCGCACACGCGCGCGGCATTCTTCACCGTGACATCAAAGCCGCGAACATCATGGTGACGGCCGAAGGCGGCATCAAGGTGCTCGACTTCGGCCTCGCGAAGCTACGCGACGGCACCGCGCCCGCGGCGAAGGCGCCGGTCGCTGCACCCGACAGACACTTCGCGCTCGACGAGACCATGCCGAGCGAGCCCAAGACCGTGCGCGGCAAGGTCATGCCGGATCACGTCGCGCTCGATGCCACCGCGGGCGCAGATCCATCGAGCTATCAGACGCAAGCCGGCTCGCTGATCGGGACGCCGCTCTACATGTCGCCCGAGCAGATCGATGGCTCGCCTCCCGACGAGCGCAGCGAAGTGTTCTCGGTCGGCGTGCTCGCGCACGAGATCCTCGCCGGCAAGCCGCCCTACACCGCGACCTCGATGTCGGCGCTGTTCAAGCAGATCAAGGACGACACGCCGCCCACACTCGATCAGGTACCCGCTTCGATCGCGACGACGATCACGAAAGCGCTGGAGAAGAATCCCGCCGAACGCATCCCGACGATGGCCGCGCTGCGCGATGCAATCGCGCTCGATCGCCGCCGTCTGTTCGCGCCACGTGCGCGTCGCTGGCCGCTCGCGGTCGCGGCGCTCGTGCTCGCGGGTGGTGCCGGCGCCGCGGTCCTGTGGCCGCGATCCTCGCCGGATCCCGTCACGGTCGCGGAGCCCGCGCCGACGGCTGTGCCCGGTGACGACTACGTCGCCCGCGCGCTCCAAGAATACGACGTGTTCTATAACGACAAGGCGCTGTCCTCGCTGCGAGCCGCGATCGCGGTCGCGCCCGAACATCCGCTCGCGAACGCGTATCTGTTGCTGTTCGGCGGCGCGTCGGACAGCGACCGGGCCGCCGCCGTGCTCGCAGCGCAGCACGCGCGCCGCCAAGCGCCGGAGCACAGCAAGACGCGCGCGCTACTCGAGGCGGCGAGTGCGCTCATCGAGCACGGAGCCTCGGCCGCACGCACCGCGCTCACCGCCGCCGGCGCGCCCCCGGATCGGGAGCTCGCCTTCTGGACCGC
>JAQBQF010000248.1 GCA_028287115.1 Myxococcales bacterium
CGCATCCCAGACAGCGCTACGGATCCCCATTGGCGCGCCGCAGCGGCCACACACGCCGACACCTTCGAGGAGGTATTCGTGCTTCGTCTTACGAAGCCCTCGGTGCGCGTTTGCATTCATCGAGTCCTGCGCCCGACGCCAAAGGTCATCGTCAACAAGACGTGGAACCTGAAGCACAAGCGCTCGCTTCTGATCGACTGTCCATTCGCCGAGTGGCGTCTTGGAGCGGATCATCCGCTGCGCGACGCTGCGATTCCACTCCCCTCGCGGTTTCGGTGCGCCGCGTTGATGAAAGTCGTCGGCTACGCCTCGGCAGCTCTCGCCGGCGGCAACGCGCTCGAAGAGCTCGCGCACAAGTTCGCCACGAGACGGGTCAAGGGACAGCGTCTTGGTGTTCTTGTCGTAGCGCAACCAGAACGGTCTCCGTCCGGCGGGCGCGTGTCCGCGCTTCACTGCGGTGATCCGTCCCTCCGAGACCCTCGTGCGGTGCTTGCGAGTCCACTCGGCTGCAAAGAACGCATGCAACGACGAGAACAGGTCGCCGCTCGATGTCGACAGATCGAGCACCTGGCCGCTCATCGCAGCGGCGAGCTTTACGTTCGCGTGCTGCAAGGCGCCGAGGATCGCGCCGCGCTCGGCGAGGTCCTCGCTGCGCGTCAGGCGATCAATGTCCATGACCACAACGACGTCGAATAAACCCAGAGCTGCGTCGCGTAGAAGACCTGCGAGGCCGGTCCGCTTGTCGAGGTGGCCGGCCTTCGCAGTACGCCCGTCGTCGACGTACGTCTCGATCGGCTTGACCATCTGCCAACCTTGACGCGAAATGAACTCCGGCAGCACGCGGCGCTGCGATTCGATCGTGTCGCGGTCACGCTGCTGCGAGGACGATACTCGCGGGTAACAAACGGCGCGCATCACGGTCACCGACGTTGCTCCGGAGTGCCGCGCTCTTGCAACCGCTTCCGACGAGCCCTGACAAGGTCAGCAAGTAGCCTTACGAGATGTTGGTGTCCGACGGGATCGAGCGCTTCGCGTCGCTCGACCACAACTGTGAGCGGCGCCGGCGATACCAGCGGCACGCCCACGAGAGCTCGCCGGCCTGACCGCGTGGACGTGCGAGCTCGCCTGCGACTTCGCACGGTCATGGATCAGCCCTTCGCTGGTTTCTCTCCGCAAGGAGAAGGGCCATTGCGTTGAGCAGGTTCTCCTTGAACTGGTTAGCGCTGATGTCGTGCGGCCATTCCTGAGCGAACATCGCGACGATGAACCTCGCTTGCGGCAAGCCTCGCCAGACTTCGAATTCGATAGGCGGCTCGCAGAACGTCCACTCGCGGTGACAGTCCCCGCAGAGCGTGATCAGGTTTTCAAGCTCGTGACCTCCGCCGAAGACGCGCTCGATCTTGTGGTGCACGTCGAGCTGATCTGGTGCGCCGCACTTGCGACACGCGTGATTGTCTCGAGCGAGGGTCGCTTTCCTCGCGCATGCCCACTCGTCGGTCGCTTTCGGTTTGATGGGCTTCGGTGCGAGCAGGGAGCCGGGACAGGTGACGTCGTGTCGCTTGTGCAGCTTGATAAGCCCACTGTCGGTGAGACGTTTGTAGACGTCGCACGCAGCGCACTGGCCTGTCTTCCTGCTTTTCGTTGATGTTCCCATGGCTTCACGCGCTCTCCTTGAGGAGCGCCGAGCTAGCGCTAGAGCGCCGGCGCAGCACGTCCTCAGCCAGACGCTTGATGTGATCGTTGGCCGCGCCCACGAGCTGCGGGCTGCCGACGAGCTCGGGATTCATGATGCCGGTCGACTGCGCGTCCTTGAGGCCGAGGACGTCCGCGATCACCGGATCGCTGCCCTCTTCGGCGACGAGGTAATACGCCGCAACCGGCTCCTTCTGCCCATCGCGATGAACGCGCCCGATGTTCTGCGCGTGCACCTGCGGCGACCAGTCGAGCTCGCCGATCACGACCGTGCGGCTGACGTGCTGTAGGCCGTCGAGACCGGCGCCTGCGCGGTGGGAGATGATCAGGACCTTCGAGCGGCCTTCGACGAAGTCCTTTACCGATTGCACCTTCGCGCTCTCGGATTCCGCGCCCGTGTACATCGAGAACGGGATTTCGTAGTTCTCGCGCGAGAACGATGCGCGCCACAGCGAATAGACCTCGTGGTGCCATCCGTAGAGCACCACTCGCTCGCCGGCCTCGACCAGGAGGCGCACGAAGTCCGAGACCGCGGCCGCCTTGCCGATGCCGGTGGCTTGTCGCATGCGGTAGTCGATTTCGCCCGACCACTTCATCAGCTCGAAGTTCGAGCCGGTCCGCTCGAGTACTCGCTTCGCGAGCTCGGCGACGTCGGCGACGGCCTCGTCGATGCGATCGGGATCGACCTCGACCGCGTGGCGCACAATGGTGAGCGCTGGGAGCTCGCGCCCGACCTCTTTGCGCGTGCGGCGGATCATGATTCCGCTCTCGCGAAGGTACGTGCCGAGCGCAGCCGGGTCAGCAACGCAGATCTTGTTGCGGTCCTGGATGCTGCCTTCGTTCGCACCGCCGCACCACTCGTCGTAGAATTCCTTGCGCGTGCCGAGTGCTGTTGGCGCCAGGGCGTGCACTACCGAATAGATCTCAGCGCCATAGTTGTAGATCGGCGTCGCTGACAGGCCGATCTTGAGCTCGCAGGTGTCCGCGAGTGCCTTCGCTGCGCCGTACTTGAGCGAGCCGTCGTGCCGGAGCTCCTGGACCTCGTCGAATACGATCGTGCGCGCGATCGCGGCCAGGTTTTCGACCCAGCCATTGAGCTTGTGATAGTTGACGATGATCACGTCGGGCACACCGCGCTCGACGCGCTTGCCGTCGGGCCCGGGCTCGAACTTCACGTCGAGCAACGAATACGGTTTGCCGCTCCGGATCCGGTGGACGCGCAGCTTGGGCGCGAACCGGCCGAGCTCGCGCTCCCACTGACGCGGCAAGTGCGTCATCGTGACGACGATGGCTGGCAGCTTGCCGGGGGCTGTGAAGGTGCAGATCGCGGACACCGTCTTGCCAAGCCCGAGGTCGTCGGCGATTAGGAGCTGACCCGTTCGGAGCGCCAGGTCGGCCGCCACGCGCTGGTACTTGCGTGGCGGAAGCGCGAGCTTGAACTTCCGCGGGACGTACCCACGGAGATCAACCTCTGCGATTGAAGCGAGCCGTTTCTCCTCGGCCTTCACGAGCTCGCGAAACTTCGACTCGCTCTTCTTCTCGACGTCGAGTGGGTGTCGCTGGCGGAACCATTCGAGGTCGTACGCGGCCGCCGGCGTCGCTGACAGCATGAACTCTCCTGCGCGAAGGCGCTGCACGCCACCGAAGAGCCGACGCAGACGAATGGCGACGTGCGGCGGACACTTGATCGCGAGTCGCGAGTCGCCATCTGGGTGTTCCCAGATCTTGATCTTGCCGCGCTCCATCTAGAACGTCCTCAACGTGATCACGGCGAACGGTTTGCCGCCGAGAGTCTCGCCACCGACCCGGAGGAGCTCGCGAGCCAGCCGCTGCGAGGTCGTCACGATCGCAACGGCGTCGACGCCATCGGTCAGGGCATACCGTTGCGCCTGACGCTCTACCGCCGGGGCCGAGCCTTTGACCTTGAGCTCGAGCACGAGCCGCTCCTTGT
>JAQBQF010000261.1 GCA_028287115.1 Myxococcales bacterium
TTTCTCGAAGCGGTCAATCGCCGCGTCGCCGGCGCGCGACACCCGCTCAAGATCCGCAGCAAGGCCGACGACATCGCATACCGCAAGCCGTGCTTCGCCGGCGATCGCGTGCGCGCTCACGTTCGACTGTTCGATCTCGCCGGCGTGCTCGGCGCGGCGGGCTTCATCGCATCCGAAGGCGACAAGCCGCGCTGCTACGTCCGCGTCCTGCTCGGTCCCTGAGGCGAGCCGGCCGAGCCCGAGCCCGAGCCCGAGCCCGAGCCCGAGCCCGAAACCGAAACCGAAACCGAAACCGAAACCGAAACCGAAACCGAAACCGAAACCGAAACCGAAACCGAAACCGAAACCGAAACCGAAACCGAAACCGAGCCCGAGCCCGAAACCGAAACCGAAACCGAAACCGAAACCGAAACCGAAACCGAACCCGAACCCGAACCCGAACCCGAACCCGAACCCGAACCCGAACCCGAACCCGAACCCGAAACCGAAACCGACTCCGACTCCGACTCCGACTCCGACTCCGACTCCGACTCCGACTCCGAGCCCGACGAACGAAGAGGGCCCGAAGGCCCGAGGGCGCTACCTCCGCTGGAGGCCGTAGAGGAGGCCTCCGAGGCGATCGCGCTCGCGAGCCAGCGGCGCCTCATCGAGCCAGCCGTGGGCGGCGGCGATATCGAGCACGGCGCCGACTTCGCGAAGGCTGCCAAGCGCGATGCGGAAGTGCTGGATGCGATCGCCGCCAGCGCGGCCGTTGGCCTCGGCGGTGTTGAGGAAGACGCTGTTGATGGCGTCGCGGCCCTGTTTCGCGAGGGCAGCGTCTTGGCGGCGAATGATCGCGAAGGGCTCGCGAAGACCGCAGATGATTTCGAGAGTGAGATCGTAGGCGATAAAGCGCATGACTGAAGATCCTTGTGGTGGTTTCGAACCCGGTCCGCGGAAAGGACCGTGACGCGCGCTGGGATGAGGCGTGCGCGTTCTTCGCCGGTAGTCATGCGCGCGGCGAGGGCCTTTACGCGTCAGGGGAAGAACCACCACAGGATCGAGGTCATGCGCCTGACGCCGTGACTGCTCGACCTCTGCAGTCTGGGAGCCCCGTGCATCGGCGACGAGCTCGTTGCACGAGCACGACGCCGATGCAGCGGCTCGACGCCCGCCGAGCCAGCTCGCGAAGCGGCGGAGCCTGCCGCAGCGCGCGGCTGCGCTCGCGATGTTTCGCTTGCACCGACGCAGCGCTCGCGATGTCGCGGAGCCGTTGACGGAGTGCCGCGCGCTTCGCAGCTCTCGAGGCGGTCAACGCATCTCTGCCATTGGTGAGCTCCTTCGCGGTGCTCGCCCTCGCGCCAGGACCTCGCCGCGCGCACGGGGACCTTCGCAGAACGCGAACGGCGGTTCTCAGCGCGCGTCACGGTCCTGTCGCGATCTGGCTCGCGACCTGCGAAAGGAATCTCACCATGGCATTCGACGCTTATGACCGCTCTCTCGATCTGCTTCGCGCGCTCGTCCCTCTCCTGAAACGGCTCGATGGCATCGACCCCAAGCTCGCTGATCAGCTGCGCCGCGCGGCCACCAGCACTTCGCTCAACATCAGCGAAGGCAATCGGCGCAGCGGCAAGGACCGCCGCAATCGCTTCCGCTGTGCGCTCGGCAGCGCGGCCGAGTCCGCCAGCTGCCTCGAGGTCGCGTTCGCCCTGGGCTACTTCGACGAGCTCGCGATCGCGCCGACGCTGGAGCTGGTCGATCGTATCCGGGCGATGACGTACCGGCTCGCAAATTAGCGGGCGCGGGGCTCGGGCGCCCGCGAGCTCGCACGTGGCAGCTCGCGCGGTAGCGCGTCCGGATCCGAATCCGCGTCCGCGTCCGGATCCGATTCCGCGTCCGAATCCGAATCCGCGTCCGCGTCCGCGTCCGCGTCCGCGTCCAGATCCGAGTCCGACTCCGAGTGGTCCGACTCCGAGTCCGCGTCCGCGTCCGCGCCGCCCGGCTCACGTGGGAGGGAACGCCGTCTCGTCCCTGCGAACGTCGCTTACGACATCGTCTCAGCTTCTCCGAAAAGGCAGCCACGTAATCACCGCAGAGTTGCGCGTCAAGCCGTTGCGCGTCGCTACGGCGTGGTTACGAGAAAAGGCACCAACAACTCCCTGCACAGGAGGAATCTCATGTCACTCGCACTCAAGACCAACGGAAATTCTCGCCAAGTCGCTCGCGATCCATTTGCCGTCGCACGAGATCTGCTCTCGTGGGACCCGTTCTTCGGAGGCCGGCAGGTCTCGGTATTTACGCCGGCGTTCGAGGTCAAGGAGACTTCGGAGGCATTCATCCTCAAGGCGGATGTTCCCGGCGTCGCCGAGCAAGATCTCGACATCACGATGAACAACGGCATCCTCTCGGTCAGCGGTGTTCGCCATGCCGAGGAGCGCAGCGAGAGCGACAGCTTCGCGCTCTACGAGCGGCAGTACGGCTCGTTCACGCGCAGTTTCTCGCTGCCCGACATGGCGGACGGCGAGCGCGTCGAGGCCAAGCTCGATGCGGGCGTCCTGACGCTGACGATCGGTAAGCGCGCCGAGGCCAAGCCCCGCAAGATCGCGCTCAAGAAGTGATTACAGCCAGGCGTGCGTGTAGACGTCCATGAACGCCTTCGCGACGTTCTCGAGATCCTGCTTTGGCGCGAGCTTCAGCATGTTCTCCTTCGACGCGGGGTCGTCCTTGTACTCGGCGACGACGCGAACCTGATTGACGCCGTCATTGTAGTAGAGGACGTAGGCGTTGGTGAACGCGCCGCCTTCGGGGCCCATGTAGTAACCGAGCTGGTGGGTCCAGATCATCGGCTGGCCGTGGAGGTCGGTCTGTCCGACGGTGAATTCGGTCTCGGGGCGATCCTTGAGCTCGGGCATCAGCAGCACCTTCAAGGAGTCTTTCTTGTCTTCCCATTTCGGGAGCTCCATCGGCAGGCAGGCGTCACACGGTTTGATCGTGATCGTGGCCCACAGCACCGGATGATCTTCGGTCTTCTGCCGCATCTCGAAGCCGGTATCGGACTTGAGCGTCTGCTGCGGCAGGAAGCCGGGATACTTCAGCTCGGCGAGCTTGGTGAAGGTCTCGGGGCCGAGCGGCTTCGTCGTCTTCAGCGGCGGTGTTCCCGGTCCCGCGGGCAGCACGAGATCCGGTATCGGCTTCGGGCTCGCGACGCCGGAACCAGGTTTTTCGGCGTTCGCCGGCGGGTCCTGATGCTTCGGTTTGCCTTTGCAACCGAGCGCGAGGAGGAGGGCAGAGACAAGAGCGAGAGTACGCACGCCGCAGAGCGTAGCAAATCACAGCCCCTGAATCAGGGTCTCGATTCCGATCGCGATGAGAACGAGGCCGCCGAGCACCTCGAGCTTCTGCCCGAAGCGATTTCCAGCAACGTGACCGATCGCATACCCGATGAGGGAGCAAGCGACCGTGATGCTACCGATCAGCGTCAGGGCCACCCACGGGGCGACCGGCACGAGCGCCAGCGTCAAGCCGGCGGCGGCAGCATCGATGCTCGTCGCGAGTGCGAGACCGATGTAGAGCCCGATCGTACCGGGCCGTTGTGGGTCCGTACCATCGCGGCGCCACGCTTCGAACAGCATCTTGCCGCCGATCGCGACGAGCAGCCCGAACGCGACCCAGTGGTCCCAGCGTGCGATGTACGCGCCGGCCCATCGCCCACCGAGCCAGCCGATCGCAGCCATGCCTGTCTGAAATCCGCCGAACATCAGCGGCAAGATGACGAGCTCGCGCCGGTTACGTCCGCCCAGCCCGCGCGCCGCCGACACCGCCGTGGCATCCATCGCGAGGCCGAACGACAGCGCGACTGCGGCCCACATACGACAACTTGAGCATGGAAACCGAAATTGGCCCGAGCCCAAGTGAGACGAAGCTCAGACGCGTTCGAAGAGGCCGGCCGCGCCCTGACCGCCGCCGATACACATCGTGACGATCGCGTACCGACCGCCGCGCCGGCGCAACTCGTACAGCGCGGTCGCGGTGAGCTTCGCACCGGTACAGCCGAGCGGATGGCCGAGGGCGATCGCGCCGCCGTTGACGTTGACGCGATCCTCGGGGAGGCCGAGCTCGCGCGTGACGTAGACGGCTTGCGAAGCGAACGCCTCGTTGACCTCGAACAGATCGATATCGGAGACCTTCAGGCCCGTCTTCGCGAGCAGCTTCTGGACCGCCGGCAGTGGGCCGATGCCCATGATCTCCGGATCGACGCCGACGGCGACGAACGCGCGGAAGATGCCGAGCGGCTTGATGCCGAGCTCGTCCGCTTTCTTGCGCGACATCACGAGCGCCGCTGCCGCGCCGTCGGAGATCGGCGAGCTGTTCCCGGCGGTGACGCTGCCGCCTTGCGCGAACGCCGGCGGCAACTTCGCGAGGCCTTCGAGCGTGGTGTCGCCGCGAGGCATCTCGTCGATCGTGAAGTCTTTGTAGACGCGGTGGCCGTCTTTGTAACCGACCGCGCGCACGGCGACGACCTCGTCCTTGAACGCGTTGCGCTCGAGGGCGGCCTTCGCCTTCATCTGCGACTTGTACGCGAACTCGTCCTGCATCTGACGCGTGATGCCGAATCGGTTCGCGACGTTCTCGGCGGTGATGCCCATCGGTGTGTTCGCGCCGGGCATCTTGTCCATCAGCTCGGGCGATGCCGACAGATGGAAGCCGGTCATCGGCACCATCGTCATCGACTCGACGCCACCGGCGATCACGATGTCGTTGGTGCCGATCGCGATCGATCCCGCCGCGGTCGCGATCGCCTGCAATCCGCTCGAGCAGAAGCGGTTGATCGTCTGCGCCGGCACGTCGATGCCGAGATCCGCGGTGAGCGCGATCAACCGCGCGACGTTCAAGCCTTGCTCGCCTTCCGGCATCGCGCAGCCGAGCATCACGTCCTCGATCTTGCCCTTGACCTGCGGCACGCGCGCCAGGAGCCCGCGGATCACATCGGCGGCGAGCTCGTCCGGTCGCTTCGTCGATAGCGTGCCCTTATGACCGCGACCGACCGCGGAGCGAACAGCTTCTGCAATGACAATCTCGGTGGTCATGATCAGTTCCTCAACGGCTTGTTGTTCTGGAGCATGTACTGCATGCGCGCTTGCGTCAGCGGCTCGCCGCACAGCGAGATGAACGCCTCGCGCTCGAGCTCGAGGATCTCGTCCTCGGTGACGGCGTGCGTCGATCCGGTAACGCCGCCGCACAAGATATTGCCGAGCTTCATCGCGATCTTCGCGTCGTGCTCGCTCGCATACTTCCCGGCGACCAGCGTGTTGATCAGCATGTGCAGCGTCGCGATGCCGCTCTCGCCCGGCAGCTTGTACGCACGCGGAATCGGCGCGTGATAGCCGCTCTGTGCGAGCCCGAGCACGCGTTGCTTGGTCTCCCACAGCTGGCGAGCGCGATCGAACGAAACGCCGTCACTCTGACGGAAATAACCGAACGCCTTGGCTTCCTCGGCGGACGTCGCGACCTTGGCGAGCGCGATGTTCTTGAACACCTGCGCCACCACTGCGTACGTGTCGAGGTCGACGCCCTCGGGCACGCTCTCGAGTGCGCGCCACAACAGATTCAAACAGCCGCCGCCGCCCGGAATCAAGCCGACGCCGACTTCGACGAGCCCTGCGTAGGTCTCCGCGGCCGCTTGCACGCCGTCGCAGCCGAGGCACAGCTCGAGCCCACCGGCGACCGTCACGCCGTACGGCGCGGCGATCACCGGAACCTTCGCGTACTTGAGGCGCTGCGTGGCGCCTTGGTAGCCCTTGATCATCTCGCGGATCGGCTCCCACTGCTTCTGGCTCGCTGCGACCACGACCGCGAACAGGTTTGCGCCGACGCTGAAGTGCTCGCCTTGATTCCAGATCAGCATGCCGCGGAAGTCGCGTTCGGCACGGTCGACCGCCTCGTGGATCATCTTGATCACGTCGGCATCGATCGAGTTCGCCTTGCTCTTGAGCGTGAGGCCCAAGATGCCGTCGCCGAGGTCCCATGCCTCGGCGCCCGCATTCTTGAGCACCGGAGATCTGCGGCCCGTGATCTCGTCCTGAGAGGGAAGCGCGGGCGGCTTTCCCGACTGGATCGAGCTGACCTCGGCGGCCAAGCGCCACGCACCTGCCGGGCGGCCGGGCGCGGCGATCGTGAGCTGCTCGAACGTGACCTCGCGCGGATCGGTCACGCGTGCCGCGTACTTGCCGCTCTGTGGATCCCAGATCTTGCCTTCGGTGTAGAACCCACCGGCATTGGCCGCGATCATCTTGTCGATCCACGCCGGAAGCACGATGCCTTCCTTCTTCATGCGCTTGTAGATCGCGTCGAAGCCAACCGCGCGATCACCTTCGACCAGCGCGTCCCACGTCTCGAACGGGCCGAGCTCCCAGCCGTAGCCCCACTTCATCGCGTTATCGATCGCTTCGATCGATTCGGTGATCTCCGGAATCCGGCGGGCCGCGTACGCGAGCGAGCGCGACAACACGGTCCATGCAAACTCGCCGGTCATCCCGGGCGTCGCGACGAGCTTGCGCACGCGCTCGCGCGGATCCTCGATCTTCGCGATCGACTTCGTCGCCTTCTGGATCGCTTCGTCGCCCGCCTTCGGGCGGTACTCGCCGGTCTTCGGATCGAGCGTCAACAGGCCGTCGCCGGACTTCTTGTAGAAGCCGCCCTTGGTCTTGTCGCCGAGCTGACCCTTCTCGATCATCTTCGTGATGTATGGAGGCGTCGCGAACACCGCGCGATCCTCGTCGTTGGTCAGCGTCTTGTAGCAGTTCTCGGCGACGTGCCCGACCGTATCGAGACCGACGACGTCCGCGGTGCGAAACGTCGCGCTCTTCGGGTGCGCCATCGCGATGCCGGTGATCGAGTCGACGTCTTCCGGCGTCAGGCCCTTCTCGAGCATCAGGTGGATCGTCGTCATCATCGAGTGCAGACCGATCCGGTTGCCGATGAAGTTCGGCGTGTCCTTCGCCCACACGATGCCCTTGCCGAGGACATCTTTGCCGTAGGTCTCGGCGGTCGCTCGCGCTTCCGGGGTCGTGTCCGGCGCCGCGACCAGCTCGAGCAGCTTCATATAGCGCGGCGGGTTGAAGAAGTGCGTGACCATGAAGTTCTTGCGGAACTGTTCACTGCGGCCTTGCAGCATGTCGACGATGCGCAGCCCGGACGTGTTCGAAGCGATGATCGCGTGCGGCGCCGCGAGCTTCTCGAGCTTCTCGAACAGCGCTTGCTTGATGTCGAGCCTCTCGACGACGGCTTCGACGATCAGATCGCAGTCTTTGATCCGCGCGAGATCGTCATCGAAGTTACCAGTCTCGATCAGGATCGCGTTGCGCGCGTGCATCAGCGCCGCGGGCTTGGCTTTCTTGAGCTTGTCGAGCGCCCCGGTCGCGAACGAGTCGCGTTTGGCCTTGGATTTCTTCTCATCGTCGGTGAGCTTCGGCGGCACGATGTCGAGGAGCAGGACCGGAATGCCGGCATTGGCACAGTGAGCAGCGATGCCGCTGCCCATCACGCCGGCGCCGAGCACGGCGACGCGACGAATCGGGGTTGCGCGAGAGGTCATGCGCGGGACCATAGCGCAGCTCGCGCGATTGGACTGGTCTCCGCTAGTAGAATAGGCTGCGCTCCCGCGGGGTTCGCCGAAACTGCGCAACCGAAACGGGGTACGGTCGATACGGGGTCCATGAGGATGAACATGATCAAGCTGTTCGCATTCTTGGTGGTGCTTTGCGTGACGACTGGCTCGCAACCAGCGTTCGCCCAACCGAAGTGGGGCGAGCCGGGCGCTCGGGAATGGGACGAGCTCCACGAGGTCATGGACGGGACTTGGTTCATACGGAAAGACACCCAGGTGTGGGACCAACATGGTGATGACACCACGCATCCGGTCCGCTGCGCTCAGCTGCTCGACCAGCTCGCGGCGGCGAAGGTCCCGGATTCGGCGGTCATGGAGCTCAAGTACGACAGCCCCGAGTACGAAGCGGGCAAGCATACGCTCGCGGAGATTCGCAAGTCGTGCGAGCACATCCAGCGCTCGACCTGGGTCAACGACATCGAGAAATGGGCGCTCGCGGCGATGAAGGACAAGAAGAAGCTCGATCGCAACGACTACGATGCGCGGATGCCGAAGAACTGCATCCAGGTCTACGACAAGGCGATCAAGGCCGGCATCTCGCCCACGGAGAAAGTCGCCGACAAGAAGGTCACGAATGCTGCCGGCGAGGAATTCTTGTGGACCGGCTCGATCGAGGACATCAAGAAGAAGTGGTGCGACGCCGGTCTCGCCAAGGCGCAGAACCAAGACGAGGCGAACGAGGCGCCGTATCGCACGGTGCTCAAGAACGACAAGCTCCGGCTCGCGCTCAAGTGGCTGCTCACGTTCCAGTTGCCGGGCGGAGCCCACGTGACGAGCCCGAAGCAGCTGGCCAGCGCGAACGTCTGGTATCTGGTCGATGTCGAGCTGGCGGGCGCGGAGAACCATTGCCTCGACAAGCCGGCACGGCGGCTGATTCGGTTCCAGTTCGATGCGCAGCACAAGCTGGTGAGCGAGACCCAGAAAAGTTTCTGCGGCGATCCGCCGAAGAGAGCGTATCGCTAAGCATGCGCGTCGTTTGCCCGAGCTGTGATGTCCCGCCGAGGTTGGATGCAACCGCGGGATCGGCTTGCGCGGCCTGCGGAACGTTGCTGCTTCAGGTCAAAGACGAAGAAGATCTGATCGGCAAGGTCATCGACGAGCGGTTCGAGATCCTCGCGCGGCTCGGCAAGGGCGGGATGGGCACGGTGTATCGCGCGAAGCAGCGGTCGATCGGCCGTGAGGTCGCGCTCAAGGTGATCGATCGGCGGTTCGCCGACGATGTCACCGCGGTCAAGCGCTTCCTGCGCGAGGCCAAGCTCGCGAGTCAGCTCTCGCATCCGAATACCGTCGGTGTGATCGAGTTCGGCCAGGACAAAGACAGCCGGCTGTATCTCGCGATGGAGCTCGTCAAAGGGCACACGCTCCATGCGGTGCTCCAGCGCGATGGCGCGATGTCGCTCGGACGAATTGTCCGAATCGGCGTGCAGCTGTGCGACGCGCTCGAAGCGGCGCATGCACTCTCGATCGTGCATCGCGATCTGAAGCACGAGAACGTGATGGTGCTCGCCAGCCCGTCCGATCGCGACCTCGTCAAAGTGCTCGATTTCGGTCTCGCCCGGTTGCTCGACGAATCGCCGGACAGTCGCGCGACGGCGACCGGGATCATCGCCGGATCCCCGCGATATCTGCCGCCGGAGGTCGCGATCGATGGCGCGCCGCCCGCGCCCGCACAAGATCTCTACGCGCTCGGCGTGATGCTCGCGGAGATGGCGACCAATCGCCCGCTGTGGGACGCGCCGACGATCGATGGCTTGTTCGCGCAAAAGATCGGCGGCAAGCTCAAGCTCGACGCGATCGATCCGGCTCTGCGAAAGCTCGTCGAAGATCTCCTCGGGCCACCCGAGAAGCGCCCCTCCGCGAAAGACACGCGCACACGGTTACTGGCGATCGACGGCGCTACGCCAACCAAGCGTGTGACGAGCTCCGTCGGCCACGACGCCACACTCGCGGGACCACCGAGCGTTCGACTGTCGGCCGAAGCGCCGGACCCGGCGGCGCTCGCCGCGCCGAGCAGCTCGGCATTCGCACCGGGCGGCGGGATTCCGGAGTTCGGTCCGGGCGCAGCCGCCGCGGCGCTCGACACCGAGCCCGAGTTCGAGATCGAACGGCAGGCGCGGCGCGACGCGCGCAACCGACCACCGCCCAAGCGCCCGCTGAAGGTCATGGGAATCGTCGCCGCGCTGATCGCAGTCGGCATCGTGACGACCGGCATCGTGATGATCATGAAGCAGCAAAAAGCACCGCGGCACCACGCGGAGCTCCCGATGACCGAAGGCACGGTGTCGATCGAGCTTCGATCGAATCCACCCGCGCAGATCCGGATCGACGGCAACAAGGCGGGCAAGACACCGCTGACGCTGCACATCCCGAAGAGCGCGAAGCCCGTGATGATCGAAGCGGTGCTGATGGGCCATCCGATCACCAAGCAGGTGATACCGGACCGCGATCAGACCGTCGACTTCGTGCCGTGATCGGCTACTGAATGATCGGCGCGTCCGTCGAGACGCCGGCGCCAAACCACTGGATGGCGCCCGAATTGAGCTCGCTGCCAGCGCCGGTCGTCGGATCGATCTTGATGATCTTGCCCATGCCGGTGCCGGCGTCGACGAAGCCGTAGATCGTGCCGGCCCAGAAGCCGAGCCCGAAGATGTTGTTGTAGCCGGTGCCGGTGCCGATCGGCGTTGCCTTCCAGGTCGCCGGATCGATGCTCGCGAGGTAGTCGTTTGGCTGCGTACCGACGTCGACCGTCGCGTAGATGCCGAGGCCGCGCACGCCGATCAGATCGCCGCTCGAGATCACCTTGTTGGAACCAGAGGTGCCGTAGCTGCCGATCTTCGTCAGGTTGCCGGTTGTCGGATCGATCTGGAACACGTCGCCCTGATCGTTGGCCGTCACCAGGATGTCTGTGCTGTTCGGATCGTTGAGGTCGCTTGGCACGTAGGACAGGCTCGTGTAGCCACCGGCGCCGGAGAGTGCCTTGATCAGGATCGCCGTCCCGGTCGTCGGATCGATCGAGAACAGCTTGTTCAAGGTGACGCCGACCATCCGGTCGGACTTGTCGATCGCGAGATCGGTGAGGCTGCCGGTCACGTTGGTCAGCGGGCCGATCTCGACCGGCTGGAGCGTCTGGGTATCAATCCGGTACAGCTTGGTCCCGCTGTGCGCGTAGACCCGCGACATGTCGCCGTTTGATCCCGAGCCCGTACCATCCGTACCAGGCCCCGCGTCTCCGTTACCGGAGCCGTGATCGCGCCCCGCGGGACCACACGCACCGACCCACAGCAGGGCCGAGAGGAACAGAATCCGCATCGCGCGGACCATACAGTGTCCACCGGGCGCACGACATGGGAATCTGAAGGAGCCGAGAGAGGTTCGACTAGCTCCATCCGGTCCCCTTCACCCAGCCAGCCATGCCCGAACCGGCCGACCATACCGCCACGCTGGCGCCTCGAGGTGCTCCGATCGCGGCATCGGAGTCGTCGCCGATCGCCGCGCGCGTCGAGTCGTTGCCGGTCGACGACCCCGATCGGTACGAGCAGATCGGCGAGCACGCACGCGGCGGCCTCGGTCGCGTCGTCCGCGCCATCGATAAACGCCTCGGGCGTACGGTCGCGGTCAAGGAGTTGCTGCGCCACGACGAGTGGCACGAAGCGCGGTTCGTTCGCGAGGCACTGATCACCGCGCGGCTCGAGCACCCGGGCATCGTTCCGGTCCACGAAGCCGGACGGTGGCCGAACGGCGATCCGTACTACGTGATGAAGCTCGTCGAGGGCAGGACGCTCAAGGAGCTCCTCGCGGAGCGCCGCACCTTGCGCGATCGCTTGTCGCTGCTGTCGCACGTGATCGCGATCGCCGACGCGGTCGGTTACGCGCACAGCGAAGGCGTGATCCATCGCGATCTCAAGCCATCGAACGTGATCGTCGGAGAGTTCGGCGAGACGATCGTCGTCGACTGGGGCCTCGCGCGCGATCGCAAGCAGGAGCTGCCCGAGCCCGCGGCGCCGCACGCGGACGGCTCGGGTTCGGGTCCGTCGTCGATCTCGGGCAAGGTCGTCGGCACGCCGGCGTACATGGCGCCGGAACAAGCGCGCGGCGAGCTTGTCGACGAGCGGGCCGATGTCTACGCGATCGGAGCCTTGCTCTACGAGCTGCTCGCCGGTGCGGCGCCGCACGCGGGGATTCCCAACACCGACACGCCAACGCCGCAAGCCGTGCTCGAGCGCGTGATCGCGGGGCCGCCGCAGCCGCTGTGTCACGCGGCGCCGAACGTCCCGCCGGAGCTCGCCGATATCGTCGGCAAGGCGATGCAGCGCAGCCCGCTCGATCGCTACTCGAATGCGAGTGCGCTCGCCGAAGATCTGCGCCGGTTTCAGACCGGCAAGCTCGTCAGCGCGCACGCGTACACGCCATGGCACCTCGTGCGCAAGAAGCTCGCGCAGCATCGCGGCGTCGTCGTTGTCGCACTCGCGAGCGCGATCGCGCTCGGCGCGATCGGCGTCGAATCGTTCCGGACGGTCGTCGCCGAACGCGATATCGCCCGGAGCGAACGTGCTCGTGCCGAGACGGCGCGGCGTTCCGTCGAAGAGCAGAAGCGCGAGCTGACGTTCGTCCAGGCGGAGACCTCGCTGCGCAAGGATCCGACCGCGGCGCTCGCGTGGCTCAAGAGCTACCTGATCACCGACCACGATCTTCCGCATGTCGTCGATGTCGTCGACGAGGCGGTCGCGCTAGGCGTCGCGCGGCACGTATTTCGGCCCGGCGATTGGGTGCACGATGCGGCGTTCACCCCCGACGGCAAGACGATCGTCGCGGTGGTTCGCGACGGTAGTGTGCGCACGTACGATCTCGCGACCGGCGCGATGACGATCATCGGTCACACGCCATCCGCGTCGGAGACGGTGGCGATCTCGCCGCTCGGGGATCTCGCGATCACCGGCGGCACCACGGGCGAAGTCATCGCGTGGCCGCTGCACGGAGGTCCAGCGCGCACGCTGGTCGAACGCGGCCGGACGGTCACGTCACTGAGCTTCGATCCCACGTGCACGAAATTGATCGTCGATCGCAAGATGGGTCCGCTTCAGATCGTCGATCTCGAGGGTCACAGCACGTACCTCGGGCCCGACGTCGCGTTGCGCGTCGCGGTCGCCGCGCGCGATTGGACGCACGTCGCCGCACTGGTCGAGCCCAACCGTGTCGCACAGGTCGCGCCTGATGGCTCACCGGGCCGCGTGCTCGCACAGACCGATCGCAGAGTCGAATACCTCTCGCTGTCGCCGCTCGGCGATCTGGTCATCGTTCACGACGGCAAGGCGTTATGGAGCGTTCCGTATGCCGGCGGCCCGCTGCGCAAGCTCGCGGTCTACGCGGGTGAGCTTAACTCCGTCGAGTGGGCACCGGACATGCACTCGATCGCGCTGATCGGTCACCGCAAGGATGTCACGCTCGTCGAGCTTGCGACCGGCGCCACACGCGAGCTGCGAGGCCACACCGACGCGATCTACACCGGGACGTTCACGCGCGACGGCCGCGGCCTGCTGACCGCGAGCGACGACGGCACCGCGCGGGTGTGGAACGTCGCCGATGGCTCTTCGATCGTGTTGCGAGGCCACGATGACGATGTCTATCGGGCACGGTTCTCCCCCGACGAGAAGACCGTCGCGACGGCGAGCCTCGACGGCAGCGTGCGCATCTGGTCGATCGATCACCCGGGCGCGCGCGTCCTGCCCGAGGGAGGGCCGATCGATTGGCTGACCTTGCAGGGCGACACGGCACTCGTGAAGACGTCATCGACCCTCGCGCGGTGGGACGTCAGCACCGGCAAGCGCGAGCCTCTGTTCTCGTGGGCCGAGATGCCGAGCAGCCTCGGGATCGGCGTGCCGTCGCCGGATGGATCTGCGCTGCTGATCTACGCCGCGAACTGGACACTCGAAGTTCGCCGCGCCTCCGGTGCACCGGTCGTGTTGGGCGGCCACACCGCGCTCGTCAGTCACGTCGCATGGAGCCGCGATAGCAAGACCGTCTATTCATCGTCGTTCGATGGCACGTTGCGCAAATGGGATCCCACGACCGGCAAGAGCACGGCGATGGTCGACGGTCACGTCCCGGTGCGCGGCTTTGCGGTGGCTGCGGACGGTCGGATCGCCGCGCAGGTCGGCGATAGCACCGTGTTGGTTCGAGCCGACGCCACGTCCGAGACGCTCGGCACGGGCCCTTCGGGGTGCGCGCTGATGGCCGAGTTCGAGAAGGTTCGAGATCGCCTGATCCTCCAGCGCTGCGATCACAGCCTCGTGCTCATCGACGGCAAGCATGAAGTCGAGCTGCCGACCGATGGTCGCCAGATCACGCGCACCGCGGTGTCACCAGATGGCCAACGCATCGCCGCTGCGATGAACGATCGCACCGTGCGTCTGTGGGACACGAGCGGCAAGCTCCTCGCGATCCTGCGCGGTCACACCGATCTCGTGATGGATGTCGCGTTCTCTCCGGACGGCATGCGATTGGCTTCGAGCAGCTACGACATGACGGTCCGGATCTGGGAGCTCGGGACCGATCGGCACCGCGTCCTGCGCGGTCATTCCGCCGCGGTCAATCATGTCGCCTGGCGCGGTCCCGATCAGCTCGTCACGGGATCGCAAGACGGCACGCTGCGCGTATGGACCGTGCCCGCGACCGCGCTGCCATCGCGTGCGGAAATGATGAGTCGCCTCGACGCGGCCACGAGCGCCGACATCGACGCCGATAACCGCGCGACGACCTCCACGAATTGATTACGGCGTGAACGTCGCGCCGGTCGCGGTGATGCCGATTCCGAGCGACAGCGCCATCTGACCGTCGATCGTGACATCGGGCGCGAGCAGGCTCTGGAACAGGGCGTTGTTCTGGATCTCGGAGACCGTGACCGCGCAGTCTTTCGGACTCGTGTCCAACAGGCCGAGCAGGTTCTCGCCTTGCGAGCCGTTGGCGCAGCCGCACGCGGGAGGGCTCGCGAGCATCGTGCAGTCCCGCGCGATGACCGGGACCATCGATTGCTGGAGCGCCGGAATGATCTTGGTGTTGAGGTCGCTCTGGGTCACCGCGCCGGCGAGCACACCTGTGCCGATCGAGGTACCGGTGATGTTCGTCAGTCGGACGCGCGCGCCGATCAGGTCGATGCGAACCGGCGAGCTCGCGGCGAACATCGCGAGCTGGATCGAGAGATGCCCGGGACCAGCCGTGAAGGTTCCATTGACGAGATCGCCGCGCAGCGCAGCATCGTGTGGCGAGGCAGCGACGTCGAACGTGCCGGTCCCGGTGAGGTGGTGTCGGCACACCGTATCCGACGGACCGGTGCACGGTGCGGGCTGCGGGTTCTGTCCGAAGTAGATCGTGAAGCCCGCGTGCGTCGCGGTCGTGAGGTCCGTCGCCTGGAGATCTGCGAGCAGGATCGTGCGCCCGGTATCGACCGAGGTGGTGGCGCTCGTTTGCGTATTGAAGCCCATTCCCGAAAACGTCGCGAGCACCATGCCGAGCTGATTGTCGACGGTCTGGTCGCCATTCAGATCGAGCCCGTACATGCGCGCCTGGGTGTTATTGGCTGGGACATTCTGGCGATCGATCACGTAGTGATGGTGCGTACCGGTTGGCATTCCCAAATCGGCATCGACCAGCGCGTCCGGAGGTGCATCCGAGGCGGCGTCGATCGGCGCCTTGTCATTCGAACCGCATGCGATCAGGAGCGAAATGAGGACGGTATGGGAACGCATGGCGCGGACGCTATCACGCCGGGCGTTTCGGCCATGGGCATGAACAGGTAACGTCTGGTCGGACGCGCTGCGTTCGCGATCATGCCCCTGCCGGCTTTCCGGCTGCCCGTTCGGAAGCTGGACATTCTTTGAGGGCTTCGGCATGGTCGAGTCGTGGGAATTCGGTCCGACGTGGCCCATCGCTACGCGCTCTGGATCGAGCTCAATCGGTGGTCGATCGTCGTGGCGTCGATCGCGTTCACGATCATTGCGGCGGTGACCGCGATGCGGATCACCGTCCTTGCGGATTTCTCTTATCTGCTCCCGCAGTCGGTGCGGTCGGTGCAAGACCTCCGTGCCATCGAGAAGCGCGCGCGTGTGATCGGCACCGCGATGGTGGTCGTCGAGTCGGATCACCCGGAGCACCGCAAACAGGCAGCCGAGCTGATGAGGCAGCGGGTGATCGCACTCGGGCCGACGCGCGTCGCGAGTGTGACCTTCGACCGGCGGGTCGAGCATCAGTATGCGTGGGACCACCGGTGGCTGTTCGCGGAGCTCGCGGATCTGAAGGCAGCACGTGACGCGCTCGCGAGCGAGATCGATCGCGCCAAGCTCGAAGCCAACCCGCTGTACATCCCGCTCGACGAGGCGCCGGCCCGCAATGATTCGGCCGACAAGCTCAAGGCGAAGCTGCACGATGCAGAGCTCGCAAGAGATGAAGCGGCGGAGATGGTCAGCAAGGACGGCCGCGTCCAGATCATGATCCTGCACACCGCGTTCTCGACAGGTGATGTCGATCGCGATCGCGAGCTCGTGGAACGACTCAAGGAGCTCGGCGCCGGCATCACGCAAGCGATGCCGGATGTCAGCGTCGGCGTCGCGGGAGATGCCGCGGTCAGTCTCGCAGAGCACGATGCGATCTTGAACGGCATGCTACGCGCGACCGCGGTCACGGTCGTGCTCGTGCTACTCGCGATGGGCTGGTTCTTCCGCTCGACGCTCGCGATCGGCGCGCTGTCGTGGTCGCTGCTCGTCGGCACGGTCGCGACGTTCGCGTTCACGAAGCTGACGCTCGGCTATCTCAACGTCGCCACCGCGTTTCTGTCCTCGATCGTGATCGGCAACGGCATCAACGTCGGCATCATCGTCACGGCGAGATATCTCGAGGAGCTGCGAGCGGGCCGTGATGGCTGTCAGGCGCTCGCCAACACGATCGAGAAGACGATCGCCGGAACCTTCGCGGCGGCGCTGACGGCGTCGGTCGCATACGCGTCGCTCGTGATCACGGTGTTCCGCGGCTTCCGGCACTTCGGGATCATCGGTGGCGTCGGAATCATGCTGTGCTGGATTTCCGCGTACGTCGTGTTGCCTGCGGCACTCTCGGTCGCGCGTCGTCTCAAGATGCAGCCGCGCAGCGAGTCGCCGCTCGGTCGCTGGCTCGCGATGCTGCTGCCGGCGCGGCTGCGCGTGGTCGCGTTCGTGATCATCGGCTTCACCGTGTTCGCCGGTGGGATCACGCTGCGCTACCTGGGCGGCGATCCGTTCGAGAACAACTTCCGCAACCTGCGCTCGCACAGCGACGACATCTCCGAGGCGCAGCACTGGATGACGAAGATCGATCAGGCTTTCGGCCAAGGCGTCGACGGCGGGTTCGTGATTGCGGTCGCGCATCGCGAACAGGTCGCGCCGCTGCAAAAGCAGCTCAAGGACCGCGATCGCGGTAAGCCCGAGGGCGAGCGGCTGTTCGCGAACGTCGTCTCGATCAATGATCTGCTGCCGAGCGATCAACCGAACAAGCTCTCGGTGCTCGCGGAGATCCGTGCGCTGCTATCGGGCAAGGACATCGATGCGCTCGCCGATGCCGACCGTGCCGAGGCGCTGCGGCTGCGACCTCCGGACGATCTGAAGGCACTCTCCGACAACGACATTCCAGAAGCGATCGCATGGCCGTTCATCGAAGCCGACGGCACGCGCGGCAAGCTGCTCCTCGCGACCGCGGGCAAGGGTTACGAGATCTGGGATGCGCACGATACGGTCCGGTTCTCGGACAACGTGCGTGCGCTCGAGCTTCCCGAAGGCGCGCACCTCGGCGGTGCCTCGTTCGTGTTCGCCGACGTGCTCGATGCCGTCCTCACCGACGGCCCGCGGGCGACGCTCGCGGCCGCGGCGGGCGCGATCCTGATCGTCTTGCTCGTGCTCGGGTTCAATCGCTTCGGGTTCGTGACGCTCGTATGTGGGGCTTCAGGAACGCTGATGATGATCGGCGCCTCGGCGATCCTCGGTTTCAAGATCAACTTCCTCGACTTCGTCGCGCTGCCGATCACGATCGGCATCGGCATCGAGTACGCGGTCAACATCGTCGCGCGATCACGCCAAGAAGGCGAAGGTCACGGTGCCGCCGTGCTCGCCTCGACCGGCGGCGCGGTGTTCCTGTGCTCGTACACGACGATCGTCGGCTACGGCTCGCTGCTGCTGTCGCAGAACCTCGGGATCCGCTCGTTCGGGCTCGCGGCGATGCTCGGCGAAGTGACGTGCCTCATCGTCGCGCTGTTGCTCGCGCCGGCGCTGCTGACGCTGCTGATGCCACGGGCGAAGCGGTAACCAAGTTGGCGATGCTCGCGGGCGAGACGCTAAGCGCGGCTGCCAACGATTCTGTCCAGAGGAGCTTTCTCGCGCAGGGTTGTTAGGTCGCAAGCTCATCGCGCTTTCACGCGGGCAGGGCAACCGCATGCGGCGCTCAATCAGACCAACGGTATCGATCTTAAGGCTCGAGGAGCGGTATCAGCCAGCTCTTCACGAGTTCCTCCGGGTCGATCCCATCTTCGATAGGCTCTTCACCGACGGATGCGAGTGCGGGGCGATGTCGATCGATCGTCTTACGCAACTCGATCGTTTGCACCATCGCGGATCTTGTATGCGTTCTCGCCATCGTCGTGAGCAACGCGCTCGCGACGGCTAGACGCTGCGCCCACGGCTGAAACGAGCTCTCTGGGTGTTTTCCAACGAGTGCCGCGAGCTGCTCCTTGCGAACGAGGCGGTGATGGAGCGCGTTGCCAACGTGATACGCGTGAACGACACCGCCGGCACTCAGATCGGCGAGCGCATCCGAGAGGCTGCGTTTGGTATACGCGAGCGATGAGAGCAGGCTGACGTGCGTCCAGCCGAGCGGTGAGAGCAAGAGTGCGACGAGCACATCCGCGCGCGCGCCGACCCCGAAGATGAGGCGTGCGCGAAGCTGCACCGCCGCGGAATTCTCGACGAGGAACCGCGACTTGTGACCGAGCTTGGCCGGGCGTGCCGATCGCGAAGTGGTCGGCCATTTGGTTCCCCCTTGTTCGTTGACGATGGCAGCGAAGCGATCGAAGCGACCGCCATGGTCGTCCTCGAACATCTTGAGAACCTGCTTGAGCCGCGATACCGAGACCACGCGTGACGCGTATTGCACGCACCAGTCGACGACCTCGTCATGGAGCCGTGGGTCCAGCTCGTCGAGAATCGGAGCGAACGCGATCGCTGCTTCGAGATCGACGGCGTGCATCGGCTTGGGCGCGCTGCCCGAGACACCAAGTGCGACCCATTGCGCCCATGCGAGCTCGAGACAAGCCTCGCGAAGAGACACGACTAGGTCCCCTTCGTTGAAAACGCGGCGAGCACGCCCGCGACCATGACAGCGAAGCCCTGCGACGGATCGTGACCTCGAGCCCATGCGGCTGCTTGTTCGAGCTCGTCCGCGGTTGGCGTGAGCGCTTCCAGATCTCGGTGGTGTTTGCCGGCGGGGCGGTCGTCTGCCGCTGCATAAAGCTTGAAGTGAATCTGATCGAGCCGGCTCGCGAACAGCACCGTGAGCGCCCCGTAAACCCGACGTTCGCAGCGCGCTAGGAAGCCTTCAGGAAGCCCGAGCTGCATCATCGAGGTCGGGCCGTTGTTGAGCCAATCTGGTGCGAGTCGCAAGTACCCTGCAACATCGCGGATCGCCTCTGCAAGTGCGTCGGGCAGCGGCGCCGCGATCTTGAGCACCCCGTTTTCGAACAGCGCGACGATGTCGAGGTCCTTGGTCGAGCGTTGGATAAAGCGAGTGATCGACAGCGCGCCACCGCCGATGATCGCGAGGCCGTGTGGCTGTTCGCGCTCCACAAGGAGCTCGCCCAACGCGGAGAGCGCGGCCTCCAGCTCGCCTGAATTCAGCATCATCGCAGTTTATCTGCTCGGTTCGAGAAGATAAAGTTCTTGATTCACGAAGTTAATCCACGAGACAATCAGAAAATCCAACATAACTACAGACTGTTATGCGGAGATTCAATAGCGGTGGAAGGGTGAGATCTGGCAGCGTATGCGATGGTCGCGTTGTCGGTGTCTCCAGAGCATGGCTTCGGTTCGTATCAAATGGTCTGCGGCGATCGTTCTGGTAGCCGGCTTGCTGGTCGCGACCGTGCTCGCGCTTCGGAACCGTCCGGTCGCTCGCCAGCTCGCGAGCCTGCCGTGGCCTGTCGGTAATGCCGCCCTGTGGTTACACGAAGCTCTCGGCGGAAGCGGCGCAGACGAATCGTCGACGACCGTGTTCGCGCTCGCCCAGCCCGCCTCACCGGCGACGGTCGCTCTCGCGCGAGAGTTCGTCGCGGAGCGACTGATCGGCACCGCGGCGACCGTGCGGGTCGAGGATGGCAAGATCGTGGTCGATGCGCCTTCGTTGATGGATGCAGCCCGCGTGCGCGACCGCGTGCGAGAGATCGACGCGGAGCTCGCGCGCGGGTACCGCGGGCTCGTGATGAATGTCGTCGTGTACCAATCCGCGGAGCTCGACAACATCGGTCGGTCCCTTCGCAACGACGAGACGGCAATGAACCTCGGGATCACGCTCGAGCTCGACCAGGTCGGATATCACGTGCGCGTTCCCGACGGCGGCATGTACGTGAACCCAGCGTGGGCCGACAAGCATCACTGCCACAACACGCGAATCGAGGGCACCGGCGTGTACTGCCTGATCACGCCGAGCGAGCGCTTCGACGCGTACGTCCACGGTGATCCGGAGCTGTTCGTCGAGCCACACCCCGATGCATTCGCGCTCCCACCTGGCCGAACGCTGCACCTGATGAGCGCTGCGGAAGCCTGGCGCTTCTACGAGATCGAAGCCGAGCCGATCGCGATCAGGCCCGATCAGATCGTGGATGTCCGCATCGACAGAGGGTTGCTCGACTTCGCGCTGACTCCAGCCGGCGCCGCTGCTGTGAACCCACGCGTGATCGCGCCCGCGGTCGAGGTCGTGATCGATCTCGGTGCGGGCAAGATCCGGCCGGTCACGATCAAATCCCCGGGGAGCAATGCGGTGCGGCTCGCGATAGAGCTCGATGCGCGGCACGCTCGGCAGATCGTTCGCGACTTCACGCTCGCCTCGGCGGGACTGCACAGGATCTCACGGTGATCGCAAGCTGCGCACGACGGCAGCGGGCGTGACTTTCTCGACCCGCGCGAGCAGCAGCGCATAGCTCGCGAGCACGACGGCACCGACCGCGAACGCGCGCACGAAGTGGGTCTCGAACGTCATCCGGCGGATCGCGAGTCCGGCCACGAGCGAGCACACGATGCAGCCGAAGATCCCGCCGATCGAACGCAGGTAGGCCGGAAGCGGCGTGCCCGACCGCGAGAGCGCCATCGCGAGCAGCGCAGCGAAGGCGATCGGGTAGCCGGCGGCCCAGGCCCATGCGATCGAGACGTAGCCTTGCTCGGGTGCCACGTGCGCAGCGATCACGAACATCGCGGGTAACACAACGGCCGCGAGCGCGTTGTAGATGAGGACGCGCGAGGCCTGGCCGATGCCGGCGAGGAGCGCGGGCAAGATGAAGCCGAGCGTGCGCAACGCGCCGACGCAGCACAGGATCCGCGCGACGGTCGCCGCAGATGCCGGCATCGGCGGATAGAGCAGGGCGAGCAGATCGTCCGCCTCGATCGCGACGAACGCGAGGAACGGGCCGAGCACGATCAGGTTCTGGCGCGTGAATCGCAGTAGCTGGTCGGAGACCGCGCGGCGATCGGCGGAGAGGCGCACGAACGTCGGGAACGCGACCTCCGCGGTGACCATCGAGAGCAGGCGGACGACATCGAGCACGAGCTCGTACGCGAGGCGATAGACGCCGACCGCCGCATCGCCGAAATACGTGCCGATCACGAGGTAGTCCGCGCTCGTGTACGCGTAGTAGAGGAGCTCGCCGCCGCTGATCGACGCGGTGAAGCGCGCGGCGCGCACGGCGATCTCGCGCCGGAACGCGAACCGTGGCCGCCAGCGGTAACAGATCTGAAGACCGATCGCGGAGACGACCGTGTTCGCGATCGGACCGAGCGCGAAGCACCAGATCGACAGCTCGGGGATGCCGTGTGCACCTACGTACGCGAGGCCGAGCTTCGTGCCGGTGTCCGCGAGGCTCGCGATCATCTTCACGAGCGACAGCTCGCGATATCGCAGCTCCCGCTTGAGCATCGCGTCGGGGATGATCGCGAAGCTGTTGATCACGAGCCGAACGCCGTACGCCGCGAGCAAGCTGCCGACGATCGCATCCGGGAACAGCGCGCCGATCGCCGGTCGCGCGATCGCGAGGATCGCGAACACGAGCATCGACGCGCCGAAGCCGAGCCAGAAGATCGTCGACTGCGCTTTTGGCTCCGAGTCGGCTTCGCGGACGACGGCGGAAGACAGCCCCATGCCGCCGAGTCGATCGAGGATTGGAAACAGCGCGATCGCGAGCGTCGCGGCACCGAAGTCGGCGGTCGAGACCCAGAACCGGATGCAGATGAGCGTCGAGAGTAGATCGAGCACTCCGAGCACGAGGCTCGCGAACGCGACCCAGGCCGTGCTGCGGTCGACGCGGCCCTGCAGCTCGCTCACGCTTTACTTTTGCACGGCGGCGGGCGTTTGGCCGCGCTCGATCAGAGAACGGCTGATCCGGAGCCGTCAGGCTTCGACGACGAGCGGAGGATCCTCGAGCGCGCCACGCAGCTTGCGTGCGCCGCCTTCGTGCCACAGGCCCCACGCGCCGGTTGCCAGGTGCGTGACGCCTTGCGCGGCGTAGAACAGGAACACGTAGGCCGCGCCGGGACCGATCACGATCTCGGTCGGGAAATACATCGTCATGCCGGCGTAGATGCCTGCTTGAAACACGCCGAGGAGGCCCGGCGGTCCCGGGATCATGATCGCGCAGCTGAGCATGCCCATCAGGCCGCAGGCCTCCGGGAACGTGATCGCGGAGCCGTCGCCGTGCACGACACCGCAGCCGATCGCGAGGACCCACATGCTGACGGCGTTGAGGCCCCAGTAAACCGCCGTCTCGGCGAGGAAGCCGGCAATGTCGCGCGCACGCCCGAACACGTGGAGTCCGTCGGCGAGCTTCTCCGCGAGCCCGGCGAGCTTCTCCGCGAGCTTGGGCGAGAGCTTGCCGATCACGGCGTGTGTCGCGCGATGGGCCCAGCTGCGCGCGAAGTAGAACACGGCGATCACGACGAGCGCGGTCAAGAAGATGCCGAGCATCACGAATCCGCTCGCGCGCACGGCCGCGACGGAGATCGGTAACCCGACAACTTTGTCGGGCAGCGGATGCACGGTCGGCACCAGCACGAGCATCAGCGCGAGCACGAGGCTGATGAACACGCCATCGATCACGCGCTCGGCGATGATCGAGCTGGTCGCGGTCGCCATCGTCAGGTCGGGGGTGCCGGGACGTCGCTCTTCGGGCCGCGTCCGCAACATGTACGGGCGGACGAGCTCGCCGAGCCGAAACGGCAAGAGCAAGGTCGCCGCGAACCCGGCACACGACACGGCGAACAGCCGGCGCTTCGGGACTTCGATGATCGAGCGCAGCAGAAATCGCCAACGCACGCTGCGAAACCACAGTGCGCCGAGCAGGATCGGGAAATACAGTGCGAGGCTCCACCAGCGCACTCGCGAGAAGTCGCCGCTCTCCGGGACGAGCTTGAGGCCGCCCTTCTGCGCCGTGTAGACCACGCCTGCGGTGATCGCCACCGAAGCGATCAGCTTGACCGCATGACGTCGCACGAACCCGCGGTCTGGAACAGCCGTCACGGTCGGCGCTTCATATCACGCTCGCCGCGGCGCGGCGGCCGGAAACAATGGTAAGGAACCGACCGTGCCCGATGGGTCACAAGCGGTCGTGCTCGCAGGTGGGCTCGCGACGCGGATGTTGCCGCGGACCGAGACCGTGCCGAAGGCCATGCTCGAGGTCGCCGGCCGGCCGTTCGTCGACTGGCAGCTCGAGCTGCTCGCGCGATCCGGAATTCGCGAGGTCGTGATGTGCATCGCGCACCTCGGCGAACGGATCCGCGCTCACGTCGGGGATGGCTCGCGATACCGGCTGTCCGTCCTCTGGTCGGAGGAAGCCCCGGGCCAGCTGCTCGGGACCGCAGGCGCGATCCGTGCCGCGCTGCCGCTCCTTGCCGACACGTTCGTCGTGACCTACGGCGACAGCTATTTGCCGTTCGACTACGGCGCCCTCGACCGGTTGCTCCGCGCGCACGGTGACTGCGACGGGGTGATGTCCGTGTTTCACAACGCGGGCCACTGGGACACCTCGAACGTCATCACCGACGGGACCTGGGTCGTGCGTTACGAGAAGACCGAGAAGTCTGCGGCCTTCGATCACATCGACTATGGAGCGACCGCGCTGCGCCGCGATGTGATCGCTGCCTTACCAGCCGGCAAAGTCGCGGGGCTCGACGCGATCCAACGCGACCTCGCCGCTACGCACCGCTTGCGAGCGCTGGTAGCGCGTGAGAGGTTCTTCGAGATCGGCTCTCCACAGGGTCTCGCCGATCTCGGCGAACATCTGCGAGCCAAGTCATGATCGTTTCTCGTGCACCGGTCAGGTTTTCATTAGGCGGCGGCGGCACCGATCTGCCGTCGTATTCGCGCGAGCATGGCGGGTTCGTCGTCGCGGCGGCGGTCGACAAGTTCGTGCACGTCTGCGTGGCGAAGCGGTTCTACGACACGATCCGGCTCGCGTATTCCGAGATGGAGACGGTCGACTCGGTCGACAAGATCCGCCACCGCATCTATCGCGCGGCCCTCAAGTCGATGGGCTTCTCCGGCGGGCTCGAGCTGCACAGCCTCGCCGACGTCCCGGCGAACACGGGCCTCGGATCCTCGAGCAGCTTCACGGTCGCGCTCCTCAACGGATTGCACGCCTTCAAGCGCGAGTCGGTCCCTGCCGAAGAGCTCGCGCGCGAGGCGTGTCACCTCGAGATCGACGTGCTCGAAGAGCCGATCGGCAAGCAGGATCAGTACATCGCGGCCTACGGCGGGATCAGCGCGCTGACGTTTCATCCCGACGGCTCGGTCGATGTCGAGCGGCTGCCGCTGCGCGACGAGGTGATCGACGAGCTCGAGTCGAACCTCATGATCTTCTACTCGAACGTCGAGCGGTCGGCGTCCGCGGTGCTGTCGCAGCAAGCGAAGTCGATCACCTCGAACACCGACTCCGCGGTCGAGCGCATGCATCGAATCAAGGCGCTCGGCTACGAGACCAAGCGGATCCTGATCGCGGGCGACATCGATACGTACGGGGACATGCTGCACGAGCACTGGACGAACAAGCGCAAGCTCGCGGCGAACATGGCCGACGGCACGATCGACGAGCACTACGAGGCCGCGCGCAAAGCCGGCGCGATCGGCGGCAAGCTGATGGGCGCAGGCGGCGGTGGGTTCTTCATGTTCTACGTCCGCGCCGCCGAGCGCCGCCGCGTCCATGATGCGATGGCCGCGCGGGGCCTGCGGCCGATGCGATTTCGGTTCGACTTCGACGGCGCGCGCATCATGGCGAACTTTCACAGATCATGAACATGAGCTTCACCACGCAGTATCTCGAAGAGAGCATCGAGCTGATCAAGAAGCTCGACGCGAAGACGATCGAAGACGTTGCCACCGGGCTCGCGAGCGTGCGCGCCGGCGGTGGGCGACTGTTCATCCTCGGCGTCGGCGGCAGCGCGGGGCACGCAGGTCACGCGGTCAACGACTTCCGCAAGATCTGCGGCTTCGAGGCATACGCGCCGACCGACAACGTCAGCGAGCTCACGGCGCGCGTCAACGACGAGGGTTGGGACACGTGCTTTGTCGAATGGCTACGCGGCTCGCGGCTGCGCGCGGGCGACGGCGTGCTTGTGTTCTCCGTCGGCGGTGGCAATCGCGACAAGAACGTCAGCGTCAACGTCGTGCGCTCGCTCGAGCTCGCGCGTGAAGTCGGCGCGAAGATCTTCGGCATCGTCGGCCGCGATGGCGGCTTCACGAAGCAGGTCGCCGATGCATGCGTGCTGATCCCGACGGTCGCCGCCGAGCGCACGACCCCGCACACCGAAGGCTTCTGCGCGGTCGTCTGGCATCTGCTGGTCAGTCACCCGGCGCTGCAGATCGCCGCGACGAAGTGGGAGAGCGTTCGGTGAATCGGCTGGCGATCTTCGATCGCGACGGGACGATCATCGACATCGTCCGCGACGAGGAGACCGGCACGATCGCGAGCGCATTTCATCCGAATCAGTTGCGGCTGCTCACCGGCGCCGTCGCCGGGATGCGCGCGCTACAAGATGCGGGATTCACGCTCGCGATCGCGACGAATCAGCCCGGTCCCGCCAAGGGCCAGATCTCGGTGGCGGCGGTCGAGCGCACGAACGCCGCGCTGATCAGCCGGCTCGCCGACGAAGGCATTCGGATCGCGGCGCTCGAGGTGTGCATGCATCATCCGACCGGCGGACCGGGTGGTGATGTCGCGCTCGCTCGCGCCTGCGATTGCCGCAAGCCGAAGCCCGGCATGCTGACCACGCTGATCTCGCGGCTCGACGGCGATCCCGCACGGTCGTGGATGATCGGCGATGCAGTCGCCGACCTCGAAGCGGGGCGCGCCGCGCGGCTCAAGACCGCGTTGATCTTCGCCGGCAATCGCTGCGAGCTGTGCCCGCTGCGCGGCGGCCCGAGTACGATCCCGGATGCCAGCGGTGCCACGCTGCAGGACATCGCTACGGCGATTCTGCGCGCAACGTAAGCGGGGTCAGAGACAAGCTGCACAAGTACTGCCGCGTTCGGCCGTCCGTACGTCGCATGACGCCCAGCAACGGCGGCGACGTTCGAATGAGCGCAGATCGGCACAACTTGTACAACTTGTGTCCGACCCCGCGTCAAAATGCTCAGCGTGCTCGGTCGAACAGCGAGTGGACACCGAGATAGAGGCCGAACATCGTCACCGATCGACCATTCTGGTCCCCCCCGCCCAGGGTCGCGCCCCCGATCGCGCCGAGCGAGATCTGCCGGCCGAGCCAGAGCTCGGCATGCACGCGGGGCTCGACGAGCCAGATGCTCTTGTCTGTATCGGAGAGCGAGTAGCGGATCGTGCGCGTACCTCCCGCGATCTCGGCGCCGAGCGAGATGCCGCCGAGGATCCCTTCGAGACCCGCGAACGTGTAAGCACCGGCAACGTTAGATCCCGGCCGGGTCAGCTGCCCGAACTCGCCTTCGATCCCGAGGCGCACGTTGTGCGGGAATCGCATGCCGAACCGAAGATCTCCGGCGTACCCGCTATCGGCACCCTGCGCGGCGGTTGGGGTCGCCGTGCGGAATGCCACGCCCGAATCGAGCGGCGCCGCAAAGTGACGGACGTACATCCCCGCGTCGAGAAACCCGGGGTACTTCTCGAGCCAAGGATCCGCAGCGGCGGTCGCGACGGGCGCGGTGATGGCGAGGATCGCGGCGAGCGCCTTTGGCCTGTGCACGAAATTACCCTAGCAGGTGTCTATCGAGAGCTGCCCGACATTTCCGGGAGCTGAGGCAGATTCCGCACCCGTGCAACCGGGCTAATTTTGCCAACTCCCGCGACGCAGCTTTGTGATACTCGGAGGCGTGGGCCTCTTTATCGATAGTTCCGACCCGAAAGAGATCAAGGACCTCTACGCGTGGGGCGTGCTCTCCGGGGTGACGACCAACCCGCTGATCATCGCGCGCGAGCAGCCAAGCGCGGATCTCTCCGAGGTCATCCACGAGATCCTCGCGGTCTCGACCGGTGACGTCTCCGTCGAGCTGACGACCGAGACCGAAGCCGAGATGATCAAAGAAGCGCTCGGCTATCACTCTTGGGATACGCAGCGGATCGTGATCAAGGTCCCGTTCAGCGAGACCGGCCTGCGCGTCCTTCATCAGCTCACGAAGCGGCAGATCAAGACGAACGTCACCTGCCTGATGGCGATGAACCAGGCGTATCTCGCCGCGCTCGGCGGTGCGACTTACGTCAGCCTGTTCTCCGGCCGCGTGCAGGACATGGGCTACGACGTGCGCCCCGTGATCTCGTCGACGCGCGCCGTGCTCGACCGCGAAGGCCTCCAGTCGAAGATCATCGTCGGCTCGATGCGTCACCTGATGGACGTCAACGAGGCGCTCGAAGCCGGCTGCCACGTCCCGACCGTGACGCCGCCGATCCTGCGCAAGATGGTGTGGAACCCGCGCACGATCGAGACGATCGCGGAGTTCAACGACGCGTGGCGCAAGCGCCCGACGAAGCGCTGAGGCTGCTGTGGCTCCTTCGCTGCTGTCCAAGCTCTCGGTGTTCCAGTGGCACGCCGCGAAGGTGCAGAGCCCCCGCGCCGACCGGCTCGCCGCTGCGATCGTCGATCTAGCACCCCCTGCGCGCTCGATGCTCGATATCGGCTCGAGTGACGGCGTGCTCGCTCGGACAGCCGCCGATCGCCTCGGTATCACCGACGTGCGCGGCGTCGACGTCAAGGTCCAGCCGACGCCGGCGATCCCGGTCGAAGCCTACGACGGGCGTGCACTGCCGTTCGAGTCAGGTCGCTTCGACCTCGTGACGATCTGCGACGTGCTCCACCACGCCGAGGACCCGCTCGCGGTCGTCCGCGAAGCGATTCGCGTCCTGGCTCCCAACGGCGCGCTCGTGATCAAGGACCACTTCAAGTGGGGTCATTGGTCGAACGGCGTGCTCCTGGCGATGGATATCTTCGGCAACTACAAGGCCGGCGTGCTCGTCACAGGCAACTACCTGCGCGCGCCCGACTGGATCGACCTGATCGCGGAAGCCGGCGGCACGGTCGATCGCTTGCTCTGGCCATTCGCGGTCCACGACCTACCGTGGCGCATCATCACGCGCAGCGAGTACCAGTTCGTGATGCGCGTCCGCCGCCCGACCCACGACGTCAGCTAGAGCCGGCCGGCCTTGGCATCGTCGACCATCTCGGCCATTGATGCGCGAAGCGCCTCGCGCGTGCTGCGCTGGCACTTCCAGCCGAGCGCCTGGATGCGGTGGATGTCGAGCCGGATCACGGGGACGTCGCCCTTCCAGCCACGGTTGCCGGCACCGAACACGAGCTGGGTGCGACTCAGGCCGAGGACTTCCATCGCGAGCTCGGCGATCTCTTTGACGGTGATGTAGTCGCCGGTCGCGACATTGAACGCGTCGTAGCTGGTGGTCACCTTGTCGTTCGCGAGCATCACGGCGGCGACGACATCACGAACGTGGATGTACGACTTGCTCTGCGAGCCATCGCCGAGGATCTCGAGCCGGCTCGGATCCTTGAGCAGGCGCCGGATAAAGTCGAAGCCAACGCCGTGCGTCTGCCGCGGCCCGACGACGTTGCCGAACCGGAACACGCGGCCGGAACTGCCGAACATGTGCGCGTAGGCGGCGATCATGCCTTCCCCGGCGAGCTTGCTCGCGCCGTAGGTCGAGATCGGGACCAGCGGTCCGTGGTCTTCGCGAACCTCGAGCTCGCCGAGATCGCCGTAGATGCCGCTGCCGGACGCGTAGAGGATGCGCTGGGTGTTCGTCGTTCGCATCGCCTCGACGACGTTCTGCGTCAGCAGCGTGCCTTCGCGGAAATCGATGTCGGGCTCGGTCGCGGCGCGCGCGATGTCGGGATTCGACGCGAGGTGGATGACGACGTCGTGGCCTTCCATCGCGGAGCGCAGGCTCGCCAGATCTTTGACGTCGCCGCGGACGACCCGCAGGCGAGCGTCCGTCGCGTGATGCTTGTAGTGCCACTCGCGACCCGAGGAGAAGTTGTCGTATAGCGTCACGCGGCGGACGGCTGGATTGCCGAGCAGATGATCGGTGAAGTGACTGCCGATGAACCCGGCGCCACCGACGATGATGAACTGTTCGCCGAACATCACTGCGGCCGGCCGTACGTGCGATCCGCGAGCTTCGCCGCGGCGTGGAGGAGCAGCGTGAACACGAACGTCGAGAAGCCACCGATGATCAGCATCAGCCCGGTCACCGCTTGGTAACTCTCGACGACGAAGCCCGCGGGCAGCGCGAGGCCGTGATGCACGTAGCTGATGATCAGCGGCAGCGTCAGCCCAAGCCCGGCGACGAGCATGACGCCGCTGATCAGCGCCGTGCGCGTGTACGAAAAGATCGCGAGCAATCTTCGTCTCGACGATCCGGTGAAGTCATAGAACACGCGCGCGAGGCAGCCGAGGTACACGCCTTGAAGCCCCATCAGCGTCGCGGTCAGGCCGGCGAGCATCCAGTACAGCGAGAACGTCACCGCGCCGACTTTGACCGGGCCGAACGTCAGCGGCAGGGTCAGCACGAGACCGAGCACGAGCAGCAGGAAGCCCGGCTTGAGCACGAAGAAGTCCGCGCCGTACACGAACATCGCGCGCAGGTTGATCCAGGCGGCGTGCCACGGCGAAAACCAGCCGCTGCGCTTGTGGTGGCTGAGGCGGCCATCGCGGTCCTTGAGGAACCGGACCGGCACCTCGGTGGTCTTGAGCTTGAGGTGCACCGACTTGAGCACCATTTCGGACGCGTACTCCCAAGATTGCGATTCGAGGTGCAGCCGGCCGAGCGCCTCGCGGGTGATCCCGCGCATGCCGCAGTGAATGTCGGAGAACTTGCTCGAATAGAGAAAGTTCAAGATCCAGGTCGTCACCGGCGTGCCGAGATAGCGATGGAGCTTCGGCATCGAACCGGGTTCGATGTAGCCGCGGTAGCGAGAGCCCATCACGAACTCGTCGCCGGCACGGAACTTCTCGACGAACTCGCCGATCTCGCGGAAGTCGTAGGTGCAGTCCGCGTCGCCCATGAGGACGTATTCAGCGCGGATATACGGGAGGGCGTCGATGTACGCGCGACCGAGGCCGCGGCGCGGGGTCTTGAGGACCCGTGCACCCTTCGCGAGCGCGATTTCGGAGGTCCGATCCGAGCCGCTGTCGATGATCAGGACCTCGCCGACGATGCCCGCCTTCGCGAAGCCTTCGTGACACCAGTCGACGAAGTCGGAGATCGTGAGCTCTTCGTTGAGTGCTGGAATAACGACGGAAATCTCCGGCCGGACGACATCCATGGCAGGGACCAGGAGCTGGATCTCGGGATCCTCGATGCGCGCCGGGACGGAGTACAAGTGGGCCGGGCCGACGGCCTCAGAGGAGCTTGCAGACGAGGTTGCAGAGATCACACGCGCATCCTTCCTAGCGTGTCGTGAGTACCCGACAACCACCCTGGGATCAACTGGAACCTCGGTGCGTACCCGCTCTCTGCCGCGCCCTGCCAGCCTCGGTGCCCAAGGCGGAGCGAGCGAGCCAGCGAACGGTGGCGAGCGGCGCCCAAGATGGAGCGAGCCAGCGAACGCTGGCGAGCGGGACCGATCTTCCGCGTCGACTCTGATATGACGGGTGCCCGTGTCGTCCGGAACCTCCCCGCTCAAGTACGTCGTCGAAGAGATCAACTACGCCGTGGCCCATAACACCGGGCGTCCGCGGACGATCCTCGATGTCGGCTGCGGAATCGGCCTCAACGGCAAGCACGGCAAGGAGCGCGGCGCCTACGTGGTCGGGCTCGAGATCGTCCCTTCGTCGATCGAACGCGCGAAGCTCCTCCTCGATGAAGTGAAGAGCGCGAACATCGAGACCGACGAGGTCCTCGAGGCGCTGAAAGGCCGAACGTTCGACCTGATCATGTTCGGCGATGTCCTCGAGCACACGGTCGATCCGCTCGGCGTGCTGCGGCGTCTGTCGACGCTGCTCGCGGACGGCGGTCACGTGATCGTCTCGCTTCCGAACATCGCCGCGTGGCCGGTGCGGTTCAACTTGCTCGCCGGTAAGTTCGCCTACGAGCAGAGCGGTATCCTCGACGACACGCACCTGCGGTTCTTCACGAAGGCGACCGCCACGCGCCTAGTCACCGACGCGGGGCTCGAGGTGATGCGGCACGATCTCAACCCGATGATCGTGCGCGGCGCGAAGTCGCTGATCCGCAAACGCCTCCTCGAGAGCCAGAACGGCGAGGTCGATCCGACGAAGTTGATGAAGTCGCCGCTGTATCAGGCGTATCAGAAGTATTTCCGCCCGATCGAAGGCCTGCTCGCGAAGGCGGCGCCGGGGCTGCTCGCGTTCCAGCACGTGATCGTCGCGCGCAAGCCGCCGAAGCTCGGCAAGCTCGCCATGACGATCGGCATCGTGACCGACGGTGACGACGAGAACATCGAGGCGCTGACCGACGAGGTTCGCGAGTACGCGCCGGACGCGAAGATCATCGTCGTCGATAGCTCGAGCAGCGCGATGGAACGCCTGATGTACGCCGCCGCCGCGGACAGCGACGCGCTGATCTATCTCGACCGCACGTACCCGGCCCGGATGATCCCGCGGATCCGCCAGCTCCTCGAGCAAGGCGCCGATGTCGTCAATGCGACGCGCCCGGTCGAGCGCGAGAACCTGCGCAATCGCGTCGCTGCCAAGGCAGCGTGGGCGGTCCACGGACTGCCGACGAGCGACGTCCACAGCGGCATGCGCGGCTATCGCGCGAGCGTGATCCGCGCGTTCGACTTCAGCGGCGCCGGCGACGCGCTGCCGCTCGACACGCTGATCCTGCCGTCGAAGAGCAACTACAAAGTCGTCGAGATTCCCGTCGAGGTTCGCGACACCGGTACGACCAAGCACCGGCTGCGCGACGCTGCATGGACCGTGATTCGCATCGCGAGTGCGATCGGTCAGGGTAAGCGCGTCCGGCGCGGCAGGAATTATCAGCAGCGGCGGTGATCGCAAGGCGACTTCCGTGACCACCCGCGACCCTGCGATTCCATCCCCCGTCGTCGACAGCACGGCGCTCGCGCTCGCCCTGACGTGCGTGTTCGGCGTGGTCTACGCGCTGATCGCGCGCTACGCGTTCGACAGGTTTCCGTACTCCGGCGACGAATACAGCCTCTCGCTGCAAGGCGAGATGTTCGCGCGAGGTCTGTTCAAGTCGATCACGCCGGCACACGGCGAGTGGCTTCGCGTCGATCACGTCGTGATCGACAGCTTCGTCCGCTCGAAGTACCCGCCGGGTGCGCCTGCGCTCCTCGCGCTCGGTGCGCGTCAGGGCGTGGCATGGCTGGTCACGCCGCTGGAGGGCGTCGTGACGTTGTTGCTCGTCTGGCACGCGATCCGTCGCCTGCTCGGGCCCCGGCCCGCGCTGGTCGGGCTCGTCGCGCTCGGTCTCGCGCCGTTGTTCGCGTTCGAGGCGGCGTCGTTCTACGCGCATACACCGGGGATGATGTGTCTCGCCGCCGCGTTCAGCTGCGTCGCCGCGTGGTCACAGTCCGGGCGCCAGCGCTGGCTCGTGCTCGCGGGGTTCGCGATCGGCTGCACGTTCTTGGTGCGCCCGCTCGACGCGATCCTGTTCGGCGTTGCGATGCTGTCGTTCCGCTCGGTGCGCGCAGTCGTGATCGCGGGCGCGAGCGCGGTGCCGTTCGTGATCGCGAACTTCGCGTACCAGGCGATCCAGTTCGGATCGCCGTTCTCCGATGGCTACCACGCGTACGAGCCGACGCTGCGCGAGATCTATGGCAACGACATCGCCGCGACGCCGATGTCACCACTCAATGTCGTGAGCCCGACGCAGCTGTGGAATCACCTCGATATTTACCGCGCGATGGTGATCGACTGGACCCTCCCAGGCACGGCACTCGTCGCGCTGCTCGGTGCGTTCGCGATCGGCCGCGCCCACCCGGCACGTTCGATGCGCACGTTCTCGATCGCGATCATCGCGACGTTCGCCGTGGTGCTCTTGCCGATGATCGCCGATCTCGATGACGGGCCGCGGCCGCGCTACCTGTCGAGCACGCTGATTCCGATCGCGTTTCTGACCGCGGCGGGCTTCGAGCCTGCTTGCGCGGCGATCGCGGCGCGGTTCGGTCGCCGGATCTTGCGAATCCTCCTGACGCTGTCGATCGTGTTCGGGCTCGGCAACCTGGCGTCGTTCATCGTCGACCGCATCCCGAAGCAGTGGAAGCGCGAGGGCGTGTTCAAGGTGGTCGAGGCGCAGCACGTCCAGCCGAACGCGGTCGTCATCGTGCGAGCGCAATATCCGTCACGGTTCGCACGAAACGGACCCATGTTCGATGGTGTGCTTTACCTGTCCGTGCCTCCGGATGTAGGGATCGACACGATCCGACAGGCCTATCCAAACCGGCAAATGTGGGAAGCCCACGAAGGTGAGCCCTGGACGCTGATTCGCGTGCAATGACGTTCTTTACTCTGCCGCCGTCTATGTGTATCTACGCATAGATGCGGCCTGGGTCGGGTAGTCATGGCTCCGCCGCAGACGGCGTGGGCCGACCGTTCGCGCGGTTCGCGGACGTCGATCCCGCGCCGGCGGGTCGGGGTGAACCTGCGGCGCTCCATCCCGGGCCCGCTGTGATCTCGGCGCCTCTCGCGCACCCGGCTGATCGGCCGACCACGCGCCTGCGGATCTGCATGCTCGTGACGTACGACCTGGCTTCGCCGGGCGGTGGCGTCAAGCAACACGCTGTCCACCTCGCCGCGGCGCTTCGCAGGTGCGGCGACAACGTGACGATCGTCGGGCCTTCGTCGAAGCCACTCGATCTGCCGGGCGTCAAGACGTTCGGCGGCGTCGTCAATATCCCGAGCAATGGCTCGGACAACATGCTCGCGATCTTCGCATCGCCGCTCGCGGTCGGCGCGTACCTGCGCGAGATGGCGTTCGACATCATTCACGTTCACGAGCCGCTCAATCCATCGCTCGCATACTGGGCCGTGTGGGCGACCCCGAACGTCCCGCACATCGCGACGTTTCACGCGTACGCCGAGACCGAGTCGCGCCTGTTGCGATGGACGCGCAAGGTCGCCGGTGCTGCGGTGTTCTCGGCCTACGACCGCGCGATCGCGGTATCCGAGCCCGCCGCGCGGCATGCCTCGCACGCGTGGAAGCGGCCGCTCGCGATCATTCCCAACGGCGTACCGAGCAATCTGTTCACGCCGACCGCGCCCAGCACCGAGCTTCCGGTGCGGCTGCTGTTCGTCGGCCGGCTCGGCGACCGTCGCAAAGGCGTGCGGTTCTTGATCGATGCGTATCGCGGCCTCGTCGCGCGCGAGCTGCCGGTCACGCTCGATATCGTCGGCGAGCTCGGCGGCGCGGAGCCTCCGCCGGAACTACCGGGCCTCACCTATCACGGCGCTGTCGGCCTCGAAGAGCTTGCCGAGATCTATCGGCGATGCGACGTGTTCGTCGCACCCTCGACCGGGCAGGAGTCGTTCGGGATCGTGCTGCTCGAAGCGATGGCTTCCGGCAAAGTCGTCGTGTGCTCCGACATCGACGGCTATCGCCAGGTGATCGCGAAGGACGGATCGATCGTCGTACCTCCGGGCGATGCACCAGCGCTCGAGCTCGCGCTCGCCGGCGTGATCGAGCAAGAGCCGGAGGTGCGCGTGCGCCAGGGCGAGATCAATCGCCGCGTCGCCGAGAGCTTCGATTGGGATCGCATCACCGAGCAGGTCCGCGCGGAGTACCGCGAGACGATCGCGGCGCACCGAGCGCGCATGTCGGACGCCGAGCCCGCGAGCTCGACGATCGATCCACCCGGCGCGCAACCGGGGCCAGCGGAACTGCAGCGGGCGGCGATCAGCAAGCGCACGATGGTGGCGCTGCTCGCGCTTTGCGTCGTGCTGCGAATCGTCTCGCTCCTGCGCCCGTGTCTGTCCGACGACGAAGCGACCTACGCCGTCGTCGGGCGCGAGATGCTGTCGGGGCATGCGCTGTATCGCGACATCGTCGATCACAAGCCGCCGGCGATCTACCTCGTCAACGAAGCGACACAGGCGATCGCCGGTCCGGTCGGCGGGATGGTGCTGCTGCACGCGCTGCTGATCGTGGTCGTGTGGGCGACCGGTCTGTTGCTCGCCGGGCTCGTTCGCCGCTACGAGCGCTCGGGCGACAATCGCGGACCTCCGCTCGCCGCGCTGCTCTGGATCGTGTTCACGACGACGCTCGTCGATGCCGACTCGCTCGCGGCGAACTGCGAGCTGTTCATGATGTTGCCGCTCGTCGCCTCGATCTCCGTGTTTCTGGCGGCGCGCCATCGGCTGGCGCAGTTCGCCCTCGCCGGCGTGCTCGTCGGTATCGCGATGCTGTTCAAGTATCAAGCCGGTGTTCAGCTGCCACTCTTCGCGATGGCACTCCTGATCTCGCAACGGCATGCGCTCGGACGCGCCGTGCTCGGCGTGATCGCGCTCGGCGTCGGCGTCACGTTACCGATCCTCGGCGCGATGGCGTGGCTCTCGGCGCACGGCGCGCTCGCGGATGCGTGGTTCTGGTTCCGCTTCAACTTCGCCTATATCGATGCCGGCTCCGGCGACTCACCGTTGCCGCGCATGCTCGTGCGCGCAGGCTTCGTGATGCTCGCGGCCGCGCCGCTCTACCTGCTCGCGTTCGCGGCGATCGCCAATCGCGAGCACCGCACCTCGCCATTCCGCAAGCTCGCGATCGCTTGGCTGTTCGTCAGCGCTGCTGCCGTGATGGTCGGCGGTCGGTTCTTCGGACACTACTTCCATCAAGTGACCGCGCCGCTCGCGATCCTCGCAGCTCCGGTCGCACTCACGCTGTGGAACCGCCGCCGCAGGTGGTTCATCGGCGCGCTCGCGGTGCCCGCGCTCGTGTTCTTCGTGCTCGGCTTCTTGCACGACCGAATGATGACGGCCGCGGGCGAGCCCGATCCCGACTACGCGAGCGTCGTCGCGTATCTCGATGCGCACGGCACCCCGAACGACAAGCTCTGCGTCTGGGGCAATTCGCCGACCTTGTACTTCGAAGCGGATCGCCCGCTCGGCTGTCGCTTCGTGTTCGCGAACTACATCACGGGCCTCTCGCCCGCGACCTCGACGCAGACCGATCCGAACGTTGACTCGTCGGTGAACAGCGTTCCCCAGGCCTGGGACATGCTCGAGCACGACCTGATCACCCGCGCACCGACGTTCTTGATCGACGGCTCGCCGGGCAACGTCGGCTACTACGGCAAGTACCCGCCCGCGAAGTTTCCGCGGCTCGCGAAGATCCTCGACTGCGAATACGCGCCCGAGGCGATCGTCGCGGGCATGCAGATTTACCGCAGGCTCGCCGTCGCCCGCTGCGCCGTCGTCACGACCACCCTCTAGCTCGACCGCGACCCCGCCGGCGCTTGAGACCCAGAACAGCTCGATCGTTCGCGCGACGCAACGCGAGCCAAGCGCGTGCGCGCGGGGCCTCGACGCACTCCGTCCCATGCCGATGAGCGAGCCCGCGTCCCCGCACGCGCGTGCTCGCGTGTTCGCGCATTCCGCGGAAGGAGAACGTGCGGCCGCGATCTCCCAGAAGCATCTGTTCGTGATCGAGAGAATCGCCTGGCCGCGATATACTAGCGAGATGGGACATCCGACCGTAGTCGAGGCGACGGCGGCAGTTTCTGTCGAGCGTGATCGCCTCGCCTTCCGAAACGGCGCCGATACGCTCACGTATGGCGAGCTCGTCACCAAAGCGGACGCGCTCGCGGCGGAGCTCGCGAATCGGACCGCGAACGGCAAGCTCGACCGCGCGCTGATCGCCGAGCTCTCGGCCGTGGAGGAGACGTGAGCATCAAAGAGGTCGAGCAAGCGCTCGGTACGTTCTTGCTCGACTTCATGAACCTCCGCGCCGCTCCGGGCGAGCAACTCGTCTACAGCTTGTCGTCGATGCAACGGTTCGAGCTGCTGATCTTCATCGAGGAGGAGTTCAAGGTCGTCGTCGATCCGCCGGAGCTCGAGGGCGCGACGGTCGGCACGCTCGCGAAGATCATCGCGGAGAAAGCATGAGCCAACCGGCGCCGCAGCGCGAGGACACGGTCACCCGTGTGCTCGTGAAGCTGCTCGGCGCGAGGGCCGGACGTTCCGATCTGGTGGCGCGCGTGGCCGCCGCCATGGCCGCTTCCGCGATCATCGCGGTCGCGATCATGGCGGTGGGTGATCACTATCCGTTCTTGTGGCGTTCGTTCGTGCTCGCGTATCTGGTGTTCGTGCCGCTGCTCGCGATCGTCCCGAGCCGGACGTTCGCGATCGCGCAGGCGTTCGTCGCGGTCGGGCTGTACATCGTCGCCCGCGTGGAGGAAGACCTCCAATGGTGGCAGGCGCTCGCTCTGTTCGCACAACAGGCGCTGTTCTTCGCCATCCTGTGGCGAGCCCCGATCGGCAAGGTGGCCGTGCGCAGGGTCGTGATCGCGGTCTCCACGATCCTCGTGGTGCCGGTCTACTGGTGGTTATTCAATCGCAAGGACACGGACCTCGGGCCGTTCCTCGGAAGCTGGCACCACTTCATCTTGCTGATGGTCATCACGGCGTCCGCCGAACGCAACGCGCTCGCGACCGTGCGCAACATGGCGCTTCAGCTGTTCTCGGGAGTTCCGATTCCGCTCGAGCGCGCCGAGCGGCCGGACCGCTGCTTCGAGACGCAGGTCGCGGGTGGGGCGATCTTCGCGACGGGGCTCGTCGTGTCCGCGCTCTACGGGCAGTACCAGACGCTCGCGCATCTCGATTGGAATCACGGAGTGCTCGCGCTCACGTCGTCGTGCATCGTTCGCATGCTGATCGTGACGATGCGGGTAGCGGGGTTAGGCTGCCTGCTCATGGGCCACTGCTACCTGCTCGGCGTTCGCGTCCCCGCGCCGATCACGATCCCGCTGCGGTGGACAAACCTGGCGGAGGCGTGGCGGGGCTCGGGCGTCTATATGTACCGGTTCGCGTACGACGCCTACTATCGGCAGTTCTTCCCGAAAGCCGACAAGGCCGCGATTTCGACGATCCTGAAGATCACGGGGTTGTTCCTCGTGATCGGCTGGCTTCACTTCGGGTGGGGCTGGCCTCAGCTATCAGTGAGCGCGTACACGCTGTGGTTCGTGACCGGGCTATCAACCGGCATTTCGGTGGTGTTCCTGCGCCATCGCGCGGCGCTTCGCATGAAGGCGTACATGCGCGATCGCAAGGCGCCCGAGAGGCCGTCGTGGTACTTCGCGCTCGCGCCGGTGCTCGTGCTTGCCGTCCTCGCGTTTCGCGGGTTGATCGACGACGGGCTCGTGCACGCAGGCTTCGCGGCGCACCTCGCGGCGGTGCTCGGAATCGCGCGATGACCGACGTCACGCCGAACGCAACTCGTAGATCGCCCCTGCCATCTCGGCGATCGTCGAGCACACGAACAGGCGTGCGAGCGCCAGCTCGACGCCGAACGTGTCGAGAATGCGTGCCGCGAGGCGGATCGCGAGCAGCGACGTTCCGCCGATGTCGAAGAAGCTGTCGTCGTCGGCGAATGCCGTGGTAGCGAGCAGCTCGGCCCACAGCGCGGCGAGCTGCCGCATGGTCTCGGTCGCGAACTCGGAGGTGGGCTGTGCGCGCGACGGCGGGGGCGGCAAGGCCTTGCGATCGAGCTTGCCGTTCGGCGTGAGTGGAAGCTGCTCGAGCAGCATGACCGCGGACGGGATCATCTGTGCGGGCAGGCGCTCGCGACACGCGGCGACGACCGCGTCCTCGGTGACGGGCGCATGCACCGGCACCGCGACACGATGCGCGTCCGGCGCCTCGTCGCGGATCAGCGTGCAACCCGAGCCACGCCGCATCGCGTACACGTAGCGCAGCTCGGTGTTCGCCAGGAGCGGGTCTTGATCGATCACGTAGTCGAAGTCATGCGCCTCGAGCATGCGCTTGATCGGCTCGACGTTGTGCTCGAGATCGATCTCCGCGACGATCTGATCGATGCGTCGCCAGTCGGGGTCGGCAAGCCCGCCGAGCACGTCGACCTCGGCCTTCTCGACGTTGATCTTCAGCAGATCGACATGGTCGATGCGCTCGCTTCGCATCACCTCCGAGAGCGTGCGCAACTGCACCGTGAACTTCTCGGCCTCGAAGCGCGGCGCGATCAAGGCCTCGGCCGAGTCGGCGAGTTTCCCGAGGTCGCGATCATTGGCCGACGCGGCTTGGTTGCGCACGTACGACGCGACGACCTGTTGCTCGACGGCCATGTCGGTATGCAACCCGGAGAGCAGGGAGTAGCCCTTGAAGAACGTGAACGTCGCGTCGCCGTCGCGCGCGGCGAGCCCGCAGCGCAACGCGCGCGAGCCCGGCGCGTATGCGGCGAGGTTGGCCTCGAGCAACTCGAACACCGCGGGGTTCGGCTCGAACGCGAGGATCTGCGGCGCGGCGCAGATCTCGGTCGCGAACAGCGAGAACAGGCCGATGTTCGCGCCGACGTCGAGGATGCGCGCTCCATCGCGCAGGCGAATGCCGCGGCGCAGATACGCCTGGAGCTCGAACACCTCGCGATAGATGTAGTCGGTCTCGTGGCGATGCAGGTGGACGATGTCGAGCCCATTCGGCAGCACGTACCGCGCCTTGCCCGTCGCCTTCGGCCGCGTGCGCGGCACCACGTATGCCACGAGCTTGCGCTCCTGGCCGGGCTCGTCGACCGCGACGACCGCCGCGTCGGCGACCCCGAGCAGCGCGCGGATCGCGCTCTGGATCTCGCCGGGCTCGATGCGATAGCCCCGGATCTTGACCTGGTCGTCGATCCGGCCGAGGAAGTCGAGCACGCCGCCCTCCAGCACGCGCACGAGATCGCCGGTGCGATACGCGCGCGCGCCCGGTGGACCGCTCGGATCGGGGACGAACCGGGCCGCCGTGAGACCGGGGCGGCCGAGATACCCACGCGCGATCTGAGCACCACCCAGGTAGAGCTCGCCGCGTTCGACCTCGGCGTCGGCGCGCTCGTCGAGCACGCGCGCGCGTACGCCGGGCAGCGCGAGACCGAGCGGCACGCGATCCACATCGCCGCGCCAGCTTGGATCGAGCTCGCGCGTGATCACGCCCACCGTGGTCTCGGTCGGGCCGTAGTGGTTGAACACGCGCAACCCTGGCCGCATCGCCGCGAGCTCCTGTGCCCAGCGCGCGCTCGAAGCCTCGCCGCCCAGCACCAACCGTTGCGCCGGTAACAGTGCGGCTGGCTCGCGGCTCGCGGCCACGAGCGCCGATAGATGCGACGGCACGATCTTCAGGCAGTCGATCCGTTCGCGAGTCATGTACGCGCCGAGCCGCACCGGATCGGTCGCGACCTCGCGCGTGATGACGTGCAGCGCGCCGCCGAGTGCGAACGCCGGGAACACCATCGTGTAACCGAGGTCGGCAGCGAGCGTCGACACGATCGCGTAGCGCGCGCCGGGCGGCAACTCGAGTCGCTCGCTCACGCCGCGCACGTAGCTCGCTAGACTCGCGTGCTCGATGCCGACGAGCTTCGGCTCGCCGGTCGAGCCCGACGTGAAGATGCCGTACGCCAGCATGCGGCCGGTGACCTGCGGCAACGCGACCGCGGCTGGATCGAGCGGGCGATCCAGCAGGACGCGATCGCCCTCGAGCACATCCGCGAGCGCCGAGGTCGTCGCGATCAGCACGGGCTGAAGCGCGCGCACGAGCTGGCGCGATCGCGCGGGTGGATCGATCGGATCGATCGTGACGAACGCGGCGCCCGCTCGGAGGATGCCGACGAGGCCGACGACGGCCTCGATCGAGCGCTCCGCGTAGAGCGCGACGATGGTCTCCGGACCGACGCCCCGCGCGCGCAGCTGCGTCGCGACGGCGTAGCTGCGATCCCAGAGCTCGCGATACGAGAGCGTCGTCGCGCCGGACACCACCGCAGGCGCCGCGGGTGCGGTCGCGACGCACGCCTCGAGTGGCGCCAGGATCGAGCTCACGCGAGCGCCCCGCGAAGCGCGGGCACGAGGTGCGCGGGGTCGGCGAAGTGGCCGCCTGGAAGCTCGCGTGTCGCGAACGCCGCCGTCGTGTAGTCGCGCCACGCGACGACGGCGTCCGCGCTCACGAAGGCGTCGTCGCGACCGCGGAACGCGGTGATCGGAACATCGATCGGCGGCTGCTCCGTGGCCCGGTACGCTTCGAACAGGCGCAGATCGGAGCGCAGCGGCGGCACGAGCAGGTCGAGGAAATCGCGCCGGGCGAGCGCGCTCTCGGGCGTTCCGCCCCACGCGCGCAGCTGCTCGATCAGTTTCGCCTCGTCGTCGGAGCTGGCCACCGTCGTGACCTTCTCCGTGGCAGGCGCGCCGCAACCGGCGACCAGAAGGTGCGCGGGTCGCGGCCACCGCGACGCGATGAGCCAGCGCGTCACCTCGAATGCGAGCACGGCGCCAAGGCATTGCCCGAACACGCCGTAGCGCGCCGGCAGCATGGGGCCGATCGCCTCGCCGATCCGCGCGACGAGCTCCGGCATCGTCTCGACCGGCGGCTCCGCGAGCCGCACGCCGCGACCGGGCAGCTTGATCGGGACGAGCTCCAGATCGGGCGCCGCGAATGGCTTCCACTCCGAGAATGCCGCCGCGGTCGAGCCGGCGGCCGGGAAGCACACGACCGGGGTCGCGTCGGGGAGGCGCCGGCGCGGCAGCCACTGCTCGGACACGTCCCGATTATATACGATCGCGATGCGAACCTCGACCAACGACTCGACGTCGATTTCACGATAGGCTCGACGCGATGTCCGATCGCGAGTGGACGGTCAACGTTCACAATGAGTGGGACCCCCTCGAGGAAGTGATCGTCGGCCACGTCGACGGCACGGTCGTCACGCAGTGGGAGCCCGGGTTCGAGGCGATGATCCCGCACGAGCACGTCTCGACGGTGCGCGAGTACCACCTCCGCAACGCGGGCCAGCCGTTCACCGAAGAACAGGCCGCGCCGGCGCGCCGCGAAGTCGAGGAGCTCGTGCGGGTGTTGCGCGACGAGGGGGTGATCGTCCGGCGCCCCGAGCTGATCGACAACACGATCCCGTATTCGACCCCGGACTTCTACTCGCCCGGTGGCTTCGGCCAGTACAACCCACGCGATGTGATGACCGCGATCGGCGACGAGCTGATCGAGTCGCCGATGTCGTGGCGGTCGCGGTACTTCGAGTTTCGCGCGTACCGCCCGCTGGCCAAGGAGTACTTCCGCCACGGCGCGCGGTGGACCCAGGCGCCCAAACCGGAGATGTCCGACGAGCTGTACCGGTCGTCGTATCGCCGCGGCAAGGACTTCGAGTGGGTGACGACCGAGTTCGAGCCGGTGTGGGATGCCGCGGATCTCTTGCGCTGTGGTCGCGACATCTTCTTCCAGCGCAGCCATACGACGAACGACTTCGGGATCGAGTGGTTGCGCCGGCATCTCGGATCGAAGTACCGGGTGCACAAGATCGAGTTCGAAGACGATCGTGCCGTGCACATCGACGCGACGTTCATGCCGCTGGCGCCCGGTAAGCTCCTCGTCAACCCGGATCGGCCGGCGCGCCCGCTGCCCGACATGTTCGCGAAGTCGGGGTGGGAGGTGCGCGAGTGCCCGCGGACGACGTACCCGCGCGATCTGCCGTCGTTCCGCGGCTTCGAGTGGTTGATCATGAACGTGATCAACCTCGACGAGAAGCGCATCATCGTCGAGAAGCAGGAGGAACCGTTCATCAGATTCCTCAAGGACTGGGGGTTCACTCCGATCCCGGTCGCCTATCGCAACTGCTTCAAGCACGGAGGCAGCTTTCACTGCTCCACGCTCGACGTGCGCCGCCGCGGGGAGCTGCAGTCGTACTTCAAGTGACGCGCGTGGTCGCGCTCAAGCAGGCGCTCGACGCGAGATGATCCACGTGGCGGTCTCGATGCCGTTGTCGAGGCCGATCGGACGATCCCCGAAGTCGAACATCACGGGACCCGCGACGACGCGCGACAAGATCCCTTCGATCCGGCTGCCGTTCCACACATAGGGTGTGAGCTCGCAGGCCAGCTCGTGATACGCGATCCGGCCGCTCGCATCGGCAACCGGGAACGACTCGCGCGCGGGTACGGCGAGATCCTGAACGATCCAGTTCTGGGTGACGCCGCGGTGGATCGCGGCGCTCCAGGTCGCGGTATCGACGTCGCGGCCGATCGTCACGTTGCCGCCACCGCCACCACCCGACGGCTTGATCACGAGCCCGTCGCGGTGGTCGGCCACGAACGGCAAGAGATCGACGGTGGCGCCGCCGCGATCGGTCGTGCGTTCGCGCAGGAGGCGCGTCCACGGCACGTGCCTGCTCAACGCCTCGTGCACGTCGGGAGGAAACATGTCGCGATACGCGGCGCTGCTCAGGAGCTCGAACACCACCTTGTAACTCGCGAGCAGACCTCGCGAGAGCCCGGCGAACACGCCGACGGCGCCGTCGGCGATCGCCTTCAGCACCTTGACGAGTCGCTTGCGCGAGTTGATGAGGAGCTCCCAGTCGACGAACGCGACCATGTCGACGCGAATCCCCGAGGCTCTGAGCTCGCCGCCGCGGTAATCGAGCTCCTCGGGATCGACGAACACGACCGGGGTTCCGCGCGCGGCGGCGTACATGAGCGGCCGGAACGTGGAAGCGCGCCGCGGCGACTGCCACACGGCCTTGTCGACGACGGCGACCGCCGAGACCTCGCGCGGACCTCCCGTGCGAAGCGCGCGGTGCACGTTGTCGTAGAGATCGACGGTACGAACGCGATAGCGCTCGCCAAACGCCTGCGTGATCGCGAGACGATCGAACGCGCGCTCGACCTCGTACTGGAACGGAACGGACTTCGGCTCGGAGTTGAACTCGATGATCACGACGCGGCCGTCTCGCGTCGGGATTCCGTCGAGCCGGCCGAGGCACGGCGGCTGGCCGTGGGCCGCATCGATTGCGAGCAGCGGCTCCAGGTAGTCGGGAATGCCGAGCGTGCGACGCAGCGCTTCGTCCGTGGCCAGCCGTTCGGCCGCGATCGCGAGCGCGCGCGCGACCGGCGCGAGCGAGGCACAGGTCTCGAGGTAATTGGCCTCGTCGAGCATGCGCGGCCGCAGCACGAACGCGCCGAGCGGCGCTTCGTCGAACCAGTGACGCTTGATCTCGGCGGCGTGCTCGCGCCACCACGTGTCGGGCTGGAATCGCGTCGCGAGCAGCTCGTCGTAATGAGCGATCGCATCCTCGACGAGCGAGCTCGGCATCGTCGTCGTGATCTTAGCCGAATATCCGGCTATCGGTGATTGACGAGTGTCGATCTGCCCGCCGCTGATGTACGCGGCTGCCGGTGCTGCCGGAGGAGCTCGACAGTCGCGACGGCAAGCCGACCGCATTTGGGCATCGACATGTTCGCGTTCGTCGACCGAGATCATGGCCGATCAGGCGGTTCACGACGCGCATTCTGCGGGCGGATCACCGATCGCGTGGGAGCAACCCCTCCAACGCGACTTGGTCATGATGCTGCACTTGAAGTGCAGCGCGGTGCTCACACCGAAGAAGCTAAGCGAAGTACGAGCTCAGCGTTTCCGGTCCGGTGCACGTCGAGTGTAGAAGACTGAAAGCTGTGATTGTAACAGTTTCGATCCGCGACCGGAATCGGCTTGAAGCCCCAGTCCTCGAGCAATCGGATGACCGGTTCTTCCTGTTTCTCGACGGCGATCCGCGTCTCGTCGAGACCCATTTCAACCAGCTCGTTGGAAATCGCGGTCATCACATCTCGCCGCTTGTAGTGCTCGAACCCACCCGCGGATCAAAAGTCCGGGGTCGAGTAAGGGATCGTATGATCGACCGCGTCCGATCACCGGAGGATGCTCGCTTCGGCGCGCAGCACCCGAACGAGCTCTTCGACTTCGACGCGGGTCGGCTCGAACTGCCCGACTGTGCGGCAGCTGACGTTCCACATGCGGTCAGAGATCAGGACCTGGACACTACGCGCCTGACACGTCACTGTAATGTGTCGTCGAGGGGCCGCGATCCGACGGATCCGGTCTTCGCCTGAAGTTGATGGTGACCTCGTCTTGTCATGCGTTCAGCGGTGCTCTGCATCGGCTGATCGAAGCGCAGGTCTCGGCGCGTCCGGATGCGCGAGCGGTCGTGCTCGATGGAGTCGCGCTCTGTTACGCCGAGCTAAACGAGCGCGCGAACCGACTCGCGCATCATCTCGTCGACCGCGGTGTTGGACCCGAGGTCGTGGTGGGCGTGCATATGGAGCGCACGCTCGATCTCGTCGTCGCGCTGCTCGCGGTGCTCAAGGCCGGTGGTGCGTACTTGCCTCTCGATCCGAACTATCCCGCGGAACGCCTCGCGTTCATGCTCGACGATTGCCGGGTGCCGGTGCTGATCAGCAGCGGTCCCTCGCTCGAGGTGCCGTTCACCGGCGTGCGGATCGATCTCGCGGCAGAAGCGGCCGCGATCGCCGCGCGACCTTCGGTGAACGTCGCGGTCGACGTCGATCCCGCAAACCTCGCGTATGTCATCTACACGTCCGGATCGACGGGTCGACCGAAAGGCGTCTTGATCCCACACGACCGCGTCACTCGCCTGATGAGCGCGACCGCGGCCTGGTTTCACTTCGACGAGCACGACGTCTGGACGTTCTTTCATTCGTACGCATTCGACTTCTCGGTGTGGGAGATCTGGGGCGCGCTGATCTACGGAGGCACCGTCGTGATCGTTTCGGATCGCGTGCGCCGTGTGCCGGACGATTTGCTCGAGCTGCTCTCCGCCGAGAGGGTGACGATCCTCAATCAGATCCCGTCGGCGTTCCGGAACCTGATCGCCGCGGCGACGCGTACGTCCGAGCGCGTGCCTCTCGCGTTGCGCGTGGTGATCTTCGGTGGCGAGGCGCTCGACTTCCGCAGCCTCGTCCCGTGGTTCGAGCGCTACCCGGACGGTCCGCTGCTCGTCAACATGTACGGGATCACGGAGACCACCGTGCACGTCACGTATCGGCCGGTCGATGCCGACGAATGCCGAATCGTTCGAGGCAGTCCGATCGGCGTGCCGATTCCGGATCTCGAGATGTATCTGCTCGACGACGCGCTGATTCCGGTGCCCGACGGAGACGAAGGCGAGATCTATGTTGGAGGCGCCGGGCTGGCGCGGGGTTATCAGCGCCGCGCCGCGCTCACCAGCGAACGCTTCGTGCCCGATCCGTTCTCCGGACGATCTGGGGCGCGGCTGTACAAGACCGGCGATGTCGGGCGACGGCTGCCCGATGGCTCGTTCGAGCACCTCGGTAGGAACGATGCGCAGGTCAAGATCCGAGGCTACCGGATCGAGACGGGTGAGATCGCGGCGACCTTGATGGCACATCCGTCGGTGCGCGAGGCGGTGATCGTCGCGCGCGAGATCGATGAAGGCGATCGCCGTCTCGTCGCGTATGTCGTGCTCGCGGATCCGGTCTCCAATGACGCGTTACGCGGCCACGTCGCCGACAGGCTGCCGAGCTACATGGTGCCGTCGGCATTCGTCGTGATCGACGCCTTGCCGTTGGCGCCGAGCGGCAAGATCGACGTCAAGGCGCTGTCCGCGCCCAATCGGTCCGACGCACGAACCGACTACGCGCCGCCGCAGACCGAGGCGGAGCAGATCCTCGCGGCGTTGTGGTCGAGCTTGCTCGGGGTGCCGCGGATCGGGCGCAACGACCGCTTCTTCGAGCTCGGCGGTCACTCGCTCCTGGCCGCCCAGGTCGCGAACCGGCTCGGCGCCGACTACGGCGTGGTCGTGCCCGTACGTCTGTTCCTCACCAGCCCGACACTCGCCGAGGCGGCCGCCGTGCTCGCGGATGCGCTCGCGAAGCACGTCCGCGACCCGGCGCCGGCGGTGCGGATCCCGCGGCGCCCGCAGCTCGATCGCTCGCCGCTCTCCCTCGCGCAGGAATCGATCTGGGTCCACGATCGCATCCTGCTCGACGTCGCGCGCCGGGCGCGGGCGTACATCGAATGCCCCAGCCTCGAGATCCGCGGTCCAATCAACATCGGGCTGCTCGAGAGGGTGCTCAACGAGATCGGGGCCCGTCACGAGATCTGGCGGACGTCGTTCGTGTTCGAGGACGACGCCGTGCAGGTCATCGGCCGTTCGGCGCGGATCCCGCTCCGGCTCTACGATCGAAGCGGCACGCCCGCCGAGCGCCGGCGGACCGAAGCCGAGGCGGTCGCCGAATCGCTCGCCGCACAGCCGTTCGCGCTCGATCGCGGGCCGCTCCTCCGGTGCGGGCTCGTCACGTTCGATCACGACCACCACGTACTCGTGATGGTGATGCACCACCTCATCACCGACGCGTGGTCGGAGAACCTTGTCGCCAGCGAGATCGCGCGCCTCTACGGCTTCCTCGTCGACGGCGAGCCGCTGCCGCCGCGCAACGAGGTCGAGGTGCAGTACGGCGACTACGCGGCGTGGGAGCGCGGCAGCAACCAGGAGCGCGAGCGCGAGGTCGCGCGCACGTTCTGGCGGACCGCGTTCTCCGATCTGCCCGAGCCGCTCGCGCTCGTCCGGCCGTCGGCCGATCCCACCGCGTCACGCCCGTTGCGCATCACCCGCGTGCTCGCGCCGGTTGTCGAGGCGAAGCTGACCGCGTCGTGCCGGCAGCGCAACTTGTCGCGATCCTCGCTGCTGTACGCCGCGTTCGCGACGATCCTCGCGCCGAGTGCGCGCAACGGGCGGTTCGTCCTCGGTGTCGCCGCATCCAATCGCACCCAGGCATCGGAGGCCGTGCTCGGGTGTTTCTCCGGCGTGTTGCCCTTGATCGTCGATGTCACCGATCAGCCTGATCTGGAGACGCTCGGACGCCGGCTGATGATGCGCGTCGCCGATGCCGTGCCCCACGGAATCGTGCCGCTCAACGAGATCGCGCGGCTCGCCGGTCGGGGCCGCGGCGCTCCCGTGGTCCAGGTGCAGGTCTCGACCCAGCTTCCGAGGGAGACACAGACCTGCGGCGACGTGACTTTCCGTCAGGACTTCATTCCGATCAGCGACTGCAAGTTCGCGCTGAAGCTCATCATCAACGAGCTCGACGACGGGATTTCGCTCACCTGGGTTGCGGATCCGACGCTGCTCGGGCGGACCGATCTCGACGCGCTCGTGGCGGCGTTCGACGCAACGCTCGAGCGCGAGCTCGGGGTATCCCCCTCCGGGGATTCCGAAGCGGCTTCGCCGGCCGCGACCGAGGCGCCGCCGCTCGCGCGCCTGTTCGCGGACGTCCTCGGTATCGAGCGTGTGGAGCCGGGGGATGACTTCTTCACGCTCGGCGGTCACTCGCTGCTCGCGATCCGCTTGATCACGAAGATCCGCACGGCGTTCGGCGTCGACGTGTCGCTCGCCAAGTTCCTGGACTCGCCGACGCTCGCGTGGGTCACCGTGGAGCTCGCTCGCTTGCAAGGTCGCCCGGCCGGCCCGGCGATCGCGGCGGCGCCGCGCGATCGCGCGCTGCCCGCGTCGAGCGCGCAGGAGCGGGTGTGGTTCGTCGAGCGCATGCTGCGGCCGACCGATCCGCGGCCGCTCAACGTCTCCGTCGCGATCGCGATCCGCGGCGCGCTCGATCCCGCCGTGCTCGCGCGCTGCCTGACCGAGGTGGTCGCGCGCCACGAGATCTGGCGAACGAACCTTCGCGTGCACGACCGCCAGCTCGTGCAGGTGATCGCGCCACCGTCGCCGATCGAGCTCTTGCTCGCGGACGAGACGCCGCACGCGGGCGACCGCGAGCGGCGGTTGCTCGAGCTCGCGCGCGAGCAAGCCCGACCCGCGTTCGATCTCGCGTCGGATCGCCTCGCGCGCGCACGACTCGTGCGGTGGGCGTCCGACGATCACGTGCTGCTGCTCGTCGTCCATCACGCGGTGTTCGACGGCGCATCGGCGGCGGTGCTCGTGCGCGAGCTCGCGGCCCTGTATCCGGCGTTCGCGGCAGGCCGCCCGTCGCCGCTCGCGCCGATCGCGCTTCAGTACGCGGATGTCGCGCACTGGCAGCGTCAGCTCGCACCCACCACGGACCACGACCGTCAGCTCGCGTACTGGCGCGACCACCTGGCCGGGATCGTGCCGCTCGAGCTGCCGACCGACTTCACGCGCCCGTCCGCGGCGGCCTACGCGGGGGCCCGCGTCGACGTGGTCGTCCCGCGAACCGTCACGCAAACCGCGCGCGAGCTCGCCGCTCGCGAGAGCACGACTCTGTTCGCGGTCGTGCTCGCCGCCTTCGCCGCGCAACTCGCGCGCTGGGCCGACCAGACCGACCTCGTGATCGGCACCGGCGTCACGCAGCGCGACCGGCCGGAGCTCGACGGCGTGATCGGCCTCTTGCTCGATCAACTCGCGCTGCGCGTCGACGTGGCCGGCGATCCGGACTTCCGCGAGCTCGTACGACGCAGTCGCCGCGTCGTCACCGCCGCGTTCGCGAACCGCGATGTCCCGTTCGAGCGCATCGTCGCGTCGCTCGATCGCAAGCCCGATCTCGCCCGTCAACCGATCTTCCAGGTGACGCTGACGATGAACGAGCTCTCGCGTCCCACGACCGAGGACGGCCGGACGTGGTCGATCGCGTTCCCGGACCCGGGGGTCGGGATTCTCGATGAGCTGTCGCTCCAGATCCTGGACGACGGCGACGACCTCGTGGCGTGGATCGACTATCGAACGGACCTGTTCGCGCCGCCGACGATCGCGCGGCTCGCGGACGAGCTGGTCACGCTCCTGGCGCACGCGATCGCGGCCCCCGATCGCCGGCTCTCGGAGCTCGCGCCGATCCGCGCACCGATCTCAGCGCAGCTCGATCGCCCGGCCGCGGCGAGCAAACCACAGGCCCCGACCCCCGCGACACCGCGCGACCGCGTCGAGGAGGTCGTAGACGCCGCATTCCGCGATGCGCTCGGTATGCCGCACGTCGCCGCCGACGACGACTTCTTCGAGATCGGCGGCCACTCGCTGCTCGCGGCGCATGCGATCTCCCAGATCTCCGAGGCCCTCGGCGTCGACGTGCCGTTGCGCGCGCTGTTCGAATACCCCACCGTCGACGCGCTCGCCGCCCACCTTCGCCGGGGATCGATGGTGCACGCGACGCACGGACCCGGCGCGGATCGGCGTGCGAACGACATCGCGGCCGTGTTCGGCGAGGTCCTCGGTCGGCCCCCGGTGGGGCTCGACGACAACTTCTTCGAGCTCGGCGGCCAAAACGTCCTGGCCGCGAGCGCGCTGATCGCGCGGTTGCACGAGCGCTTCGCGGTCGAGCTGCCGCTCCGCGCGCTGGTCGAAGCGCCGACCCCGCGTGCGCTCGCCGCCGTGCTTCCCGCCGCGAGCGCCGGCGCCGAGCCGGAAGCCGAGCAAGCGATCCCGCTCTCGTTCGCGCAGGAGCGGTTGTGGTTCCTCCACCAGCTCGCGCCGGCGAGCGCGGCCTACAACACGCCGCTGGCACGCCGCCTGCGCGGGCCGCTGGACGTCGAGCGCTTGCGGCGTGCGATCGAGCGCGTCTGGCATCGCCACGCCGGATTGCGCACGATGTTCCCCGCCCACGACGGTGTGCCACGGCAGCACGTGATCCCGCCCGCGCGGTTCGAGCTTCGGGTCGGCGAGGTGGCGGGCGAGTCCGCGCTCGAGCGCGCGGTCGCCGAAGAAGTCGAGCGGCCGTTCGAGCTCGAGGCCGCGCCGCCGTTCCGCGCTTGGCTGGTCCGCGTCGGTCCCGACGATCACGCGCTCGTCGTGACGATGCACCACATCGTCTCCGACGGGAGATCGCTCGAGCTCGTGTGGCGCGACATCTGCCGTGGCTATGCGGGCGAGCCGATCGCGGCCGCGGTGCCGTACACGAAATTCGCGGCGGACCAACGCAAGCGCCAGTCCGACGAGGTGCTGAGCGGCCAGCTCGCCGCGTGGAAGCAGCGCCTCGAGGGCGCGCCGGCGCAGATCGAGCTGCCGTACAAACCGAACGCCACGAGCAGCGGCCGGCCTCGAGAGGTCGTGGTCGAGCTCGCGCCGGAGGTGGTCACCGGGCTTCACGAGGTCGCGCGGCGCGCCGGGACGACGCTGTTCGTCACGTTCCTCGCCGCCGTGCGCGCGCTGCTCGCACGTGCCACCGGTCAGCTCGACCTGTGCATCGGCGCGCCGTTCACGAACCGGACCCACAAGGATCTCGACGAGGTCGTCGGCTGTTTCGTCAACACGCTGCCGCTGCGGACCTCCGTCGAGCTCGACGCGGGCTTCCTGGCGCTGGTGCGTCGCGAGCGCGACACCGTGCTCGACGCCTACGATCGCCAGGACGTCCCGCTCGATCGCGTGATCCAGGCGCTGGGGATCGAGCGCACGGCAGGGCGAAATCCGCTGTTCCAGGTCACCTATCAGCACCTCGCGGCCGAAGGCGCGATCGAGCGCCTCGGTGCGCTAGCTGCCGAGTCGTTCGAGCCCGCGCGCAGCGCCGCGCAGTTCGACCTCGACATCGAGACCTGGGAGCGCGGCGCCGCGCTCGAGGTTCGCCTGATCTACGATGACGCGCGTTTCGATCGCGACGCGATCGCGAGCCTCGGGTCGCAGCTCGCGCTGCTCGTCCGCGCCGCGGTCCGCGATCCCGAGCAGCCGGTGTCGCAACTGCCGGTGATCGACGCGTTCGAGCGGCATCGCCTGATCGACACGTGGAATCGCACTTCCTCGGCGCTCGTCGCCGCGACCGTGCCCGAGCTGTTCGCGGCTCGCGTCGCGCGTAGCCCCGGCGCGACGGCCGTCGTGTTCGGCGAGGCCACGATGACCTACCGCGAGCTCGACACGCGCGCGCGCCGGATCGCGGCCGCGCTCCGCGGGCACGCTATCGGACCGGAGGCGATCGTCGCGGTCGCCTTGCCGCGCTCGTTCGAGCTCGTCGCCGCGCTGCTCGGCGTGCTCGACGGGGGCGCGGCGTACCTGCCGCTCGATCCCACGCTGCCGCGCGCGCGGCTCGCGAGCCTCGCGGCGTTGGCACGGCCCCGCGCGGTCGTGACGACGTCCGCACACGCGGCCGGGTTGGCGGATCTCGGCGTGCCGATCGTCGTGCTCGACGGTCTAGACATCGAGCCGATCCGCGAGCGCGTCGCGGTCGCCGACACGAACCTCGCGTACGTGGTCTTCACCTCGGGCTCGACCGGTGCCCCGAAGGGCGTCATGGTCTCGCACCGCGCGCTCGCGAACGAGCTCGCGGCGTCGAACCGCATGTTGCGCGAGCTCCAGCCGCACGACGGCTTCTTGCAGCTCGCCGCGACCTCGTTCGACCAGTCGATCCACGAGATGCTGTGGCCGCTCGTCAGCGGTGCGCGGCTCGTGCTGGTCGGCGATGGCGAGCACCGCGATCCGGCGCGCCTCGTGGAGCGCATCCGCGCCGCGCGCGTCACGATCCTCGACGCGGTCCCGACGCTGCTCCGCGCGATCGTCGCGGAGCCGGGTTTCGCGGCGTGCACGGAGATCGCGCTGATCGTAGCCGGCGGCGAAGCGCTGCCACCGGATCTCGTCGCTGCGGTCGCCGCGGTGCGCCCCGGCGTCCCGCTGTTCAACGGCTACGGCCCGACGGAGACGGCGATCACGGTGTGCTACGCGCGGTGCGAGCCCGGCGCGCCGGTCGTGCTCGGACCGCCGTGGGCCAATGTGCGGTTCCACGTGCTCGATCGCGACCTCGAGCCCGTCCCGATCGGCGTGGCCGGCGAGCTGTACATCGCGGGAGACCAGCTCGCACGCGGCTACGTCGGGCGCTCGGACCTCACGGCCGATCGGTTCGTGCCCGATCCGTTCGCGACCGACGGCACGCGCATGTATCGCACCGGCGATCGCGTGCGCCGCAATGCCGACGGCACGCTCGGCTTCCTCGGTCGCACCGACGATCAGGTGAAGATCCGCGGTGTCCGGATCGAGCTCGGCGAGATCGAGGCCGCGCTTCGCGCACATGCGAGCGTGGCCGAGGCTGCGGTCGTCGCGACGCGCGGCGCGCTGGTGGCGCACGTCGTGACTCGATCGGCCGTCGACCCGGATGCGATCCGGACGCACCTCGCGGCGCGCCTACCGGCGTACATGGTCCCGCCCACGATCGCGGTCGTCGCGGCGCTGCCGCGATTGGCGAGCGGCAAGCTCGACCGGCGGGCGCTCGCCCAGCTCGCGGAGGCCGCGCCGGCGACGCGCGTGCCTGCGAAGCCCGTCTCCCGTGTCGAGGAGACGATCCTCGCGGTGTGGCGCGAGGTCCTCGACCTCGAGGACATCGGCGTCGACGACGATTTCTTCGCGCTCGGCGGCCACTCGCTGCTCGCGACGCAGGTCGTGTCGCGCGTGCGGGCCCAGCTCGACGTGCCGCTCACGCTCCAGCACCTGTTCGAGGCGCCGACGATCGCCGAGCTCGCGATCGAGATCGCGAAGCTCAGCACGTCGGCGCCGCCCGCACTCGCGCCGACGGCAGTGCAGCGCGACAGCGAGCCCGCGCTGTCGTACGCGCAGCAGCGGCTGTGGCTGCTCCACCAGATCGATCCGGAGAGCTCCGCGTATCACATGCCCGCCGGGCGCAGGCTACACGGCCCGCTGGATCGCGAAGCGCTGCGCCGTGCGTTCGAGGACGTCGTCGCCAGGCACGAGATCCTGCGTACCGCCTATCCCGCGCCGGGCGGGGTGCCGCACCAGAAGGTGATGCCGCCGGGACCGTGGGAGCTTCCCGTCGACGACCTGACCGTGCTCGTCGACGAGGCCGCCCGGGCGCGCACGCTCGACCAGATCTCGCACGATGATCTCGCGCGCCCGTTCGACCTCGCGCGCGGACCGGTGCTGCGCACCCGCCTGGTCCGCCTCGCCGCGACCGATCACGTCCTGCTCGTCACCGTGCATCACATCGCGTGCGACGGCTGGTCGTTCGACGTGCTGTGGCGCGAGCTCGCGGCGTGCTACGCCGGCCATCGCCGACACGCACCCGTTACGCTCACGCCGCTCGCGCTGCAATACGCCGATGTTGCCGCCCAGGAGCGGCACGCGTCGAACGACGGAACGCTCGATCGCGAGCTCGCGTACTGGACTCGCCAGCTCGCCGATGCGCCGGCGGAGGTTGCACTGCCGCGCAAGCACCCCCCATCGACCGCGCGCAGGGGAGCGAACGAGGAGATGGTGATCGCGCTCGGGCCGACCCTCGCGACCGCCCTGCGCGAGCTCGCGCGCCGCGAAGGCGCGTCGCTGTTCCACGCGCTGCTCGCCGCGCTACGCGCCACGATGGTGCGAACGACAGGTCAGCACGATGTCGTGATCGGCACGCCGATCGCGAATCGCGATCGCACCGAGCTCGAGGCGCTGATCGGGCTGTTCGTGAACACGGTCGTGCTGCGCCGCTCCGTCGCGCCCACCGCGACGTACGCCGAGCTGATCCGCGGCGAGCGGGACACGACGCTCGAGGCGCACGCGCACCAGCGCGTGCCATTCGAGATGATCGTCGACGCGCTCGGGGTCGTTCGGAGCCCGACGCGAACGCCGATCTTTCAGGTCTGGTTCGTTCAGGAGACGGTCGCCGCCAAACCGATCCCGCTGGCCGGCGAGCTCGCCGAGGTTCCGTTCCTGCGCGGTGCGGTCGCGAGCAAGTTCGATCTGTCCGTGTACGTCAACGAGGTCGACGATCGCGTGGAGCTCGCGTTCGTGTTCGACCCCGCGCGGTTCGAGCGCGCGGTGATCGACGGCATCGCGCGGCGGTTCGAGCGCGCCGTCGAGGTGGGCGTGCGAACACCCGACCGGTCGGTGGACGAGCTCGATTTCGGCGACGCCCCGGCCGGTGCGAACCCACGCGTCGCGCTCGCCCGCCCGACGTATCGTCCCGTCCTGGAGCTCGTCGCGGAGCTTGCGGCCGCGGCGCCCGACGCGCCGGCGCTACGCCACCGCGATCGCACGCGCACGCGCGGCGAGCTGTGGGGCGCGGCCAAGCGTGTCGCGGAGGCGCTCGCGGACGCCGGCATTGCACCCGGCGACCGCGTCGCGCTGATCGGTGCGCCGTCGTTCGGGCTCTACGCGGCCTTCCTCGGCGTGCTGCACCGGGGTGCGTGCCTCGTCCCCGTCTCGCCACGGCTCGCCGAAGGCAATGCGCGGACGATCATCGAGACGACCGACGCGAGGCTCGTGCTCCGCGTCGGCGGCGCGGTGGGTGACCGGCTCGGCCCCGCGGCGGTCGGGGCGATCGATCCCGACACCGCCGCCGCGACGCTCCCAGAACTCCCGGCCGGTCGCCGTCATGACCCTGCACACCGCTACATCTACTTCACGTCGGGCACCACCGGCGCGCAGAAGGCCGTCGTCGGTAACCTCGACGCGCTCGCGCACTTCATCGCGTGGCAGAACCACACGTTCGCCGAGCTCGCCGGCCCGATCAGCGCACAGCTGACGGAGCTCGGCTTCGACGTGTTCCTGCGCGACACGATGTTCGCGCTCGCGACCGGCAAGCTCATGGCGGTGCCGCCGGCCGAGCTCACCGAGCTCGAGCCGAGTGAGGTCATGCGCTGGCTCGCACGCGAGCGCGTGACGGCGATCCACACGGTGCCGTCGCTGGCGCGCGCGTGGCTCGAGGCGTGTCCGCCGGATGTCGATCTGTCCGCGTTGCGGTGCGTCTTCGTCGTGGGCGAGCCGCTCGATTCCGTGCTCGTCGGGCGGTGGCGCGATCGCTTCGGCGCGACCGAGTTCGTGAACTTCTACGGCACCACCGAGACCGGACCCGCGAAGACCTGGTACGTCGTGCCGGCGTCTCCCGAGCCCGGCATCCAGCCCGCCGGCCGGTCGCTACCCGAGACTCAGATTCTCGTGCTCCGCGGCGACCGGGTGTGCGCCGACGGCGAGGTCGGCGACGTGGTGATCCGGACGCCGTTCTCCACGCTCGGGTATCTCGAGCCGACGGACCACGCGAAGTTCTTCGCGAACCCGTTCCGGACCGATCCGTTGGACACGTGCTACCGCACGGGCGACCTCGGCCGCTACCGCCCCGATGGGGTGCTCGAGCTCGTCGGCCGCGCCGACGATCAGGTGAAGATCCACGGCCAGCGCGTTGATCCCCAGGGCATTGCAGCGGCGCTGCGCGCACACCCGGAGGTCACCGACGCGGCCGTGATCGCCCTGCGCCTCGGGGACGAGGTCCGGTTGGCGGCCTACGTGGTGCATCGCGAGTCACGCGCGATGGCCGCTGCGCTGCGCGACTACCTGCGGCTCACGATTCCCCCGTACATGATCCCGGCGAGCTTCACGTTCGTGCCCGCGCTGCCGCGCAAACCCAACGGCAAGGTCGACCGCGCGGCGCTCCCGGTGCCGGACTGGGACGTCGACGACTACGCGTTCGTGCCGCCGCGCAGCAGCGAGGAGGAGGCGATCGCCACCATCTGGTGCGAGGTGCTCGAGCTCGAACACGTCGGCATCCGCGACGACTTTTTCGCGCGCGGGGGCCACTCGCTGCTCGCCGTCCTCGTGATCTCGCGCGTGCGCAGCCTGTTCGAGGTCGAGCTCGCGCTCCAGAGCTTCTTCGCTGCGCCGACGGTCGAGGCGATGGCGGCCGAGGTCGTCCGGTTGCGGTCCGGCCCGCGCGCGAGCGCGCCGCGGATCGAGCGCCTGCCGCGCGACGGCGAGCTGCCGCTGTCGTTCGCACAGCAGCGGATGTGGTTCCTCCATCGCCTCGCGCCGTCGAGCCCGGCGTACCACGTCCCGATCGAGCGCCGGCTACGCGGCTCGCTCGCCGTCGAGGCAGTGCGCCGCGCGTTCGAGACCGTGGTGCGCCGGCACGAGCCGCTCAGGACCGTGTTCGTGCCGCGCGCCGGCGTGCCTGTCCAGCGGATCCTCGACGCGCCCGAGCGGTGGGAGCTGCCGATCGACGACGTCAGCGCGCTGGCCCACGACGCGCGCGAGGCCGAGGTCGCGCGGATCGTGCGCGAGCACGCCGACCAGCCGTTCGATCTGGCGGCCGGCCCGCTCCTGCGCACGCGGGTGATCCGCATCGCGCCCGACGACCACGTCCTGCTGGTAACGCTGCACCACATCGTCTCGGACGCCTGGTCGATGGGCGTGCTGTGGCACGAGATCGCGGAGCTCTATCGCGCCTATACGAGCGGCGTGCCCGCGCGGCTCCCGGCGCTCGCGATCCAGTACGCCGATCTCGCGGCGTGGCAGCGGCGGCAGCTCGCAGGCGAACGACTGGAGCAGCAGCTCGCGTACTGGACTCACAAGCTTGCCGACGCCCCCGCCGAGACCGCGTTGCCGATCAAGGGTCCGCGCCCCGTGCGTCCGAGCGCGCGCGGCGGTCAGGTCACGTTCGAGCTCGACACCGACGTGATGGCCCGGATCCGCGCGCTCGGAAAGCGCCTGTCGGCGACGCCGTTCATGATCCTCGTCGCGGCGCTCCGCGCGGTGCTGGCGCGCGCCACCGGGCAGGACGATCTGTGCATCGGCGCGCCGATCGCGAACCGGACCGAGGCCGCGACCGAGCACGTGATCGGGTTGCTCCTCAACACGCTCGTGCTGCGGACCCCGCTCGACGCGCGGGGGACGTTCGCCGAGCTCGTGCGCGCCGAGCGCAAGACTGCCCTCGAGGCGTACGCGAACCAGGACGCGCCGTTCGAGATGATCGTCGACGCGCTCCAGCTCGAGCGGGTGCTCGATCGGACGCCGCTGTTTCAGGTGTCGTTCGTCCACCAGAACCTGCCGCAGGCCGCCGAGCCGATCGGCGACCTCGTCGACGAGGTGTTCACCCGCGTGGAACCGACGGCGCGCTTCGATCTGTCGATCGTCAGCTTCCCGCGGGACGGCCGGCTCGCCTTCGAGCTGATCTACAGCGCCGACCTGTTCGACCGCTGGCAGATCGAGCAGCTTGCCGAGCACTATGCACGGTTCGTCCGCGACGCGACACGCGACGCCGATCATGCGGTCGCGGGCATCGCGACGCTGTCGGAGGACGAACGCCGGGATCTGCTGGTCCGGTGGAACCGCGCGCCGGGCAGCGCGCCCGACACGACGATCGGAGCGCTGTTCGAGGCGCAAGTCGATCGTACCCCAGACGCGACCGCACTCGTGCTCGGCTCGGAGCGGCGCACGTATCACGAGCTCGACGAACGCGCGAATCAGGTCGCGCACGCGCTGCGCGAGCGCGGCGTCGGTCCCGAGGTGGTCGTCGGCATCGCGCTCGAGCGCTCGTTCGATCTGGTGATCGCGATCCTTGCCGTTACCAAAGCCGGAGGCGCCTGGGTCCCGCTCGATCCCCAGCTGCCCGCGGCGCGCCTCGACGTCATGGCCGAGACCGTGCGGCCGGTGGTCGTGCTCGCGAGCGCGGCGACGGCCGGGCGGTTGCCGTTCCTCGCGGCTCCGATCCTGCGCATCGGCGACCTCGCCGGCACGACCTCGACGCGGCCACCGCGCACGGCGGCCGGCGATCACCTCGCGTACGTGCTGTTCACGTCGGGGTCCACCGGAGTCCCTAAGGGCGTGATGATCTCGCATCGCGGGATCGTCAACGAGCTCGCGTCCGCGCAGGCGCTGCGCGCGCGGCTCGGCCCCGACGATGCGTTCTTACAGCTCGCGCCGTACACGTTCGACCTGTCGGTCCACGAGATCCTGTGGCCGCTCACGGTCGGTGCGCGTCTCGTGCTCCTGCCCGAGGGAGCGCACCGTGATCCGAGGCAGATCGTCGAAGAGATGCGCGCGCGAGACATCACGATCATGCACCCGGTGCCGACGCTCTTGCGCGCGCTCTTGGCTGATCCGGACCTCGATCGCTGCACGCGCCTGCGCACGATGGTGTGCGGTGGCGAGCCGTTGCCGCTCGATCTGTTGCGGGCGTTCGTGGCGAGGCGGCCCGACGTCGCGCTCGTCAACTCGTACGGCCCGACCGAGACCTCGGTTACGGTGAGCCAGTGGCGGTGCAAGCCCGACGCGACTGCCGTCGCGATCGGCAGCCCGTGGATCGACACGCAGCTGTACGTATTGGGCGGCGATCTCGAGCCCGTCCCATTCGGCGTGATCGGCGAGCTCTACATCGGCGGGCGTCAGGTCGGGCGTGGGTACATCGGCCAGCCGGCGCTGACCGCCGAGCGGTTCATCGCCGATCCGTTCGCGACGACACGGGGCGCGCGCATGTACCGCACGGGCGACCGCGCGCGGCGCTGGCCCGACGGCAATGTCGAGCTCGTCGGCCGCGTCGACACGCAGGTCAAGCTGCGCGGCTTCCGGATCGAGCTCGGCGAGATCGAGGCGGTGTTGCGGCGCGAGCCCGGCGTGCGCGAGGCCGTCGTCGAGATCGCCGGCAGCGGCGCCGACGCGCGGCTCGTCGCTTACGTCGTCGCCGAGCCCGACTGGACGGCGGATCCCGCACGCGCGGCCCTTGCGGCCCGGCTGCCCGAGTACATGGTGCCGAAGGCATTCGTGCGGCTCGACACGCTGCCGCTCACGCGCAGCGGCAAGGTCGATCGCCGTGCGTTGCCCGCGCCAGACGACACCGCGCTCGGTCGCGAGGCCTACGAGGCGCCGCGCGGTCCGGTCGAGGAGATCGTGGCCGGCATCTGGTCCGAGCTCCTCGGCCTCGATCGGATCGGGCGCCACGATAACTTCTTCGATCTGGGAGGTCACTCGCTGCTCGCCGCGCGGCTGGCGTGGGAGACCAAGACGTCGGTGGCGACCGTGTTCGCGGCGCCGACCATCGCAAAGCTCGCCGCCGCGATCGCCACCGAGGCCGAGCCGAGCCGGCCGCCGATCATCTCGACGTCACGCGACGGCCTTCTCGCGTTGTCTTACGGGCAGCAGCGCATGTGGTTCCTGCAGCAGCTCGCGCCCGCGAGCGCCGCCTACCACATCGCGCTCGGCCGGCGGCTGCGCGGCGCGCTCGATGTCCCGGCGCTGCGGCACGCGATCGAGGACGTCGTCGCGCGTCAGGACGTGCTCCGCACCACGATCCCGGCGCCGGAAGGCGTGCCGCACCAGCACGTCGTCGATAGCGTGCCGACGTTGGCGATCCACGATCTGTCCGTGCGGTCGGGCCCGAGGGTCGGGGCAAGCCCGCCCCTCTCCATCTCGGGCTCGAGGGTCGGGGCAAGCCCGCCCCTCTCCATCTCGGGCGTGGACCGCGCCTCCGAGCTCGCGCGGATCGTGCGGGACCAGACCGAGCGCCCGTTCGACCTCGCGACCGAGCCACCGCTGCGCGCTACGCTGGTCCGGACGGCTCCGGACGAGCACGTCCTGTACCTCACGCTCCACCACATTGCGGCGGACGGTTGGTCGGTGGGGATCCTGTGGATCGAGCTCGCAACCGCGTACGCGGCCTACGTGGCCGGGCGCGCACCGGCGTTGGCGCCGCTTCCGATCCGGTATGCAGACTACGCCGCCTGGCAGCGCGTGTGGTTCTCCGGCGACGTCCTCGATCGCCAGCTCGACTACTGGAAGCGCCAGCTCGCGGCCGCACCCGACGAGACCACGCTGCCGATCAAGGGACCACGACCGCCGGCGCAGACCTACGGCGGCGCGGTGCACGTGACGCGGATCGATCGCGAGGTCGTCGAAGCGTTGCGGGCGCTCGGGCGCACGCACGGCGGCACGTTGTTCATCACGCTCCTCGCCGCGTTCCGTGCCGCGCTGTTCCGCCATTCGGGACAGGAGGACATCTGCATCGGCGTTCCGCACGCGAACCGCACGATGCCCGAGACCGAGCGGCTCGTCGGTCTGTTCGTCAATACGCTCGTCCTACGCACGCCGGCCGCGGCGCGCATGCCGTTCTCCGACCTTCTCGCCGCGGAGCGTGCGACCGCGCTCGCGGCCTACGCCCACGCCGACGCACCGTTCGAGATGGTCGTGGAGACGCTCGGGGTCACGCGAAGCCTCAGTCGGAACCCGGTGTTCCAGGTCATGTTCCAGGTGCAGTTCGACGACGCGCACGACGCACAGGACAACTTCGTCGGGCTCGAGACCGAGTCGGTCACGCGCGAGCGCGTATCGACGCACCTCGATCTCGACGTGTCGGTGCTCGTCGACCGCGACGGCGCCGAGCTCGCGTTCGTCTACAACGTCGACCTGTTCGACGACGCGACGATCGCCGATTTCGCCCGCCACTTCGAGGCGGTGCTGTCGGCCGTCATCGCCGAGCCGGCAACGCCGCTCGCCGATCTCGCGATCCTCACGAGCGCCGAGCGTGATCGCCTCGTTCGGGCGTGGAACGACACCCAGCGCGCGACGCCCGACCGCACCCTGCCGGGATTCGTCGCAGAGCGCGCCGCCGCGACCCCGGACGCGATCGCGGTCGAAGCCAGCGATGGCAGCCTCACCTATCGCGAGCTTGTTGCACGGAGCCACCGACTGGCGCGACGGCTCCTCGCCGCCGGGCTCGCTCGCGAAGAGCGCGTCGCGCTCTGCCTGCCCCGCGGGGTCGACGTGGTCGTCGCGATGCTCGCCGTGCTCGAGGCCGGCGGCGCGTATCTGCCGCTCGATCTCGAGCTCCCCGCCGATCGACTCGCGTTCATGGTCGGCGATGCCGGCGTGCGGATCGCGATCACGACCGTGGCACTCCGCGATCGCGTGACCACCGATCGGGCGATCGTCCTCGACGAGCCCGCTCCTGTCCATCTCGGGGAGGAGGCAGCGGACGCTCCGGGAATCGCGCTTCATCCCGACCAGCTCGCCTACGTCCTCTACACGTCGGGATCGACCGGCCGGCCCAAGGCCGTGCACGTCCGCCACGGCGGCCTCGTGAACTTCCTCACCGCGATGCTCGACGCACCCGGGATGACGGCGCGCGACACGCTGCTCGCGATCACGACGACGTCGTTCGACATCTCGGGGCTCGAGCTGTTCCTGCCGCTGGTCGCCGGCGCGCGCGTGGTCGTCGCGAGCAGCGACGCCGCGCGGGACGGCGCGCAGATCAAGTCGCTGCTCGAAACCAGCGGCGCGACGATGATGCAGGCGACGCCCGCGGCGTGGCGCATGGTGCTCGACGCGGGCTGGCGCGGTGCGGCCGGGTTCGTCGCGCTGTGCGGCGGCGAGGCGTTGCCTCCCGATCTCGCGGCCGCTCTGCGCCCGCTCGTCGGCGCGCTGTGGAACCTCTACGGCCCGACCGAGACGACGATCTGGTCGGCGCGCAAGCGCATCGAGCCGGCCCTACCGATCCGGCTCGGCTCGCCGATCGCGAACACGGCGCTCTACGTGCTCGATCCGACCTCGTTCGAGCCGCAGCCGTTCGACGTCCCCGGCGAGCTGTTCATCGCCGGCGACGGCCTCGCGCGCGGCTACGGCCGGGCGATCCTCACCGCGGAACGCTTCCTGCCCGATCCGCATGCCGCCGTGCCCGGCGCGCGCATGTACCGGACCGGGGATCTCGTACGGCGCCACCACGACGGTGAGCTCGAGTTCCTCGGCCGCGTCGACCACCAGGTCAAGCTGCGCGGCTTCCGGATCGAGCTCGGCGAGATCGAGGCCGTCCTCGGCGATCACTCGAGTGTCGCCGAGGTGGTCGCGGTGATGCGCGACGACGCGCTGGTCGCGTACGTCGTCCCGCTCGGGTCGGTGACCGCCGCCTCGCTGCTGGATGCAGCGCGCGAGCGGTTGCCCGACTACATGATCCCGTCGGCGATCGTCTTCCTCGACGAACTCCCGCTCTCCCCGAGCGGCAAGATCGATCGGCGGGCGCTGCCGGCACCGGCGTGGCAGTCGACGAGCGAGTACGTCGCACCGCGCACCGAGATCGAGGTCGCGCTCGTCGCGATCTGGGAGCGCGTGCTCGCGCGGCCGCGGATCGGCATCCGCGACAACTTCTTCGAGCTGGGCGGGCACTCGCTGCTCGCGATCCGGCTGGTCTGGGAGATCAATCAGGCGTTCGCCGCGACCATCGCGTTGCGCCAGATCTTCTCGGCGCCGACGATCGAGCGGTTCTCCGCGCTGCCCGAGCTCGTGGCCCGCAACGGCGACCGCTCCGGCGTCGCGATCGAGGCGACCGGTAAGACATCGGTACCTGCGACGATCATGCAGGTCGCCAATCACGACATCCACCGCGACGATCCGACCAACCCGTTCGTCCACCTCGCGCTCGGCCTCGAGCTCGTCGGCAGCCTCGACCGCGACGCACTGCATCGCGCGCTGACCGAGCTGATTCGGCGGCACGCGAGCCTGCGCACCACGTATCGCGACGTGGAGGGCCGCCTGTACCAGGACATCGCGCCGGCCGCGCCGTTCCCGCTCGCCACCGTCGACCTGTCTGACGCTGCCGATCAGGACGCCGCGCTCCGGGCGTGCCTGGTCGAGAGCCGGGGGCGGCCATTCGATCTCGTGACCAGTCCGGTGCGCGGCACGCTCGCGATCCTCGCACCCGACCGTCACGTGCTCGGGCTGGTGATCCATCATGTTTCCGGCGACGGACCGAGCCTCCAGTTCATCATCGATGAGCTCGTGCTGCTTTACCGCGCGGAGCTTGGGCCCGGGTCGGGGAGTGAATCCCGGCCCCTCCATCTTGGGCCCGGGCGCGCACCGCCGCCGGCGCCGGTGTTGCAGTTCATCGACTTCGCCGACTTCGTGCTGCGCCACGACGAGTCGCCGCGCGGTCGCGCCGAGCGAGCGTACTGGGCCGACCGGCTCGCCGGTGCGCCATCGGTCGAGGTGCCGTTCGTCCGCGATCGAGCCGCCGTCGACCGGAGGCGCGATGCCGTGCCGCGCGGCATCGCCTGCTTCGCGATGCACTTCACGTCGAGCTCGGTACCGGCGCACGTCCGAGACGGTCTCGTGCGGATCTCGCGCGCGACCGATTCGACGATGATGATGGTCATGCTCGCCGCGTTCGCATCCACGCTGCATTCCCTGACCGGGCAGACCGACATCTGCATTCAGAGTCCGCTCAGCCATCGGCATCGCCAGCCCTTCGAGCGCACGATCGGCGCGGTCGTCAATCCGCTGATCATGAGACTCGATCTCGCCGGGCACCCAAACTTCCTGACCGCGGTCCAGCGGACTCAGAACGTCGTCCTGTCGGCGTACGATCACGGGCTTTCACCGGTGATCGATTGGGCGTCTCACCGGCTACGACGTATCAACTTCAACTTCAACCAAGGAGGTCTCGACGATGCCGGGGTCGAGTCGATCGCTCCGGGGCTGAGCGTGAGTAGGGTGTCGATTCCGCTCGAGCACGTCAAGACGCCGTTCGACGTGCACATGTGGCTGTTCGATCGCAGCGACGGGATCGCAGTCTACATGCTGGGCAACAAGGAGCTCTTCGAGCCGGCCGAGTGCGAACGGCTGCTCGCCCGCTATCTCGAGCAACTCGCCCGCGTGAGCGAGGATCCCACGATCGCGATCGCGTATCCGTGAGCACCGACGAAACATCGGGGGATCGCGAGAGCACCGGCAACACCGGCGCTGCCGGCGGACGACATGGTCGCGCGGCGATCCTCGAAGCGCCGCTGGCGGGGACGCTGTTGCGGATGACGTGGCCCATGACCGTGACGGCACTCATCAGCTCGTGGCAGGGTCTGATCGCGATCTTCTGGGTCGGCCGGATGATCGGTACGTTCGGGCTGACGACAATCGCGATCTGGGATCCGGTGTTCGTGATCCTCGGCCTGCTCAGCGCGTCGGCGCACATCGGCGTTCAGGTGCTCACGGCGCGCGCGACCGGACGAGGGGATGGTCAGGCGATCCCGGTGATCGTGAACGGTATGTACCTCGGGCTCGCGTGGGCGGTTGTCGTCGCCGTCGTCGGGCTGTCGCAGCTCGGCCCGATCACGCACGCGCTCGCCGGTAACACCGATGTCGCGACCGGCCTGCGTAGCTTTCTTGTCCCGTGGCTGCTGTTCTATCCGGTGCCGGTGATCAGTGGGATCGCGATCTTCGCCGTCGACGCCACGGGGTGGACGCGCTTCGGCCTGATCCAGACGACGATCTCGATCGTCTTCGTGGCGGTGCTGATGCCGGTGTTCGTCGGCGCCTTCGATCTCGGACTCGCCGGTGTCGCCATCTCGGACGGCTGCTCCGACACGCTGCTGCTCCTCCTCACCTGCGCCGCTCTCTACAAGTTCCGCAACGGCCTCGGGCTCGGTGACTGGAGCCGCCGTAACTTGCGCGTCGACTTCCGTCTGTGGTGGCAGGTCGCGCGCGTCGGCGTGCTGTACCAGGCCGCGCGCGCGATGGACTTCGTCGCCCAGGCGGTGATGGTGCGCATCATCATCGGAGCCGGCCGTGACGCGGACGTCGCGGCGTACGGCCTCACGCTCCACCTGATCACGATGCCGACGGGAGCGATCAGCTGCTTCGGCGTGGCCGCGAGCATCGTGATCGGCCAGAACGTCGGCGCCGGCAAACCCGCGCGTGCGAAGGCGACGTTGCGCCTCGCGGTGAAGTGGCTGGCGCTCGCCGGAGGCGGCTTGATCGCGATCGCGAGCTTCCCGGAGCCGCTGCTCCGGCTGTTCACGGACGACGCGCACGTGATCGCCCGCGCGACCGCGACGATCGGCGTGCTGCGCTGGACGATCCCCGCGGCGCTGGTGAGCGGCGCCCTGCTGCGCGCGTACACGGCGATCTCGTCGAATCGCCTCTCCAGCATGGTCTCGATCTTTTGCTCGGCCGGCGCCATCGTCGTGGCTTCGGTGTTGCCGGGGACGCCGCTCGAACGCGTCGGGACCGCGTTGATCGCGAGCCAATATCTGCGGCTTCTCGGGCTCGCGCTCCTCTACCGGCGCTCGTTCGCGAGCGTGGTCGGCTGATCGCCATTTCCGCGCCGCCGAGGTGTAGAGTAGAGGCTAGTGGCGACGAGCTCTGACTTCGTATTCCCCGATCCGGGGGTCCCGAAGATCCCGATCGAACGACTCGACGACATCAACTCGGACAAGGCCGCACGCTACGTCGCCGAGCACCGGCCGTTCGTGGTGCGGGTCGACTGGCCCGCGCTCCAGTGGGGGCCCGACTACTTACGTGCGACCGCCGGCACCGTTCCGATCCGGACGTGGAAGAAGACCGGCGAAGAAGTCGAGATGCCGCTGTCCGAGTTCCTGACGCTTGTCGAGGACCCGGTCACCCACAAGCGCGACTACGTCGTGCACAACTATCCCGTGATCAAGCTGTGGGACTGGTGGGGAAAGAAGCGCGAGTACGAGCAGCTGCTTCGCGATGTGCCGTTACCGGGATTCATCAACCCGGACCGCATCTCCGGCATGAACGTGTGGGTCCGCAACACCGGCTGGTTCGACAACAAGAGCCACTGCGAGTCCAACGCCGCCGCGGCGATCAACCTCCAGGTCCGCGGCAAGAAGCACGTGTGGCTATTCCCACCGGAGGATGCGCACCTGCTCGGCGTGGAGGTGCCGCGCGAATCGTTGATGGAACCGGCGTACTTCGCGAACGTGCAGACCGTGTTCCGGCCATCTCCCGAGCACCCCGAGTTCGCGAACGTGCGGTGTTACGAGACGGTGCTCGAGCCCGGCGATGCGATCCACATCCCGACGTTCTGGTACCACTGGTTCGTTCATTACAACGTGTTTCAGATGAACCTGAACTGCTGGTTCAGCACCGACACGATCCAGATGAGTCCCGTCGCTGGGGACTGGGCGTACATGAACGCGCTGTCGATCGCGCTCGGTGACCTCGGTAACCTGCGCGAGCGCTTCGCACAACTGCCGGTCGAGACGCAGGATCTCCTGACCAAGATCTCCCATTTGCTCGTTGGCGATCCGCGGTGCACGGACTCGATGATGTACCGCCGGCTATTCGCGGCGCGTGAGAAACAGGTGCTCGACCCGTCGATGTTCACGAAGAAGAAGACATGATCACTTGACCGGTGGGGTGTAGGCGGTGGTGTCGACGCCTTGCCCACCCGCGCGAAACCGCTCGAGGGTCATCGCGCGACCGTCGACGATCAGCGGATCGTTGATGAGGTGTCGCTCGATGCGGACGAGCAGCGCCTGGACCTCCTCCGGGAGCGCCGTGAACTTCTTGTCGAGCCCTTCGAACCCGCCGAGCGCCTTCGCAAGACCATTCACGTACGCCCAGCTCGCCGAGAGCCGGTTGAGCTCGAACGACGGGGGATCCCAATCGAGGCGGAGGTTCATCTGGAAGTCGTGTTGGTGGACGAACCAGTGAAACCAGAACTCCGGCCAGTGCACGATGTCGCCCGGCTCGAGCGCGATCTCGTAGCATGTCGCGTTCGCGATCTCGGGATAGCGATCGGGGCTAGCGCAGGCATCCGCCATGTTCGAGATGTACGGTGCGACGTGCGGGTACGGTTCGACCCCGAGATACGGCGCCTGATCGGGCGCGAAGAGCCACAAGGTCTTCTTGCCCGCGATCTGGATGTAGAGGGCCGGCCGCACGTTGTCCTCGTAATGACACGGCGTATCGTAGAACGCGCCCGCGGCATTCGCGCGCGAGTTCCGGATCATGATGCCTCCTCCCCAGCTCTTCGTGACGTAGGACGGCAGCACGAAATCGTCGAGCAGCACCGCGTACTGCGGGTCGTGTACCGCGATCGGCGGGCCTACGAAGCCGGCGGGCATGTGCTTCGACTTCCAGCCCGGATCGTGTTCAAGCCAGCTCAGAAACTCGGCGGTCGTCACCGTGATGTGCTCGTGGTCGGCGACGCGAATGAACTCGCGCTTCACGTGTCCCACACGCTGTTTCAAGTAGGGCAGGCTCCAGTCGCGCAACTTCCAATCCTTGACCTTGCACCGGAACGCCACGCGTTGTCGGATCAGCTCGCGTGCCTCTGGGCCGTCGACGTTCTCGACCTCGGGCAGCGACAGCTTGCGGGCTGGATTCGTCGGAAACGTCGCGTTCATGCCCATTCTTCGACGCTACCGCGCGCTGCGCGAACAAGTCAACGCGATGGTATCGTCGAGGAATCACGCCCGAGACCGAGCGAATTTCTCCGTGCTCGGCATCCGCTGGCGTTCGAGCCGCGACGCGCCGGCGCAGTGCTCGTCGAAGGCACGACCGACGCGACGTCGCATCATCGTGCTCGCGGTGTGGCGTTCGATCTGATCGCGAATGTCTGGGTCCAGAACCTGTCACCGGGTGACAGGTTCCTACATCGCGACCCGCACGCCTTCACGATACGATGTGGTCGGTGCCCGCGATCGATCGTATCCCGCCGTGCTCGCCGCAGTTCCTGCTCGACAACTACGTCATCCCGCAGAAGCCCGTGATCATCACCGGGATGTTATCGCACCTGCCGTTTCACGGCTCGTTCGACCAGGTGATGGAGCGGTTCACCGAGATCCAGTTCGAGCACAAAGGCGCCGGCCACTACCACACGATGGAGGAGCGCAACCTCGGCGAGTGGCTCGCACGGTATCGCGCTGGCGAGCCGGTCAAGGACGGCAAGGAAGTGTGGATCCCGAAGCTCGGCGCGCAGTGCGCACCCGAGTTGATGGCCGGCCTCCACACCGCGATCGATCGCCGTTCGATCGAGCTGATGGGCGGACATCGCTGCTTCTTTGCGGCGCCCGGTGGCATCACCGATCTGCACTGCGATGGCTGGACGATCGGCAGCCTCCAGTATCACGTCGCCGGTCGCAAGGAGTGGTTCCTCGCACCACCGCAGGCGAGCGCCGCGCTCGGGCCGATCGGTTACGGCTATCTGGTGCGCCCGTTCCACATGCCGCCGGCGCAGCGCGCACAACTCGCCGAGCAGGTCGACGGTTACTGGTTTACCGTCGAGCCGGGCGAGACGTTGTTCTGGCCGCAGCAGTGGGTGCACGGCTGCTTCTATCCCGAGCCGAGCTTCGCGATCGTCGACCAGTTCGGGACGACACCGTACTCGCTGTTCCTCGCGCGCGAGGTACCGCGTTGCTTCCTGCGCCACTGCGTGCAGCAGAAGCTGACGATCTACGCGACCGAACGCGACTATCTGCCAGAGTTCCTGCAACTCCACGCGGCGACCAAGCAGACCTACGGATCGCCACTCGAGCGCTTCCTGGCGATCGAGCGCGTGTTGCGCGGGCTCTACGATCGGCTGTTCCCCGAGCTGCCGATCGAGAAGCAGCCGTTCGACTTCGAAGCGGTGAGGTCGCTCGAGGAAGACGAAGGCGTTCGCTGGTTGGCGTCCCAGGCGAACCGCGATCAGAACTGGGACAAGATCACGAACGCGTTGCCGCGCTACGACTGGTGGCAGGCCGATGCGTCGAGCGCGACCGCCTGATGCCGGCGATCGAACGGATCGCGGCACCGGCATCCGATACGTTCTGGCGCGACTACGTCGTGCCACGCCGACCGGTGATCCTCACGGATCTGATCGCAGGCTTCCCGCACACGACCGTCGAGTCGATCGTCGGCGCGTTCGCGGATCACGAGCTATCCGACGCGAGCGGGGCGGGGCTGGTCACGCTCGGCGCGTGGTGGGCCACGGTGCAGCGCTCGCTCGCGCGCGATGCCTCGGCGACCGCCGAGCTCGGCCGGCTCGAGCACGCGCTCGCGCAGGGCGGCTACTCGTCGCGCCACACCTCGACGGACATTCGCGTGCCCGCGAGCTTCTTCGACCAGGCGGACAAGTTTCGCGACACCCACGCCGCGTTGCGCACGCCGCTCGATCGCGCGATGCACGAGCGTGGGCTCGGCGCGGGCGGTTCGAACACGGTGATGCTGTTCCTCGGCCATCCCGGGGTCACCACGCCGTGTCACGTCGACGGCTGGGTCGCGCAGACGTTCAACACCCAGCTCGCCGGCAACAAGGAATGGTTCCTGGTTCCGCCGCAGGCGAGTGCCGCGCTCGGACCGTGCGGGTTCACCTATCTCGTCGATCCGATGCGGATGCCCGCCGATGATCGCGCCGCGCTTGCCGAGTCGCTCGGCGGCTACTCGTTCGTCGTCGCGCCCGGCGAGACGCTGTATTTCCCGCACCAGTGGCTGCACGGCACCGCGTACCCCGAGCCGAGCTTCTCGTTCGTGCAGCACTTCGGCCGCGACCTGTACTCGATGTTCGTGTCGCGCGAGGTCCATCGCGGGTTCTTCCGTCACGCGGTGATGCAGACGCTGTATCCGGCGGCCGTCGTCGAGCAGCGCTACCGCGCGGAGTTCACCGAGCTCCACGATGCCTGCAAGCGCGACTACGCCGACGCCCGCGCGCGCTATCTCGCGATCGAAGGCGTGCTGCGCTCGTTGTTCGAGCGGTTCTATCCGGACATTCGCATCGCCGACCTGCCGTTTGATCTCGAAGCGATCAAGGATCTCGAAGAGGCCAAGGGCATCGCGACCTACGCCGCCGATGGCCCCGTGACCTATGCGCGCAAGGGCTGGACGACCGTGACCGGCAAGCCGTTGTTCGACTGGTGGCTCACGGCGTGATCTTGTAGCTCGACGAAGGTCACCGAACGGACGCTGTTCGACGGGCCCGAGCTCAGCTCGCGGCCGCCAGACCGCGCTTGATTCCGCCGATCGCGTCGCCGTACTTGCCGAGGTCGACGGGCCGATCGCCGAAACCATCGACGACGATCGCACGTGCGGTCCGCAGGAAGTCCTGGAGCGTCGATTTCGCGAAGCCCTTGCCCATCAAGTACATGAACGTCTCGAGCGTGAACGCGGTCTGCGGCAGATAGATCGAGTTGTTCGGCGAGCGGATGAGCTCCTCTGCGCCGTCGGCGGCGATGCGCCAGTCCATCGTGTTGTGTTTCCAGCCGTAGCCGCTGCCCTTGATCGCGAACTCGTTGGCGCGTGCCCCGATCGGGGTCTTGGGGTCGTAGAACCAGATCTGCGAGCCGAAGAACGTCGGACGCGCATCCGCGATCAGCTGGATCGTCTCGCGCATGGTTTCGGCGGTCTCGCCCGGAAAGCCGACGAACAGCAGCGCCCAGCACATGATGCCGGCGTCCTCGAGCCAGCGAATCGCGGTGCGATACTTCTCGGGATTGGCAAACTTGTTCATGATCTCGAGCACCGGCTTGCTGCCGGACTCGATGCCGAGCAGCGCGCCAACACAGCCGCTCTCTGCGGCGAGGTGCACCGCTTCCTCGTCCATGTTTCCGCACCGGAGATACGAGATCCACCGGAAGTTGAAGCGATTGCGGATCAGCATCCGGCAGAGCTGCTTGAACCGCGGCAGCGGCACGTTGAACGTGTCGTCGATGAAGTCGACGTAACGCACGCCCAGCGCGTCGAGCGCGCGGAGCTCGGCTTCCATCGTCTCCATGCTCGCGAGCCGATGCTCGCCCGCACGTACCGGATACGTGCAGAAGCTGCACGCGAACGGGCAGCTGATCGCGGTGCGCGTCATCGCGAACGGGCGCAACGACTCGGCATCGAACAGGCTCCAGTCGACGCGGTTCGTGTCGAGCGGGTTGTCCTCGACCGAACGCGCCGTGCGCACCCACTTGCCGTCGACCGGCAACGCGAGGTTCGGCGTGTTCGCGAGCTCGCCCGCGCGCCCACCCGCGATCTCGGTCACCACGCGTGCGAGCGTCGATTCGCCCTGGCTATCGACGACAAACACGTCCGCCGCCATCTCGGTGAACAGCAAGTCCTGGCCGCGCCGACTCGGCGACTGCGCCAGGTTCCAGATGTACGGCCCACCGACGACGAGCTTCGTGCGCGGCGAGCGCGCGCGTACGAAGTCGACGATCTCGCGCACGGGCTTGGGCTCGAAGCAGAACGTCGTGGTGATCGCGACCACCGGCGGTTCGTCGCGGAGCAGCGCCTCGAGCCGCGTGCGTCCCTGCTGGAACTCGCCGATCGTCACCGCGCTCTGGCCGTCGCGTGCGAGCCGGCTAACGAGGTGGAGCTCCGCCAGACTCGGCGGGTCGAACGCGCCGAACGACTGCGCGCCGGGATCGACCTCGCGACGCAGCTGATTGAACCAATCGAGATAGCTGATGCGCTTGCCGTCGATGAGGAGCGAGTTCACCTGCGCGTCGCGATAGCCGCCGGCGATCTCGCGCATCTCCTTGCGATCGGCGAGGTACTGGTCGAAGTTGCCGGAGTTCGGGCCGATGACGACACACGCAGGTGTGGACGCACGCTCCATCTTCGGCAGTGTAGCTCATAACGTCGGGCCGGCGGTGTCTACGCGGCTCGACGTCGGCGACGACTTGTCCCACACCGACGTTCTGCCCCGTCGTCGACGCGATGCACCGCCTCGCCCGCTCCTCGAGCGGTTATCTCCGTCGTCACGACCTTGCGGGTGCTGGGCGAGCTTCTCACGCGCGTTCGCGATGAATGGCTCGTAGAGTTCCTGCGCGTGGCCGTGCTCGCGCTGCTCTATCGTCGTTCGGTCCTCGCGGCGATCGAAACGCGACCGCTTAGAACGCGAACGGATACTTGAACGAGCCGCCGCCTTGCGTCTTGCCGAACGTCGCCTTGCGGATCGCGGCGGAGACACAGTTGCCGAGGCCGGGATCCGGCGTCGCCGCGACCGTCACGTCGGTCACGTGGCCATCCGCATCGACGGAGATCGCGAGCTTGACGGTCCCGGTTACCGCCCATTTTTCGCCGCAACGAATGACGACCGGCTTCATCTTCTCCATCCCGGCGATGACCATGCCGTGATCGAGTTGCTCGGGCAGCGAGGCGCGCGGTTTCAGGCTCTCGCCGGCCGGCTTGAAGCGAGTGCAACAAGGACGATCGTAGTGATCGAGGACGCACGAGACCTCATCGCAACCGTCCGCGACGGGCTTCGTCTCGACCGGATCTGGTCGTGCTTGCGATGCCGCGGAATCCGCGGAGGGCTGCTGATCCGCCGCTTCGTCCGGCGCTTCGGAGGGGTCCGTTTCGAGGTGCTTCGGGGGCTCGACGTGTTTCGGGCTCTCGATGTGCTTCGACGTTTCGTCGACGTGCTTGGTCTCGAGATGTTTCGTCTCGAGCGATTTCGTCGCCGATGGCTTCGCGATCTCACGAGTCTTCACCGGCGCGGGGACTGCTTGAAGCTGCGCTCTGGGTTCGGCAGGCTCGGCCGGTTTCGAATCCGGCAGCTTCGCGCGCGCCGCGACGTGCTCGGCGTGGTTACTCGCGGCGACTGCGTGATTGCCGCGCGCCTGGACCGTGGCGAACACCGCGACCGACGTCGCGGTTGCGAGGCCGAGCCCGAGCCACAGGAACCAGTTCTTGCGTGCGGACCGCTTCTTGAGCTGGGAGAACGAGTCGCCGGTGAACACGTTGATGTCACCGATCGTTCCGATCGTGCCCGTGGTCACCGCGTGCGAGGGAACCACTCGCGCGGACTCGTCGATGATCGGTGGAGGCAACACTTCATCGACGATCACGCTCGGCCGGATCAGCGGCAGCGGCATCGGTGAATCGCGTCGATGGCTCGGCGTGTCGAGCTCGTCAGCGACGGAGATCGCCGCGGCCGGCTTCGCTGCGGGCGGCGGAGGTTCCGGAGAGGTCGACGCTACGCGAGGACCGGCGGCCGGTGGAATCGGCGGTGGTGCCGTCGGAGGGCGCGTGCGCGGCGGAGGCGGTGGTGGGTCGACACCGGTTCGCTCGGACTTGTGTGGCTTCTGCGAGGCCGGCGGGCTTGCGGATTCGACCTTCGGTGGCTCGACCTTCGCAGGCTCGACCTTCGCGACGGGTGTATCGAGCTTCGGTCCGGTGAGCGGCGTCGTCAGCTTTGGCTTCGCTTCGACGGCGATCGGCATCGTCTTCGGCTCGAGCTTCGCGCCGAAGGGCGCAGGCTTCGGCGCCGCAGCAGCCGCCGGCTTCGACGTCGCGTCGAGCTTGGGTTTCGCCTCGACCGCAATCGGCGTCGTGGTCTTCGGCTCGAGCTTCGCGACCCCGGCGACCGGAGTGGCCGTTCGCGCCGGCACGGCGGCCTTGGTTGGCGTCGCGATCGTCGCGTTCGCCTCGCGCCGCCGCAGCTTCATCGCGAGATTGCGCGGCTTGGTCCGGATATCGAGCTGCGGCACGAGGATCTTGTCGAGCGCCGTGCGGATCGCGCCGGTACTCGCCGGGAGCAAGAACACGTAGGTCGAGCCACACTGCGCGGCCTCGGCGTCGACGAGCATCGCCGCGGTGCCGATCTCCTCGTACGACAGCATGCGAAATAGATCGCTGAAGCCACGCAGCGGCTTCGTGACAAGTGGCGTGAGTGCGTCACTCGCGGATTCGGTTTCGATGCCGACGGTCGCGACCACGACGTCGATGTCGGGATCTCCGATCCACGTCAGCAGCTGCGCGCGGATCTTGTGTTCCGAATCTCCGACGACCTCACGAGCGACGATCCGATGACCGGCTTCGGTCAAGCGATCGATGATCTGCTTCGCCGTCGGCTCCTCGCCGACCGCCACGGTCACGGCGAGCACCGCGACATTCACCCCGCCGTCCATATCCTCCCAGCTTAGTACGTGCGCGACGCTCGGCGCGGCCCAATGGGGTCGCCACCGGGTAGCGGCTTTCGCGGAATCCCGCGTGCGCGGGCTTACATCGCTCCGAGGTTAGAAGATCGGATTGACGCACGAAGCGATGTCGAAAAGCATGAAGGCGAGCGCCTTCTCCTGGCCCGAGAGCGGAGACACCGAACAGCCCGACGGGAACGTGCCAGAGCTGAACGAGTCGCCCGCGACGTGCATGTCCGAGAACACGACCTTGCCGCAGCGCATCTCTTTCGGCATCTCGTTTGGCGTCGTGAACTGGAACATCTGGGGGTACTGGGTCCCGCCGGTGTCGTTGAACACCCAACGCTCGGCCTTCGCATTGTCCATCGTGTTGCAAGTCTGGCGACCGGTACCACTCTGGATCGGGATCTGACCGGTTACCGTCGAGCCGCCCACATTGAGCATCCAGGTCGCGAACGCCATGCCCTTGGGGTTGTTCACCGTATCGATCGTGTCGGATGTCGGCGAGGTGAAACCATCTCCCCAGGTCGCGATGGCTTTCCAGACTGCCGGCACGTGGGTCGTCGAGCCCGACTCGCCGCCGATCCACACGTTGTGATAGTGCGAGCCGAACACGCGTCCGCCGAGATCCGCGTACGCCTTCATCGCGTCCATCGCGGCTTGCGGCTTGTGTGTCGCGTCCTGGCTGCACTCGCACGACATCAGCACCTGGTCGTACTTCTTCAAGTTGTCGACCGAGCCCCACAGGCTCGTCGCGGTGGCCATCGGCATGCTGTTCGCCAGCTGATTCGCGCCGCCGGTACCGGAATAGAGATGAATCCGCTCGTTACCGCCCGCCGTGCCGAACTCGCCATCGGACACGCCGAGCCGGCGGACGAGACACTCGAGCGCGTCGCAGCCGCCGGTCGCGATCGCGATCCGCGGCAGGTCGCCTTCGAGGTGGTTTTTCGGCAGCGAGGTCTGCGCCGAGGTGAGCGGGTTGTCCGTGCACGACGTGACGTTCGGAATCGTGACTCGGCGGCGCCACTTGCCGATCGAGATGATCAGCGGGACGTCGGTGCCGGCCGGAATATTGTCGAGCCGAAAGTGGCCCGACTCGTCGGAGCTCGTGCGGACGATCGGCTCGCCGGGGGAGGGTCGAATCGCAACGGTCGCACCCGGCGCCTTCGGGGAACGGCGGCGGGACAATGTTCGGCACGTAGATCGTTGCGCCGTAGAGCGCGAGCGTTCCGTTCGGCGCGTACACCGTGCCGGAGAAGCTCGTCGGGCTCTTCATCTGCGCGGCGCAGTCGACGACCTGACATTGCAGACCGACGCAAGCATCGGCCGGATGGCCATCGCCTAATCCGCCATCACCGGTGTTCTCACGTTTGCTTCCACAACCCGCGAGAACACCCAAGACGAGAGCGAACTGAGCGATGCGCATGGGCGGGGTTATACATGGCTTGGTCGCATCCCGAACATGGAGTATGGCGATGCGTGACGGGTGTCGCAAACCGCTGGAGATCCACGGGAATGTACAGCGCGGGTACATCACCCCACCTATCGCCCCACACATCACCGGACGTATCCAAGGAGAGCTGCACTGCGTTAGGGAAGGAGCCGGGGTGAAATCCAGTAGGATAACCGACTCGGGTTCTCTCCCGACCGCTCATGAGCAACGAGTTCGATCGACGTTACCGGGAGGAGGGCTCGCACCGCGAGGAGCTCTCGCGCGCCGAGCTCAAGCCCGGCAAACACACGAACACCGATCCTGAAGGGCCGGTCCCCAAGGTCCCGGGAAAACGCACCGCGGCCGAGGGGCTTGCCGAACGCGCGCGCGAGTCATCGGGATCGGCGCTGCCTCATGCGCTGCAAGCACGCTTCGCCGATGCATTCGGGACACCGGTCTCCGACATCACGATCCATGTCGGTGCGGAGTCCGCGGCGGCGGCGGAGGCGTTCGACTCGCACGCGTATGTCGATGGCCGTCAGGTTCACTTCAATTCGGGTCAGTACGATCCGACCTCGCCGCGCGGCCAGGCGCTGATCGCGCACGAAGTCGCCCACGTGATCCAAGCACGCGGTGGCGCGAGGCCGCCGCTCGACGATATCCGCGACGATCACAACCTGGAAGCCGAAGCGGACCTCGCCGCGGCGGCCGTGATGAGAGGCCAGAACGCCTCCGTCGCGAGCCGAGGCGCGAGCGCCGTGATGCGCAAGAAGAAGAGCGATCCGGATCCGGTTCTCGACAAGCCGGACGAGTCGAAGAAGCCGGCCGACGGCAAGCAAGTCGACGGCAAGCAAGTCGACGGCAAGCAAGACGCGAAGGATCCGAGCGCGAAGGATCCGTCCAAGAAGGACGGCGACGGCGCGACGGCCGGCGGCCCGAAGTCGGGCGCCGACGTCACGATCGATCCCAAGGCTGCGAACGCATCCGGTGGCAAAGGCCTCGGGCCCGACGCCGGTGGCAAACACGCCAAGGGAGATCCGACCCAGGTGGTGGGTGGCAAGGACGTCGCGGCTCATGGCCCCGCGGCGATCGCGGGCAACGGCGGCGGCAAGCTGCCGCAACCGTACACGGCGAAATCGACTGCAGCCCCGGTTGTAGTCAGTGCCGTCGATGTCCACGCGATCGAGGCGCTCCATCTCGATTCGCCGAAGGCGAACAAGAAGCTGTCCGACAAGTGGCTGACCGAGACGGGGATGACCGTCGAGCAGCACCACGCGAAGATCGTCGGGGAGCTCGGCGGGCTGACCTCGGTCGCGCAGGCGCATCAGACCGAGCTGATGACCGCGCTCGATACGCAGATCAACAAGGTCACGCAGGACATCACGTCGCAGGTCGATGTGTTCAAGAGCTCGGTGGTCACGCCGGGCCGCGCGCGAGTCGCCGCGGCGTACGACGGGATGACCGGCACGCTCGCGAATGCCGAGAAGAAGGCGCTCGGCGACATCGCGGCAAACAAGAAGGCGGGCACCGCGCAGATCCAGGCAGCGCGCACCGCGAAGGGAACCGACCTCACCGGCAAGTTCGCGACCGCAAAGAAAGTCGTCGACACGCTCGTCGCGCAGACCCAGCCCAAGGCGACCGAAGCGATCAAGAAGTTCGCGGCCGGCGTGAAGCCGTTCATCGACATCGCGAAGGACAAGGCGCACAAGGCGACGGACATCGCGGCCGCGAAGTTCGATCCTTCGCTCGGCAGCGCGAGCAAGGGTCTCGGGAGCGCGGCGACCTCGCTCAAGAACGACGTCTACAAGAACCACCTGATCGATCACGGCAAGCAGCTCGGCGGCAAGTACGAAGCGACGATGCTCGCGATCGGCAAGGACGTCGACGCGAAGGCCGAGAAGATGGTGCGGGACGCCATCGATCCGGCGAAGATCGAGCTCGAGGCATCGATCGACGTCTACTCGAAGGGTTCGGGCAAGAACCTCGACGCGACCGCGACCGCCGCAGCGGCGCACCTCGACACGCAAGAAGTGACCGCGCAGAAGGCGGTCGAAGGCGCGAAGGCGAGCAGCACGAAGCGGATCGACACGGAGAAGGCCGGCGCGCTCGACGGTGCAGACCAGGCGGGCAAGGAGCTCACCGACAACGTGACGGCCGCGAGCGCGGAGCTCACGGATCGGATCAAGAAGCGCGCGCACGAAGACGCGCAGAGCTACGGGCACATCGTCACGGATCTGCAGAAGACGTTGAAGCGCGGCGGCCCGTTCAAGTACGAACAGATCGCGCCGAAGATTGCCGATGCGAAGGTCAAGCTCGAGGCTGCACACCAGGCGAACCTCGGGGGCCTGACGAAGTTCGCGAGCGACGGCACCGCCGAGCTCGGCATCACGCTCGGCAAGCAGAAGGACGTCTATCTCGCAGCGATCACGGATCGCGAGAACCAGGCCAAGCAGGTCGGCGGCGAGATCGTCAAGGACGTCGGCAAAGGCGCGACGGATCTCGGCGGCTCGTTGTCGACGCTGTCGGCCGGATTCGCCGACACAGCGACCAAAGAGACCGCGAAGCTCGACAAGTCGGTCGCGGAGTTCAACGCGAGCGCGCGCAAGGCGCTCGGCGAGTTCGACAAGCAGGTCACGCTGCAGTTGTCGCAGATCCGCGCGAAGCTCGACGCCGATCTCGAGAAGGCGACGGAGCCGGGCGCGATGGAAGCCGACGTCCACAAGGCCGCGGAAGCCGACATCCAGAAGAAGACCAAGCTCGCGAGCCCGGATGCATCCGGTCTGCGCACGGCGATGGACGGTTGGGGTACCGACGAGAACAAGATCTACTCGATCTTGCGGAAGTGCTCGTACGGTCAGATCGAATACCTCGAGGCGACGTACGACGATCACTTCGACAATCGCGGCAAGGGCAGCGGCAAGCGGCCACTCCGCTACGACCTCGCCGACGAGATGAGCGGCAACGAGCTCAAGATCGCGATGTCGTATCTCGATCACGATCGCACGACGGCGATCAAGCTCGAGCTCGACGACTCGTGTCACTGGTGGAACGACGACGAGAAGCGCATCGAAGAAGTCATGCGCAGCTGCTCGGAGTCGGAGATCACGTATCTCAACACGAACCCAGAGGCGATCAAGGTCGTCAACGATACCAAGAGCCACCTCGGCGGCTGCGACCTCGACGTCATGACGACGCTGCTCGACCAGAGCATCGCCAAAGAAGATCGCGAGACCAAGGCCAACGCGATCCGGCTGTTCGATGCGATGGACGGCATCGGCACCGACGAGGCGAAGATCAAGTCGATCCTCGAGGGTGCCGCGACTCCTGAGGAGCGCGCTCGATTGCGCGCGCAGTTCAATACGTACGCGGCCGCGAAGGGCTGGGATAAGGGCAACGGCACCGAAGACGGCGATGCGCTCGCGCTCGCACTCAAGGACGACGAGAGCGGCAGCGAGCTGACGCTCGCGCTCGAGCTCGCGAAAGTAAATCGCAACGACAAGGACGTCGCGGTCGCCAAGATGCTCGATGGCGCCGAAGGCATCGGCACGAACGAAGATCAGATCTTCGAAGCGCTCGAAGACGAGAAGTACGCCGAGGAATGGAAGGCCGCGAAGACCGACGAGGAGCGCAAAGCCCTCGAGGACAAGCACAAGGCAGACATCGACGCCCGCATGAAGAAGATGGGCGGCGCGTACGACAACGTGCAGGACCTGATCGACGGCGAGATGACGAAGTCGGACATCACGTTCGGCGAGCTCAAGGCGCGCAAGCGGAACGACGGAACGGCGATCGACAACGCGACCCGCGACATGTTCAAGCACGACGGCCCTCTCTCGAATCTTCTCGAGTGGATGGTCGCCGAGCGCAAGATGAAGACCGGCCAGGCCGAGCCCGAGCTGATGCTCGCGTACGCGTGCTGGAACTCGCCGGGCACCGACGAAGAGACGATCAACAAGGTCCTGTCGACCGGCGGCGAGCCGAAATCGCGCGCAGAGATCAAAGCGATCCGCATGGCGTTCCAAGCCATGTGGGGCGAGCCACTCACCGTGTTCGACGAGCTGAGCCGCTGTGATCTCAGCTTCCCGGATCCGGGTGGCGTGCTGTCCGACGAGCTCGGCGGCAAGGACTGGAACAAGACCCGCGTCCTCCTGTGCGGTAAGCCGGAGACTCCGGAACAGCTCAACTACGTTCAGAAGCTCCAGGCGCACTACGCCAAGAGCGGCCTGATCGGCGGCGTGCTCATGGATGCGGCCGAAAAGATCGGCTACACGGACGCCAAGAGCACGCAGGAGAACAGCGAGCAGAAGTTCGACAAGCAGTACAACGAGAAGTTCAAAGGCGCGCTCGCGCAGAAAAACTTCGGCGAGCTGGGTGCCGACGGCGAGCGGCTCCAGCAGCTCGGCGAGTATCTCCAGCAAGACACCGAGGCCTACAACAAGGCCCTGGAGTCGGTCGTCGATGCGGTCGTCACCGTGCTCGAGGTGGTCGGCGGGATCATCGTCACGGTCGTCACCGCCGGCACGGCGTCGCCGGTGCTCGCCGCTGTGATCGGAAACCTGATCGTCAGCGCAGGCACGATCACGTTCAAGTACGCGGCACTCGGCGCGCAATACGGCGCAGGCGATCTCGCGGCCGATGTCATCAAGGCGGTCGGGACATCTGCATTCGCCGGCCTCACCGAGGTCAAGGCCCTGCAGAACTTCAGCGAGGGTGTCGGCAAGACCGTCACCGGCAAGTTGTTCACGGTGTTCGACGAAGGCGTCAAGAAGGGCGGCGGCCGACTCGTGGGAACTGCGATGGAGCTCGGGCCCAAGGGCATCGAGAACATCGAGAAGATCGTCGCGGCCGGTACGAAGAACGTGATCCTTGCGAGCGGCCAAGAGGTCTACAACACGCTCACCAACGAGAAGACCTACGACAAGAAGCTCGGCGAGGCGCTGTGGGGCGAGGACTCGCTCGGCGCGCGGCTGCTCAAAGGCGCGCCGCGCGCATTCATGGAAGGCGCGGTCAAGCAGGCGATCGACTCGGCCGCGGGCACGAGCAATATCGATAACGAGGGCCGCACCAAGGGGCCGCTCAACAACATGATCGCGAACGCCATGTCCGACATGGGCGCGAACACGGCGGGCTTCTTCGTCTACGTCGACAACTATAACGACGCCGAGGGGTTCTGGGCCGAGCTCCTCAAGAGCAACGCGACCAAGGGCGTCACCGGCTTCGCGGTCGGCTACGGCATGCACAAGGCGCGCGCCAAGAAGACCGCGCGCGACTTCATCAACGGCGATCTGAGCGCGGCCGGTCTCGAGGAGATGGCGCACTACCTCGATGCGAAAGAGCAGAAAGAGCTCGTCGACTTCGTCGTGAAGCACGGCGACCCGACGACGCTTCCGGATCATTTCAAGAAGCTCGCCGGCATCACGTCGAAGACCACGACGCCGACGACGGGGCCCGACCTCGCGCACAGCGGCGATCCCGAGGCACCGCAGCTCGATCATCACGACCCCGAAGGCAAGACCAAGACCAAGCAAGAGGAAGAGAAGGCCGCTGCCGACAAGGCCGCTGCCGCGAAGAAAGCCGACGAAGAGAAGTCCGCCGCCGACAAGGCCGCTGCCTCGAAGAAGGCTGCCGAGGAAAAGGCCGCCGAAGAAAAGGCCGCCGCGCAGAAGAAGGCGGACGAAGAAAAGCTAGCCGCCGACAAGGCTGCGGCGGAGAAAGAGAAAGCTGCCGCGGCGCAGAAGAAGGCGGAAGAAGACAAGCAAGCCGCCGACAAGGCTGCCGCGGACAAAGCCGCCGCCGAGAAGGCCGCGGCGCAGAAGAAGGCCGACGAAGAGAAGGTCGCCGCCGAGAAGGCTGCCGCGGACAAGAAGGCTATTGCGAAGGCGGAAGAGGAGAAGGCCGCCGCGGCCAAGGCGGCCGTAGATAAGGAAGAGGAGCCGAAGGTCGTCGAGCCGACCGTCGAGGAAGTTGCGGCGAAGAAGGCGAACGCTGAAAAAGAAGACGCCGCGGCGCTCAAGGCGATCAAGAAGCGCACGGCCGAAGAGATCGCCGCACGCGAGAAAGAGATCGCAGCGGCGCGAGAAGAGACTCGGATTCGTGACGAGCAGCTCGTTGCGGATCTGCATCAGAAGACCGTCACCAATAACGGCGCGCAACACATCGAAGAGGTGTTCGACCACGTCACGATCGGCGCCGGATTCGCAGGCGTCGCGAACGAGATGTCGAGGCCGAAGACGGCCGGCGAAAAAGACATCGTCATCGGTGGCAAGAACCCGTGGGATGGCGCGAAGAGCAAGTTTGGTCAGGGCGCCGGTGACTCGGAAGTTCCGAAGCACCAGGCCGAACACGGGATGAAGGAGACCGCGTCGGATCCCGAGGCGCGGTTCATGCTCGCGCACGAGCACGCCGATAACGTCGCGCTCAACAAGAACGCCGCCAAGATCAAGACGTACGACGGCAAGGTCGGTCCGATCGAGTCTGGACCCGATTCGACCTGGCCGGACTTCGCCAAGAACGGTGGCGCGACCGCGCGGTTTGCCGTGACCGGTCCCGACGGCCAGGTTCGCTACTTCTATACGAAGGCGACCGATCTTGCGGGCGGACCTGGACCGAACCGCAAGCTGCCCGATCACGTGATGTCTCCGGAGACGCTCGAGGCGATGAAGAAAGCCGGCGCCTTCGCGTTCGGCGATCAAGGGTTCAACGACAGCTCGGTGAAGCCTGGCGAGATCGCGAACATCGGTGCTGGAGCCGCGGGCGCGTGGGGCAGCGAAGCCGCAGCCTCCAAGACAAAATCCGACGGCTCGAAGGCGAACCAGGTCGAGTGGATCGGCGTTCACCCCCAGCTCGCCAACCAGGCGGAAGGTGCGCAGCGCGACAAGCTCACCGCGATCAACAAGGAGATCGCCGAGGCCAAAGAGAGCGGCAATCCGGCGCGCGTGAAAGCAGCGCAAGACGCACTCACGCAGTTCACGTTCGAAGAAGCCGCTCGCAACGGCAACCTGCCGCGTAACCAAGAGCCCGGCGCTGCGTTCGATCCGAAGATGCAGAAGGCGAACGGCGGTAACATCGAGCGCCGCGTCGTCGAAGGCATCAGCAAGATCACGTACGAGCCCGAGGTTCCAGGCGGCCCGCCGCGCGTGAAGATCACGCTGCAAGAGACCGACGAGCACGGACAGCACATCGTGATCTGGAAGGACGCGCTCGTCCTGTCGATCGGTCAAGACGCGAAGGGCGCAGGCGGTCCGGTCAAGCTCGTCGAGCAATACCGCGGCAAGCTGGTCCCGATCTTTGGCCCTGAAGATGCCGAGGGTTTCAGGCCCGTGGTCGGCGTCAAGAGCCCGAATGGCGAAGTCCGCATCATGGGTGCGGCGTCCACCGTCGAAGATATCTCCGCGATGCTCGATCAGAACGTGATGAGCTCGGCGCAACACCAGAAGAACCTGCGCGATCAGGCAAGCAAGCTGGGTCCCGACTCGAGAGGCGTCATCCAAGGCTTCGTGCTCGCGCAGAAGCACATCGAAGCCGCGAACAACGTCGAGCTCGCCGAGATGCTCGAGAAGAGCGCGGCGCAGCAGCGCAAGGCACAGGTCGGCGACAAGGTCGTCAAGCCCGAGGATCTCGTCGTCGCCAAGGGCGAGGACAAGGCCGCCGAGGACAAGCCGGTTACCAAGCCGGAAGAGAAGCCGGTCGCCAAGCCCGAGGAGAAGCCGCTCTCCAACATCGAGCAACCCGAGGTCCACAAGGCTCAATCGGAGGAAGCCGCGGCCGCGAAGAAGCAAGAGGCCAACACGACGCGTCACGCCGAGGTTCACCTCGGTGACGACAAGCCGATGCATGTGCCGGCGCCGGTCGAGGCAGGTCTGCGCGGTGAGCTCGATGCGCTCTGGGAGATGCGCAAGCACCTGCTGAAGCCCGAGGCAACGCCGGGAGCCCACGACGAGCTGACGACGAAGATCAAGGCGAAGCAGGCCGAGCTCGACGCGAAGCTCGCCGATCCGAAGATGAAGGACGCCTTGCTCGATCCGCACGTCGTGTTCGCGCTCGCGCGCGAAGCGTCGGCGGGTGGGCTCGCCAAGAATCCCAAAAGCTCGACCGGCCTGACGGAGTTCCTGTCGACGAACATCGAAGAGGTCAAGAAGGCCCAGGCGCAGGCGCGCCAAGGTGTCGATCCGGCCCTGCGCGCAAAGCGCGAGATCTTCGAGCGCGAGCTCGCCTTGACGGTGTTGAAAGAAGGCCCGGTCAAGGTTGCTGTCGACGCGAACCTCGACACGATGTGCGCCAAGGCGATGGACTACATCAACAAGAGCCGCTCCGAGCAGGAGAAGACTCAGGCGCTCGCGGGTCTCGGCATGCAGTCGAGCTCCGGATACGCCGGCGCAGTCCTCAGTGGAAACGATTCAGCGCAGCACGCGCAGACGATGCTCGACGTCCTCAAGAGCGGTAACGCTCGCGAACGGATGATCGCTCTCGGCAAATTTGCCGAGATGGTCGCGCAGGACATGGTCAAGGACGGCGGCGCGAAGTTCGACGCGGCGGCCAGCAAGTCGGGGCCGCAAGCGAAGCCCGGCGAGTTCAGCGCGGCGGATGCCGAGGCTTATCGCGCTCGCATGGAGCAGTACAAGAAGGACAAGAAGTACACGGGCGCGGAAGGCGAGAAGGCTCCCGACACCAAGGACTTCTTGAAGCCGCTGAGCACGGAGAAGGAGGGCTCGCAGAAGGAGTTCCAGTCCTGGAAGAACCAGGACATGGATACGAAGCTGCCGGGCGTGTTTGCCGACGACGCCGAGGCTTCGTTGCCTGCGCAGTCCCGCAAGCTCACGGGAGCCGGCGAACAGAGCCCGCTCGCGAGGACCGGCATGACCGTCAAAGAGGCGCAGGCAATGGGCTACCACCTGAGCGAGCGCGAGATCGCTGCAGCAGGAGGCCCCGACGGCAAGCTCCCGTGGATCATCGGTACGGTCGCGAACGTCGTCGATCCATCTGCGAAGTTCATCTCGACCGCGACGGAGGCGTCGCTGCCGCAAAAGGCAGGCGTGTCTGGAACGACGTTCCGCTTCATGGAGGCCGCGTCGCTCCTCAACGGCGATGCGGCGATGTCGAGGCTCGCGATGATCGGCGCGCTCGAGACGATCGACGCGCACACCGTCTACGAGATCGCCAGCGCCGCGAAGGGCTTCGGGCTCGCGTTCGATCCTCAGAAGCCGTACGAGAACCTGGGCGTTCATCGCGACGTGCTCGCCAAGATCGCCGAGTCGACCGGGACCAGCCTCGACGAGCTCAACGGTCAGCCGGCTCCGGTTCAGCTTGCACAGGCGGATAAGCCGGCTCCGACGGAGCAGCACTAGCCTCCTGCGTTGGGTATCGTGATCCCCGTGAGCAACGAAGCGCCGCATCTCATTCGCCTCAGTCAGGTACTCGCGGAGCGCCAGACGAACGTGGAGGCGATCCTCACCGCGGTCACGGTCTCCGGAACGTCGAGCGTGTACCTCACCGTGTCGGCGCTGTCGCGTCGGATCGATCTGATGATCCCGTATCACCCGGATGCGCTCGCGGCGATCGCTCCGCATCTGGAGCCGCCGCAGGCTCCGCCGCGCGCGATGCTGCGGATCTTCACCGATGGTGACCGGCTCGACGCCGGCCTCGTGATCGCTGGCCCGGTCCCCGCACGCGATGCTGTCGATCAGCTCGCGCCTGCACCGGTTCGCGACGCGTGGCTCGCCGCCGTCGACAAGCTGCTCGCGGTGCCCGGCGCGGGCATCATCAGCCGCGTCACGTTTCTCACCAAACAGCGGGGCGTGATCGGTGTCGGTTACCCGGATCGCGAGCCCGACGCGGAGGATCGCTTCCTCCGGACGATCGACGAGGTTGCGGGTCAGCTCGGCGTGGCGCAAACGCGGCTCACGATGTGGAAGGCGCTCCACCCGACGCTCGGTCCCGGCGCGCTCTCGGTGTTGACCGAGTGCACACCTATTGGGCCCGCACCGCAGCTCGGGTTTCTATACGGCAACGCGACGTGGGACCAAGCCGTCACGGTGGCGAACAAGTTCGCCGACCCGGCCAGGAGCCGACAGATTGCCGCTGGCCTCGGGACGCTCGCCGGCGCCCTCCAGAGCGACGAGCCCAGAGGTCTACAGATCGACATCGGGCCGGCAGGGCTCGATGTCTCTGTCTGGATCGTACTGCGCCCGAGCTGACTAGATCTCGTCGCGATCCGGTGGCCACTTCGGAAACTTGCGGGCGCTCTCCATCGAGAGCCACGGGCGGCGTCCGTACTTCTTCTGCAATGCCGTCGCGGTCGGGTGCTCGGCGTCGTACTCGTCGGCGTGCCGCGGCGTTGGATCGTCGAGGGTATTCGACTCGAGGCCTAGGTACTGGAGGCGCGGTAGGTTGCTCGAAGATGCGAGCGCTTCGAGACCGGCCGCACCGATCTTGTTGTTGCGCAGATCGAGCCACCGAAGGTTCCCCAGCTGCGAAGACGCGGCGATCGCTTTTGCGTCGGCGTCATCGAGCCCATTGTTCGACAAATTCAGCGAATGAATCCGTGACAGATGGGGCGAGCTGAACAGCTTTGCCGCAACCGGCTTCACGCCGGAGAGATCGAGGTGCAGGACCGGCGCTCGACGGTAGATGTCTTCCGCGTTCGCAAGAAATGCCGTCGCGTCACTCCAGATCACCTCGACGAAGCCGCGAAGGTATTGCCACTTGTCGACCAGGCCCGCGAGAGGCTTCGCCCAGTCCGCGCCGCGGCGATCTTTGAGCTGCTGCCAGCGGGCGGACGCCTTCATCGACTGGGGCGGATCCTGATGCGCTTTTCGCCACTTCGCGAGGTCGAGCTGCAGTCGAATAAATTCCGCGCGCTCTGGATCGGCCTTCTCGACGGCGTCCGCGTATGCGAGCCGCGGCGCATCATCGTCGGGGGCCGCGAGGACAGCCTGTTCCAATGCCGCAAGCTCTGGCATTCGCAAACCATAGCAGATGCGGGCAATCTAGCCGGGGGCGTACGTTGTCGATACTCAGTACGCGATGCTGCGTTGTGGCTGAGGTGCGGAACACGGTCGGAGCACGCCGTGCTGAACGATCCACCCACATGCAGAACGTGTTATCGGAATTGTCGTGCGGCCCGGCGTCATCAAGCTGTCCACGGATCGCGCTTGGTACGTTCCGGCGCTGTTCTTCGTCGTGGGTACGACCGCCGCGATCATCGGCGCGATCATCTTGGTAGGCGAGCTCCGCGGCTCGCCGCACGGACCCGTGATCGCCGGCGCGGTGATCGCCGATGTCGTCGGCGGCTTGATCGGCTACCTCGGCGCCGCGGCGTGGTTGAACGGCGGCGTCTACGTGCTGATCGATGTTCCCGCGGGAACGCTTCACCACGTTGCGTGGCGGCGACCGACCGCCTGCATGCTCGGCCAGCTCGGGCCGCTCGAGATCAGAGAGCGCACCGAGAAGACGCGCACGGCCGGTAATCGCTACACGCGGATCGTCTACGAGCTTCGCGCGCCCGGAATTGCGAACAAGATCCTGTTCGAGTCGCAGAGGCGCGAGGCCGTCGAGCATCGTCGCGCGGAGATCGAGCTCTACGTCGCGCAGAGTGCGCTCCGGCGCGTACTCGCGGCGCCGGCTATCGAGGGCGGTGCGCTGCGCGATGCACCCGAGCTCGTGAGCTCGGCAAAGCGCGCTGCCGGCGACCGGCTCGTCGATGCGATCGTCGCCCTCGAGCGCGACATCGATCCGCAGGTCGCGCAACGCGCGCGCGAGCTCCGTGCCGCGGCCGATAACTAACTTCCGTAAGCACCTGGTCTGCTTGGGAGAATTCACCTCCGCGACCAGCGGCGCCTCGGGAGTGTTCAGATATGATGGTCGAATGCGAGTGGGGATCCTTGTATGCGTGCTTGGCATCGCTGTCCCCGCGCGGGCCGAGCCGCGCATCGAGGCAGGCGCTTTTATCGGGCTCGATTCCTTCGGCAATCGCGTCAAGCTCGGTAGCGACTGGGCAGCCGAGCGCAATACCGGGGTGTTGCAGCTGTTCGGAGCGCGGCTGTCCGTGCTCTCGCTTGCTTCACTCGGTGGCAACACCGAGGCAGCGTTCGGTGTGGAGGCCGAGCTCGCGTTCAGGCCTAACTTCACGAGACCGATGTCGGCGACAATCATCGGCGGCAGCCACAATTCGTACTTCGCGGCTAACCTCGGCTGGCGTGCGCACGCCATCTTTCGGCTCGGTGACGGCCGGCTCTCCGCACATTTCGTCCTCGGTGCGGGCGCCGAGACCGTCACATCGTCGGCGCCGTTCATCAAGACGCAGACCGAGCCGCTGGTCTACGGGGGCCTTGGGCTCAGCATCGGACCTCGCGATCCGTATCGCGCAAGTTGGGATAGAGGGCGATTACGCGTCGACGTTCGTAGTGGCTACATGCCGGCGGCCGTGCGCGGCTACACCTCGACGATCGAGTTTCAGATCGGCCTCGCGACGACGTTCGGTGCGTTCGCTCATCGTACCAAGCCGGCCGAAGTCGCGGTCGAGCCGGTTGTGACGAACGTCGAGCCTCCGAAGCCGCCGGTCGATCTCGATAGCGATGGCGACGGCTTTCCCGATTCGAAAGACAAATGCCCGCACGAGGCCGAGACCGTCAACGGCATCGACGATGACGACGGCTGTCCCGAGTTCGATCCGGACCACGACGGCATCGTCGGTGCCGCGGACAAGTGTCCCGACGAGCCCGAAGACTTCGATAAGTTTCAAGACGACGACGGTTGCCCCGATCCCGACAACGATCACGACAACATCGCCGATGCGAACGACAAGTGCCCGAACGAACCCGAGACCGTGAATGGGTTCCAGGATCAAGACGGCTGTCCGGACACGATCCCGGCGCCGGTTGCGGAAGCACTCAAAGGCTTGTCAGGCGTGAAGTTCGATACAGGGCGTGCGCGCGTCATCCCGACCAATAACGCGCTGATGCAGAAGTCACTCGACCTCGTGAAGGCGATGCCGGATCTCAAGCTCGTCGTCGTCGGGCATCCGGACGCCGATAACGCCAAGTCAGCCGACCTCGCGAAGCGCCGGAGTGACGCGGTGAAGTGGTACTTCGTCGAAAACGGCATCGTCGATACGGATCGGATTCAGACGAAGATCGGTGACGTGTTTGAAAAGGGTCCCGTGATCGAAGTGCAACTCGTGATCGTTCCACCACCGAACCTCAACACGGCGCCGCCGGCACTCGGGCCGAAGCAATAACCGCGCAAAATTCGCGTACTATCTCGGGCTACCCCACCGCGCCCCCATTACAAACTTGCGCCGGCTCGCAAAAACCGCGAACCATGAGGCTTCATGGACTGCGTCCAGGAGCTGGTAGGTGGCGGGCCCGAGCTGGTGGCAATGATGGCGCACGCTTGGGATCCCGAGCTCGAAGTCGAAATGGAGCTCGAGCTCGTGTTCGACGACTACGAGATCGTCGAATTCGTCGACGCGCCAACGCTGCCGATCCTGCTCGATGACTGCGTCGAGATCGAATACGTGATGGCGACCGAGGACGACGGTTGGTTCTTCGCTTCCGAAGAGGCGATCGCGACGCTCGAAGATGTCCTACCGCGCGAGACGAGACCGAAGTGGCAGTACGCCGTCGCGGCGGGATTCGTGCTCGCGCTGTGCGCAAGCGCCTTTGCGATCTAGTTCGTATCGCCGAGCACGCGCCACGGCTTGGGAAACCATGCCCATCGGCCGGCGAGCAGCACGAGCCCGTCGTACGCCATGCCTGTCGTCTGGCCCGGCACGACGAACTTGAAGCTCACCCACACGTTGTCGGGATTCAGCCGTGCGGCGATCTTTCGATAGCCGCCCGGAAACTCGCGGCTGAATTCGTTGTCGGTCGTGAGCGCGTCCGCTTGCAGCGCGAACGCCACCACCTCGGTCTGGCCCGGCTTCGCGAGACCCCGAGGCGGCGTCTTCCAGAATGCCTCGTAGCCCTTGCGCGCCTGTGCGGCGGCCGCACCGGCGAACACCGCGGCGTAATCGGAGTCTCGCGGCGCGAGCGCGGCTGCGATCGCTTCGGGCGTCGCACTGCCAAGCGGCAGCAGGAACGCCGAGGCTTCGCGCTTGATTCGATTCAACTCACCGAGCTCGATCACGCACGCAGTCTACATCGGTGCCGTTCTCTGCGGATACGGGCGACCGCGCATCGCGGTGAGCCGTAGCTGCGTGCCACCGCGGATCACATCGAGCTGGATCTGACCACCGCGCTGGCGCCCGAGCGCCGAGACGACATCATCGGCGCGATTCACCGGCTGCCCGCTGATATCGAGCAGGATATCGCCGACGCGGAGACCCGCGCGATCTGCCATCGACCCGGGCTCGACGTGCGCCACGAGGACGCCGCGATCTGAAGGCGCACCGTAGTAATTGCGAAGATCGTTGGTGAGCGGGGTGATCGCGATCCCGAGATGTGTCGGCCGGCCGTCCCCAGAATCCTGCATCTGCGGAGCTTGACCCTGCTGATCAACAGGAGACGGCATTTGCTGCTGCTGGCTCTGGTCGTAGGTCTGCGGGGTCGGGTTTGGGTTCTGCGGGGACTGATATTGATTCTGTGGGTTCTGGTACTGCGGGCTCTGCGAGTACGGGCTCTGCGAGTACGGACTCTGCGAGTACTGACTCTGTGGATACTGGTTCTGCGAGTAGGAGCTCTGTGGATACTGGCTCTGTGGGGTTTGGCGCTGCTCACAGCCTCCCAACATGGAACCGGAGCCGAGTGCAAGGGACGCTGCGAGCAGCTCTGCCATCAAACGCATAACAACCTCCTGGCCATTGCGGCCGATACGGAGGAACTGGCGTGCATCGCGGATACCGACGCGATGACGCGAGAGTTTCCGAGCTACAAGCCGCCGGTCGTACAGTCGGTGTGGCAATACGAGCTGCTGCACGTCGGAACGATCGACGCGGTGCGCTCCGAGATCACCTTGGATCCGATCGATAGGCGGACTTCGAGCTGAAACGTGTTGCCATCGATCGGCTTTGTCGCGACCGTCGTCGGGCAGACCGGGAGATTTGCGAGTCCCGATAACATCATCCAGTCGAGGGGCTCGGCCCAGCCGTCGCCGCGATTGCCGATCACGAGATCGCGTTGTTCGAGCCCGATCACGCGATTGTTCGCGGGGTCTCGCAACGCCGCGTTGATCGTCACCGCGCAACGATCGACCGTCGCCACGGTGCGTGCTCCGATCAGCATGATCTGGCCGCCCTGCGGCGCGGAGACGAGAGGGACGATCGATCCATCGGTCGTGTCGTGAAGTGCATCGCTGCCCCAGCTCATGATCACGGTGTCGGCGCCGGTCATCACGCACGGCGGATCGGAATGGGTCAGAAAGCAACCCGGCAGCGCGACGAGGATCGCCAGTCGCGCTAGAAGCACGTCACGTCACCAGTCGTGACCTTCGGATAGTAGTAGGCGAACACGTTGCAGTGCTCGCTGGTCTCCACCGTCGGGCCGAACGTGTAGCAGCAGTCGTTCGCGTGTTGCGGATCGCGCGCGTCGACCGCGGCACAACCGCCGTCGGGCTCGGTCCACAGATAGTCGCAGGTCCACCAGATGCCGCCGGTCTGCGGCAGCACCATGCCGATGTCGGTCTTCATCAGCGGCTCGTTCCAATCGGTGTTCTGGTAGAACAGCGCGTCGTCCGCCGGCTGCGTCGTCGAGATGCCGTCCCACGCCCAGATCCGGAACTCGCGGCCGCGCGAATGGAAGTGACCGTTGGCCGCCGTCACGGTGTGCGTTCCGGCAGGCAGCGCACACGCGCCGGAGTAGCTCGGCTGCGGATTCGATCGGCACACGCGGATGCTCTGCTGGGTCGCGAACACCGTGCCGAGCTCCATCGTGTCGCCATCGGCCGAGCGATAGAAGTTGATGCCGCCGCGCCCCTTGGCCGGCGTCGTCTGATCGGTCGCATTCACGTAGTGAATCTGCAGCATCAGCATCTCGCCCGGTGTGAATCGAGTCGCGACGCCCGTCGGGAGCTGCCAATCGAGGATCGGCCTGTCCGATACCGACTGCTGCGAGTTGGCGACGATCGGCCAGTCGGCCCAGTTCGACGATTTCCAGCACGGGCTCGGCGGCGCCCCGCCGTGAACGACGGTGCCTTGGACCCCGCCCATGTCGACAGGTTCGCCGGCCGCCGGATCGAGCGCGACGATCGTCTTCACGCGGAACACGTTCATGTGGTGACTGCCCACGTTCAGGCCGAGCGCAAACCGATCGACCATCAGGTCCGCGCCGTTCGCGACGTCCGGGACTTTGAAGAAGTAGCAGTCCTGAACTTCCTGCCCTTGCGGCACCGCGAACTCCGGGGTCCGCACCCAGAATCCGGTTTGCGGATCAAGCTCCTCGAGTAGCCATGGAGCGACGTTGTCGCCGCAGGCGGTGAGCACGACAACGAGGAGCAACCAGCGCATGAGGCTCATCACAACACAGTTGAGAGCCCATCGCCACGTGCGACGTCGATGTGCCGGGCATCACACGGCGGCGCCGCTACCAGTAGATGTTCGCGAGGAGCGATGACGTCGCAGTCGTGATGTCGTAGCCCGAAAGTCCGTTGTCGTAGCTCGAGTACGCGAACTCCGCGCCGATCAAGCCGAGGATCGAGAACCCGCGGGAGAGCGAGTACTCGGCACCGAAGCTCGCGTTCGCCGCGATGATGGTGCGATTGCTTATCATGCCCATGGTCACCGGTCCGGGCACACCGATCGCGACCGCGATACCCGGCTGCACGAAAGCGCGCACGGGTCCGACATGGACCGTGTAGACCCGGATGCCGACCGATCCGGAGCCCGCGCTGTTGGCCATCGTAATGTCCCCTGCGCTGAGGCTCGCGATGATCAACTGGAACGCTACAACCGCGGCCACGTTGGTCCCGAGGAACCGCGTGAAGCCAAGGCTCGTGTTGCCGTTGACGGCGCCGAACGAGAGCCCCCACGTTGGTTCTTCGGCTTCGGCGTTCTCGCCGGCGGCGACTGGTTCCGACTCGGAAGACGCGGCGACACAATCCGCGAGCGCCGCATCGCGAGCGACATAGAGTGCGAAGTAGCCTGGGTTCTTCGCTCTCAGCTGGCGGCGGAGCGCGATCGCGCGCGTACAGTCTGTGGGCGCGGCATCTTTCGCCGCCTGGTGAAGTCGGCACACGACCAGCGATGGATCGCGCTCGATGACGGCTGCGTGATACTCGGGATGGATCGTCGCGACCTCGGCCGCGAGAGCCTCGGCCCGCGTACAGTCACCGGCCCTCACGGCATCGGAGGCCTCCTTGAGCTTGCCGGAGGCGATGGTCTCTCTCGGATCGAGGCAGCCTTCGAGAAGCCTCCACTTCGCGCCGCGCTTCATCGCGTCCTCGCGCAATTGCAGCGCCGTCGCACAGTCATGCTGCACGGCGGCAGCGCGGGCACGGCCCATCAATGCGGCCGCTTCTGGATCCGAAGCCGGCTGCGCGGCAAGCGTCCGGACCAGCGCGCACGTCGCGAATACGATCACCCCAGCATGCAGTCTCGCCATTCACCGCAGCTTAGGGGAGTCGAGTTCTCAATGCTAGCAGGCCGACGCTCGCCGGCGGGCGACGTAGATGCTCGTCGCGACGAGCGCGATGACCCCGGCGAGAAACGCGATCGCCGTCCAGGGATGCTCGCGCGTGCCCGTCCCGACACGCCGGCCGAGGTCGACGACTTCCTGCTTGCCGCGCTCGACCGCGTCCTTCGCGCGCTGTCGAATGTCGACCTTGCTACGTACGACTTCTTTGAGTTGCGACACGTCTTGCTCGAGGTCATGCCGCGCGGACTCTAGCTCGCGTTCGATTTCTTGTTGGTCTCGCATGATGGCTCCGATCAGCCTTGCAGGCCGGCCTTGAGGTCCTTGACCGTTTGCTTCGCCTCGTTCAGCGGAAGCGACAGGTTCGGCTTCGCGTCCCTCTTTAGACGCTTTGCGAACAGTGCGGCGACCGCGCTGCCCACCGCGAGGTAGACGACCGCCATGATGAGCAGCCTCAGCCACAACGCCGGGATCACCGGCGCGAGCGCTGCGACCACGACGACACACAGCAGCCCGAGCCCTATCAGTGCGACGATTCCACCGAGCAGGATCACCGCCGCGTCGATCACTGCGGTCTTGGAGCTGCGAGTAAGCTCCGATCGTGCGAGCTCTACCTCGTCGCGAGCGATCGTCTTCACGTCGTCGACGATATTTTGGACGACGTCTTGGAAGTTCGGTCCGTCACCAGTGACTCTCTTGTGGGTAGCCATGATCGTCTCCTATGTCCCGAGGGTCTCGACTTGCTTTCTCAGCGGTGAGACGAGCATGCGCGCCCAACGGGGAGTTTCTGGCGGTGCTTCGCGGACGATTCGCCGCCACGCGTGATCGAGCAGCCGCAGCATGAGAGCCGCGGCCGCAGCGGTCGAAAGTGCGGCGAGCGCGGTCCAAATCAGCTTCTTCATGATCGACCTCACCGATCGCAGTTGCACCCGACATGCCGAACAGTCGCTGCGAGAGACCTCTTCGTGCACGTGTTCGCGGCATTCGGAAGATCTTCGCAGACGACTACCGCACGCTTCGCGTGTCGCGCGCGCGCCGCGATCACGGACTGGCAATTTCGAGGGGCTCAGTACGAGAACGCTCGCAGCGTCAACGAGCTCTCGCCGGTCATCACGATCACCGTATTACCCGGATCGGCCAGGATGCCACCGACAAAGAATCCGTCATCGATGTCGTAGCTACCGACCGTCGTGATCACCGCCCCGGGGATCGTCGCCTGACGCACGGTGTCGGTACCCGAATCGGCGATGAACATCCGCGTGCCATCGGGCGAGATCGTGATCCCGTCCGCAGCGTTGAACCCGGTCGAGAACGTGGCGACGACACCGGTCGAGCTGATCGTCCTCACCAGCGCGCCTCCCGAGACATACAGCGTCCCATCCGGTGCGAACGCGAGATCCGAGATCGACGTTGCCGAGGATAGCGTCGTCACTGCTCCACCCACGGGATTGATCGCGACCACAGCGCTCGTGTTCGTCGCCGCGATGATGTAACCGCCGTACGCGCCGAACGTGCTCGGTGCGATCACGATCGCGTTCATGGCGCTGCTGTACGTGGTGAGCACCGACACGGTCCCGGTGTTCGTAACCGCGTAGATCGTGCCGAGGTCATTGTGCGTGTAGATCGTGTCGTTCGCGGCGCTGTACGCGACGCCGAGCAAGTAGCTCGTGCTGGGCGTGATGCCCGTCGCAATGGTGGTCTGTGCGCCGGTCACGCGATTGACTCGCACGATCGCGTTCGTCGGCCTGCTGGCGACGACGAGCAAGTCGCCGTTGGCGTCGAACGTCATGTCGCCACAGCCGACCGTCGGGCCAGGCACGGCGAGCGGGAACAGCGCCGTCGACCAGGTCTTCGCCCCGCAAGTGACGACGACGTTGACGTTGCTCGCACCGACGGTGCCCGTCGGGTTGCCGATCGCACAGGTCGCGCCCGACGGCTGGGTCGCGATCGTGACCGAGTACGTGCTTCCGCTGGCGAGCGCGGTCGCGAACGGGTACGAGCCATTGGCGTTGATCGTCCGGTCATCGCCGCCGTTGTTCCTCAGCACCATGCCGGTGCCGGTCATCCCGCTCACGGTCGCGGTCACCGTATACGAGTTGGTCGTGCACGTGACGGCGACGTTGGTGACGTTGCTGCCGCCGACCATGCCCGAGCCGTTCGCGACGGTGCAGGTCTGGGCGATCGGCGACACCGGGTTCGTGAATACGGTCACGTTGTAGGACTGACCGCTTGCGACGTTCGTCGTGAACGTGAACGCGCCGTTGACGCTGCGTGTGAGGTTGTTGCCGCCGTTATTGCGAAGCACGACGGAGTCGCCGGCCGCGAGCCCGGTGATCATGCCGCCGATCGAATACGTGTTGGTCGTGCAGGTCACGACGACGTTCATCACGTTCGCGTTCGTCACGGTACCCGTGCCCGCGCCGACCGTGCAGGTCTGCCACGGCGCGGTCGGCTGGGTCAGGACCGAAACGTTGTACGTCGCGCCGCTCGCGATAGGCGTTGCGAATGCGAACGAGCCGTTCGCGGTGACCGTCAGGTCGTCACCCGCGTTGTTCTGCAACGTCGCGGCCGCGCCGAGCCCGCTGATCGTTCCGCTGATGGTGTAACGATTGGTCATGCAATTGACGGCGACGCTCGTCACGTTGCCACCACCGACCGTTCCCGTCCCGCCCAAGACCGTGCACGTCTGGGTAGGTCCGGAAGGCTGCGAGAGCACGGTCACCGCGTAGGTCGCGCCGCTGGCGATGGACGTCGCAAACACGAACGAGCCGTCGGCCGCGATCGACAGGTTGTCTCCCGCGTTGTTCTGGAGCACGAGGCCCGTCCCCGCGACGCCGGTGGCCGTGCCGCCGATCGTGAACTTGCTCGTCACGCACGAGATCGCGACATCGGTGACGTCGGCGTTGGTGATCGTGCCGGTGCCGTTGGCGACCGTGCAGACCTGCGTGGGTCCGGAAGGTTGGGACAGCACGGTGACCGCGTAGGTCGCGCCGCTCGCCACCGGCGCGGCGAACGTGAACGCGCCGTCCGCGCTGATCGACAGATTGTCACCGCCGCTGTTCTGGATCATGAGGTTTCCGCCTGCGAGGCCCGTGATCGTTCCGCTGACGTGGAACGTCTGCGTTTGACAGGACAGCGAGATGGTCGTGATGTCCTCGATCCCCGCCGTTCCCGTGCCGCCGCTGACCGAACAGGTCTGCGCCGGATTCGTCGGCTGCGTCTTCACGCCGATCACGTACGGCTGCCCTTTAGCAACCGCCGTCGCGAACGTGAACGGCCCGTTCGCGGTGACCGTGAGGTCATCGCTGCCGTTGTTAGTGAGCACGAGGCCGGTGCCGGCGAGGCCGGTCACGGTGCCGCCGATCGTGACGGGTGAATCGCCTCCGCAGCTCGCGAGGACGAATGCGACAGATGACAGGAACAGACAATGTGCGCGGTTCATGTAACGACATCTAATGAACGCGCGACAGGTCGTCTACAAAACTCGGATGCTCGCGCAGCCTCGTGTCGACGAGCGCACACGCGTGCTGATTGTTGCGTGTTGCGCTGAATCAACGACGGCGAAGCACGTCGGATACGGTTGGCGGATCACTGCAAACAATCGTTTGCAAGTAGTGCCGCTGTCCGCTGCGCGGAGATCGACGCGCTAGCGATGCTCGCGTCGGTCGGGAGATGAGCTCCGAGCCGGTGGCGCGGCGGGTCTCGCTTGCGGCTGCTGCATCTGTGGCCGTTGCGTCTGCATCATCGGCCGCTGCGCCTGCATCTGCGGTCGCTGCATCTGTGGTCGTTGCGTCTGCATCATCGGCTGCTGCGTCTGCGGACGCTGGAAGGTCCGTTGGTCGCGCATCGGAGCGCGATAGCTCGGGTTGAACGTGCGCTGATCGCGAACGGCAGGCGGCTGAGAGTAGTTGCGCTGGTCGCGGAGCGGCGCTCGAAAGCCCGGCTGGAAGTTCCCGCGGTACTGCTGGTTGTAGTAGCCGCGGTTGTACGGCTGGTTGTAGTAACCGCGTCCGTAGTAGTCGGGCCCGCGATAGTGCGCGTACGCATAGGGGCGATCGATCCGGCGGATCGGAAACGGCACGTCGTACGTCACCGCCCATCCACGATCGAAGTACGGCGAGCGATACCAGTAACCGTCGTTGTATCGCCAATAGGAGTTGTCGGTGTAGAAGACCGGATAGTCGTAGTTCGACACGACCTGAACGTCCGGACTGATGTAGACGAGGTCCGGCGAGCCGTACGCAAAGCCACCGCCATAACTCACGCCCGTGCCGTAGCCCTCGTCATAACAACCGGCGGCGGCGACGAGCGCACTTAACAAGACTGCTCGAAGCGACATCATGCGCAAAGCGTAGCGCCGCATCTTGCAGACGCCGACCGCGGGTTGCACTGCGAGCGCTTCGGAACGCTCGGGGATCCGACGCGCTCGCAAATTGTCGCCGGCTGAAGACGGATTCGGGATTTGACCGAACGTCACGCGCCACGCGACTACATCGGCTTTCGGACCGCGCGTTCCGGATCGATCTCAAGGCGCCGGTAGCTCAGTCACCTCCGTTCGGTGGTGGTGGCGGCTCGTCAGAGCCTTGGCCGTGATGCGGCGGCGGATGATCGGGACGACACACGAGCTGATTCGCGTTGTCTGGTAATGCCTCGCACTTCCCCGCGATCGTGTGCTCGTGAATCGTGAACGAGCACGCATCTGCCTGGTTTGCGTTCGCGCAGGCAGCGATCGCTTCCTGTGGCGGTCTGTGCGGGTGATGTGGACGCGTGGCGTCTGCGCCTGCGAGACGTACGGTTGCGACAAGGAGCGCTGCAAAGACGATCTTGGACATGAGGTTCCTTTCGCTGCTAAGGCACGCCAGGCCGAGCTCGCGTTGCCGCGCGAAACACGTTGATATAAACGCCACCGCCCGCGATTCGGACGAGCCACTGAAATCGAGGTCTCCGAATATTTCAGGTCGTTTCGATCCGAACGAATCGATGGACGCGGTGGGATACTGCGGCGTGACCGCGATCCGCGTGCTGTACATCGAGGACGACGAACGGCTCGCGCGGTTGACGTCAGAATATTTGCAATCGCACGACGTCGAAGTCCACCTCCTGCCGCGCGGAGATCTTGCCGTCGCGAAGGTTCAGCGGATCCAACCCGATGTCGTGCTGCTCGACCTGATGCTTCCCGGGATCGACGGCCTCGAAGTCTGCAAGCAGCTCCGCGCTCGCTACGACGTGCCGATCGTCATGGTCACCGCACGCAGCGAGCCCGAGTATCGAGTGCTCGGCCTCGAAGGAGGCGCGGACGACTACGTCACCAAGCCGTTTCAGTCACGCGAGCTGCTCGCGCGCATCCGCGCACAGGTCCGTCGCGCACGGGGCGAGCTCGCGCCGAAGGCGGACAAGATCGTCGTGGGCGAGCTCGTCGTCGATACCGCGGCGCACGAGGTCCTGCTGCGCGGCGCGGCGGTTCCGCTGACGAGCAGCGAGTTTGCCGTGGTCCGTGCGCTAGCCCAGCGCGCGGGCAGGGTCCTCAATCGCGAGGAGCTGCTGCAAGTCGTGCACGGGACGTCCGACGACGCGTTCGATCGATCGATCGACGTGATCATCTCGCGGATCCGCGCGAAGGTCGAACACGATCCGAAGAACCCTCGGCTGCTGAAGACGATCCGCGGCGCGGGATACATGCTCACCTTCGTCGAGCCATGAAGGCCCCGTTCAAGACGCTCGGTTCGCGAATGCTGGCTCTGGCGAGCGCGCAGATGCTGATCCTCACCATCGCGGCGTTGGTGATCTTCTACTTCACGCGCCCCGAGCGCCCGCCGAGAGGTTGGCGTTCGCCAGCCGGCGTCGACGCGCCACACCACGGGCCACGTGACGACCACGATCGCCCACAGAACATCGGCCCGCCGCTGACACTATTGTGCGGCTTCGTCGTGCTCGCGATCGGCGCGCTGCTGACGGCGCGCTGGCTGGTGCGTCCCATCCAGAAGCTGTCGAGCACGGCAGATGCGATCGGGGACGGCGATCTCACCGCGCGTAGCCAGCTCGATCGAGAGGACGAGCTCGGCAGTCTCGGACGTCGCATCGATCAGATGGCCGAACGACTCGAACAGATCCTCGCGAACGAGCGCGAGCTGCTCGCCAATGTCGCTCACGAGCTGCGCACGCCGCTCAGTCGGATCGGTGTCGCGCTCGATCTCGCGAACGAGGGTGATGGGAGTCGTGCGCGCGCGTCGCTCGGAGAAATCTCCGTCGACGTCGCGGAGCTCGAGGTGATCGTCGACGACGTCTTGACGGCGCTGCGCTACGACGTCTCGCGCGGCGCCTCGCTACCGCTCCGACGCTCGCACACCGCGCCCGACTCGATCGCCGCGGCGTCCGCCGAGCGCATGCGTGCCCGACATCCCGAGCGCCCGCTCCAGCTCGTCATCGCACCGGCCCTCCCCGAGATCGATGTCGACCCCGTGTTGTTTCGTCGCGTGATCGACAACCTGCTCGAGAACTCGCACAAGTACACGCCCGAGAAGGTGTCGCCGATCTTGCTCGCGGTGCGTCTCGCGGAAGGCCGCGTCGAATTCGAGGTCCTCGATCGCGGGATCGGAATCGCCACGAACGATCTCCCGAACATCTACAACACATTCTTCCGCGGTGAACGCAGTCGTTCGCGCGAGACCGGCGGCGTCGGACTCGGCCTGACCCTCGCGAAGCGGATCGTCGAAGCGCACGGTGGCACGATCGAAGTTACGAGCCAAGCCGGTGGCGGAACCCGAGCGCGCGTCGTCGTATCGCCGGTGTAGTCAGTTTGTAACGATCGTGCGCCACGTGAACGTGCCGGCTGCGATCGTGACAATTCGGCGGTTCCGGTGCCGCTCGGCGCATTCGAGCGCGCGTCGAGGGAATCCGGGACCGGGTCCGGCGCGGCTCTAATGGTGTCGTCTAATGGATCGCCGTCCGCGTCGAGCACCGCCGACGGCCTCGTGATAAATTCAGCGAATGGCCTGGCCGCCGGGTGGGGATAGCGCCGCGAGAGCGGGTCCGTTTGGTCACGTCTTGCAAGCTGGGTCCATCAACGCCCCTCGAACCGACGCCGGCGATCATTTACACGCGTTCGCGTCGGTGGTGCCCGTCGTGATGCTCACGTATCGCGTCGACCCCGACGGCAATGCGTCATTCGCATACTGCAACGCGCGAATCAAAGAGCTGTTTGATCTCGAACCTGCGGAGGTCGTTCAGGACGGAGGCTTGTTGTTCGCACGCGTGGACCCTGATGACATCGCCGACGTGTCCGGAGCCCTCGAACAGTCGGCGCTCGCCATGGGGCCGCTGAGCGTGACATTCCGTGTGCGAAATCCCCGCCGCGGCACCGTATGGGCCAAATGGCGAGCGACGCCGGTGCGCGAGGCCGACGGACACCTCGTCTGGCATGGCGTGATGGCGGACGTGACCGAGCATCCTCCGGTCGTCGATCCGATCGCTCTCAACGAGAGCCAATTTAGATTCATCATCGAAGCCTCGCCGATTGCTTACGCGCTGAATGACGAGCAGCAGAACATCACGTATCTCAATCCCGAGTTCGTCCGAACTTTCGGCTACACGCAGCGCGATATTCCAACGCTGGCGGACTGGTGGCCGCGTGCGTATCCAGATCCGAGCTATCGCCAGTCGGTGATCGATGAATGGGGTCGTCGTCTCACGACCTCGCGCGCATCGCAGACGGCGTTCGAGCCTCTGGAGGTGACGATCCGCACCAAGGCGGGCGACCAACGCATTGTCATCGCCTACGCGGTGCCACTCGCCGAAGCCTTCACGGGCGCTCATCTCGTCGTGCTCTACGACATCACCAAGGTCCGGGAAGCAGAGGCCGGGCAACGCCGGCTGATCGAGCAGCTCTCGCACTCGCAGCGAGTCGAATCGCTCGGACGTCTCGCCGGGGGCGTGGCGCACGACAACAACAACATGCTCGCGGTGATCCTCGGCAAAGTCGAGCTCGCACTACGCCAGGTCGGTAAGGACGACCGCTTGCGCTCCGACTTGCTCGATATTCGCCAAGCGGCTGAGGACGTCGCGAGCCTGACGCGCCAGCTCGTTGCGTACGCGCGCCTGGAGACGACGGCGCCTTCCGTGATCTCGATCGAGAGCGAAGTCCAAGCCGCGCTCGCGATGCTTCGGCGGGTCATCGACAAGAGCGCGCGATTCACGCACTCCGCGGGCGCCGGGCTGTGGCCCATCTGTATCGATGCGACGCAGCTCCGCCAGGTGCTGACGAATCTGGTCCTCAATGCAACCGACGCGCTGAGAGGCGCGGGCTCGATCGCGGTGGCGATCGAAAACGTTTCGCAAGAGGCGATCCTGTCGATCCTGCCGCCCGACGCCGCACCGACCGACTATGTGTGCCTGAGCGTGACCGACGATGGTTGCGGCATGAGCGAGGACGTCGTCGCGCGCGTGTTCGAGCCGTTCTTCTCGACGAAGCCGCGCGGCAAGGCAACCGGACTCGGCCTCTCGACCGTGTACGGCATCGTGCGCCAGAACGGCGGCTTCGTATCCGTCCGCAGCACGGTCGGCGAAGGCTCGGTCTTCTCGATCTACCTGCCCAGATCCGCGGAGCCCGCGGCGGCGCCGAGCGCAACCCAGTAACCGGCGGCGGACTTCGATGACCATCTGCCACGAACACCCACATCCGACCTCAAGAACGGCTCGGGTTGCGTCGGGGTAGCTGCGGCTCTGCACACATTCATAAAGTTTCGGCGAGGCCGATCCATCCAAGTGATGTCGAACTCGAGCAGGTTGTTCACCGCGGTGTTGATGGTCGCCCTTGGCGTCTCCAGTGCGGAGGCCGAGCACTTCTCTGCGATCCAGAGCGCCGCAAACGATGTCGATGAGTCATGCGCGAAAGACACTCGCTGCATCGCCAAGAAGCTCGCGCAGACGCTGACGACGGAGCATGCGCGGATCGTCGTTGGAAAGGTCGTCGAGTTCGAGCCGGGAAGGCTCCGGGTCTACTCGAAGGACCGCGAACGGCTTCAAGCCATCGCAGCGCAGTGGAAGCAGCATCCAGATTGGGCCGTGATCACCGTCGACGGCTATGCGACCAACCGATCAGACGCAGAGAGCGTCGCGCTCGGCCGGCAACGTGCCGAGAAGGTGCGCGGCTACCTGATTCGTTACGGCGTTGCGCCGGAGCTCGTGCAGATCGCGGGGCACGCGGCTGGTAAGCACGTCGATCTCTCGATCGAGACGTGCGCGCGTGGCTGTTCGCGCGCGCCAGTCAACCAGTGAGCTCGATGCCGCGGTGAGGTTCGTCGAGACGAGGTGAGCCGACTTGCGCTCCCGGTTCACGGCGTCCTTCGCGACGTGCTATTTCACGCGGATGTTCACGAATCAGCCGCGGCGTGGGTTCTTGAAGTCTGCGGGTGCGGGTGTCGTGTTGCTCGGCTGCGCACACGGATCGCACTCCGATTCGCCACACGAAGGCGGCGACAAGGACGACAACGTGACGCCCGCGGAAGACCTGATGCGCGAGCACGGCATCCTGCGTCGGGTGATGTACCTCTACGATGACGCCGCGCGGCGGTTGGACGAGCATCACGAACTACCGGTCGATGCGCTCGCCGCCGGCGCGGCGCTGATTCGTCGTGTGATCGAGGACTATCACGAGAAGCTCGAAGAAGAGTTTCTGTTCCCGCGGTTCGAAAAGGCCGGCAAGCTCGTCGAGCTCGTCACGACGCTGCGCAAACAACACGTCGTTGGCAGAACGTTGACCGACCAGATCACGGCGCTGTCCAAGGGCAAGCTGGCGGATTCAGATCGGGCAACGCTCGCGAGCGCCCTGCGCCGGTTCAATCACATGTACCGGCCGCACGCGGCGCGTGAAGACACCGTGCTGTTCCCCGCGCTGCGTGGGCTCGTCGGTGCGAAGGCATACGGCGAGCTGGGCGAGCAGTTCGAACACAAGGAAACCCAGATGCTCGGCGAGCATGGCTTCGAGCATGCGGTTGATGAAGTCGCTCGCTTGGAGCAGGCCTTCGGTCTCGACGATCTCACGAAGCTCACCGCATGAGCACGGCCGACGAGCGCACGCCCTTGCGCGAGCTCGCGTGGCTGTTTCTGAAGCTCGGCACCACGGCGTTCGGCGGCCCGGCCGCGCACATCGCGATGATGGAAGATGAGGTCGTCCGCCGCCGGCAATGGATGACGCGTGAACGTTTCCTCGATCTGCTCGGCGCGACGAACCTGATCCCCGGTCCGAACTCGACCGAGATGGCGATTCATATCGGTCATGCACGTCGCGGCTGGTCGGGACTCGTGCTCGCCGGTGTGTGCTTCATCATGCCGGCGGTCGTGATCGTGAGCATGATCGCGTGGGCCTACGTTCGCTATGGGACGCTCCCCGCCGTCGAAGGTGTCTTGTACGGCGTGAAGCCCGTGATCATCGCGATCGTCGTGCAGGCGCTCTGGGGTCTCGGTAAGACCGCGGCCAAGAATCGGTGGCTCGTCATCCTCGGTGTTGCCGCGCTCGCCGCGTGCCTCGCAGGAGTCAACGAGCTCTTGGTGCTGCTCGTCGCCGGTGCGGTCAGCGGCATCGCGATGCGAATCTCGCAGCGACGCGCCGTCAGCGCCGCGAGCTTTCTGCCGTGGCCCTTGTTCGCGAGTGGGGCGAGCGCGACCGGCGCGGCGGCTTTCGGACTGTGGCCCTTGTTCCTGTTCTTTCTGAAGGTCGGCTCGGTCTTGTTCGGCAGCGGTTACGTGCTGCTCGCGTTCTTGCGCGCAGATCTCGTCGACAACTTTCATTGGCTTACCGAATCGCAGCTCCTCGACGCGGTCGCGGTCGGGCAGCTCACGCCCGGGCCGGTGTTCACGACCGCGACCTTCATCGGCTACGTGCTCGGTGGTCCGAAAGCGGCCGCGGTTGCGACACTCGGGATCTTTCTGCCTGCGTTCGTATTTGTCGCGATCAGCGGGCCGCTCGTCCCGCGGATCCGGAAGTCGAGGACTGCGGGCGCCGTACTCGACGGTGTCAACGTCGCGTCGCTGGCGCTCATGGCGTCGGTGACACTCCAGCTTGGCCGCTCGGCGCTGATCGATGCTCCGACGGTGCTACTCGCGGTCGGAGCGGCAGCGCTGTTGATCCGTTATCGCCTCAACTCGGCATGGCTCGTGCTCGGCGGCGCTCTCGTCGGTGCCGTCCTGTTTTGGCATCCGTGGTGAGCCGAACGGTTCGCAGTCCCAGCACGATCACTGAACGATGATCGTGCCCTTTGTCATGTTCATGCTGCACGCGTAACCGAGCCTGCCAGAGCGAGGAAACGTGACCGCGATCTCGACGGGCTTGTCGAGTGGGAGCTCGCGTTCGATCTTCTTGTCACCGTCGAGCGCGAGCACGACGCTCTTGGTGCATGTCGCTTCGGTCGTGCGAAGGAACACGAGCGTGATCGGTGTGCGCGCCGGCACGGTGATGTTGTCCGGTTCGAAGCCCTTCTTGGTCACGCGGACTTCGATCCGCGCCGGAGCCTTGGACGGGGTTGGCTCCGCGCGAGCGGACGTGAACGAGCCCACGAAGAGGGCAACTGGAATCAGCACGGCAAGCAGCTTCGGCATGGCGGATCCTCGAGCTTTAGCTCACTTCGCGACGATCGTCCCGTGGTTCATGTTCATGCCGCACGCATAGCCGATCTCACCGACGCGGGCTTCCATGAACGGAATTTCGACCGGCACATCGAGCGGAAGTTGTTCGTCGATCTTCGAGCCGTCGGGCAGCGTGAAATGAACGTCCGTGGCGCACGTCTTTTCGGTCTTGCGCAGGAACACGAGCGTCACCGGCTGGCCATGTTCGACCTCGATGCGCGCGGGAACGAAACCCCCTTCGGTCACCTCGATCGTGATCCTTTTCGCGTTCGGATCGATCGCACGTTTCGTGCGAGGTCCGATGATCGAAGTCTCGACTTCGCTTGTCAGCGCCAGCGGAGGGGCCGAGCGCTCCCACAAGAGCTTGCCGTCGCGACCGAACACCTTGAGGTGCGGCAGCGTGAAATCCTTGAGGTACTTCTCGGAGACAGGCGAATCGACGTCGACGACGTTGATCTTGCGAACCGCGACATCGTTCGGATATCGACGCGCAACCTCCGCGAGCTCGTGATCGACGATGCCGCACGGTTTGCACCAAGTTGCCCAGAAATCGTAGACGGTGATCTTTCCGACGACGGGTGTCAGTGGGACCACGCTGCCGTCGATGCTCGCGTCGAGCTTGTCGAGGTCGCTCCAGTCGCCGGGCGCGACACTCGCATCATCGTGGTGGTGGTGCGCGCGATCGCCGTTGCCGTCGAACAAGTGCACATGGGTCCCGACATTCACGCCGAGAAAGCCGAGCGCGTCGAGCTGCCCGCCCTTGATGTGCGTGTATGCCGGCAGCTTGAGCGAGACGCCGAGGTGCCAGTCGTCATTCACGAGCCAGGTGACTTCGCCACCGGCGAGTACGTCGAGCCGGCCGACGTTGCCGTCCTCGGTGTGAATGACTCCGCCCCAGGTTTCGGCGGTCTCCAACACACCTTCGATCGTCGTGCGAAACCGCCAGCTCTTCGTACCGAGCCCAGATGCGATGCCGAGGGCAGCCGCGTAACGATCGCCCGCCTGATATCCGTGACCGTTCGCGTAGAACGTTTGAATCGTGAGCAGTGCACCATCGACGTGGACACCACCGATGACGCGTGACGCGTCGAGACCCACGACTGCGCCAACAGTGCCCGTGCCGAACTGCGAATGCTCGTGCGGAACGCCCATGTCACCGAGCACGAACGGATCGGGCACGGTGCGACCGAACGGGATGGTTGTACCGAATCGCCCGCCGAGCACAAATCCGCCGAGCTCCGTCGCGGCGCGCGCATAGATCCAAGGATCGCCTACGCCGCTCAGGGTCTCGTTGTGATGATGCAGATCAGGATTCTCGATGGTGACCTGCTGGCCGCTCGGATCCAGATATCGGATCGACGTATTGTAAACGCGAAGCGGCAGGATCAATCCCGCTGCGAGCCAGTGGGTCACGCCCAGCTCCGCGGCGATGCGCGCCTCGCCGTTCGCGATCGTTTGATCGTGAATCACCGTCGACGGAGCGCCACCGACGATCGTCTCGGTCGCGTCGTGGCGTGCATCCGCCTTGCTGATGAGCGTCATCAGATCGAGCGTGAGCCGACCCACCTCGATCTCGCTGCTCTCGGCCCCCCCGACCGGGAGGTTTGGATTGCTTCAACCCGCTCAACCACCGGCGGTCGCACGCGGGATACCCCAGAACAAGACGAGCACGCCAATCAGCGCTGCGACCGCGGTGCGGGACATCATCATGTATAGGCGGCGGGCGCCCCTCGCGTGACACGTGAGGCTACCACGCGGTATCGGACCGCTGCGGAATCCCGCGCAGGTCGCGATTCGTGATCAGGTCTTCTTGAGCGTCAGCGCGATCTGGATCGTCAGATCGGTTCCGACCTGCTCTTCGCCGTTCTGAGCCGGATCGGTGCCGATGCCGAAGTCGAGGCGCGGGAACGTGTGCTCGCCTTTGATCTTGATGCTGTCGTCCTTGGTCTCGACGACGTCGAACGTGACCGGGTACTTCTTCGTCGCGCCGTGGATCTGCACGCTCGCGTCGGCCACATAGGTGTTGTCGGCCTTCTTCTTGACATTATCGATGTCGATGGTTGCGGTCGCGAACTTGCCGACGTCGAGATACGCCGGCGACTTCAGATGCCCGTCGCGCTGGTTCGAGTCGGTGTGAAAGCTGGAGAGATCGATCTCGATCGTCGCCTTACCGCCTTCGACCTTCTTCGGATCGAAGTCGGCCTTCACGACCTTGAACTTGTCAAAGTTGATGTGGACCGGATCGGTCGGCTTGGGGTTCTTGTGATGACCGAGCACGGTGATGTGATCGGCGTTTTCGTCTGCAACGGCGCTGCCGGCGGCAGAGCCCACTGCCGATCCCGCGGCGGTTCCTTGGTCGCCAGTCGCGGCGGAACCGGCCGCCGAGCCAGTGGTGGTCGTGATCGGCTCAGGTGCCTTGTCCGCCTTCTTCTTGCACGCGGGTGCAACAGCGAGAACGGTCGCGAGGCCAAGTAGGGTAACGAGCTTGTGCATTTTCATAACGATCTCCATGCGCCGTAACGTCAGTCATGGTGGCGCAGCACGAGTGACACATGAATCGGGATGCGATCGCCATCGAAGTCGCCAGCGTCCGCCGTGAACGCAGTGTCTCGAATTACGAGTGAAAAGTCGGCTTGCGCGAGCAGGATCTCGCCGTTCAGACCCAGGCGTGCGACGGCGGCTGAGTCCGGCTTCTTGAGCGTGCCGACGATCTCGACCGCATGCGCCTTGCCGATGAGATGGACGATTCCTGCCGCGCGAAACGCGACCGTGTTCGGCCCGTCGGCTTGCGCCGCGATGAGCCTGTCGATCGCGACCGTGATCCGCGGAAATTGATCTGCGTGGAGGTAACCTTCGCGGGCATGCTTGCTGCGTTCCCCGATACCGGTATCGACGGATGCGGCCGCAACGCTGACGTCGGCACGGCTCGGTTGCGTCAGATCGCGCGGATTGCCCTGCCACGCACCGTTGATGTCGCCCGCGAACCTCGCGTCGAACGCTTCGCCGCCTGCCGACAGATGCGCCGTGATCGACGTGCCCGGGTGATTCTCTACGACGTAACGACCCGCCGGCGCGTCGATCGATCCGGCGATGCCGCTCTCGATCAGCACCGCGACGCTCGCGGGTAGCGTATCGCGCGCATCCGCCGGGCCAGGTCCGGTCGCGAACGCCGCCACCGGAATGGCGAGCGGGATCACGGCCGCGATCCATGACGCCGCGCGCAAGATCGCGGCGCGTCCGTACTTGCGCTCGCGCCAGCGGATCACGAAACCACCGACGACGAGCCCGACCGCGATCGCGGCGATGATCGCGCACACCTCGAGGCCAAGCCAGATCGGACGCTGCGCGCTCACGCGCCAACCGAGATCCGGATCGGGAACGTAGAAGCGCTTGTGGAGCGCCGTATAGACGTTGCCCGAGCCCTGCACGTACCACCGGATCAACGACGCGACGAGCGCGACGACGGGAACCGCCGCCGCGGTAAACGGCGACTGCTTGATACCGGCAAACGTCACGAGGGGCGAACCTAGCATCCATGCCCGCCGGCTTGCTCGCGCGCCGCTGTCGCCGGAGCTCGTCAAGGCGTCTGGTTTCGCGAGGTTATGAAATATCTCGCGGGGCTTGTCGATCTGCCCGCATGTCGATTGTCGTGTCACCAAAGGAGATAGTCCGATGGAGACGACACTCGACACGATTCATGTGACAGCCAGCCCGACAGCAGGCCGCCGCTGGGGAGGGCGGATCCTCACCGGCATCCCGGTGCTGTTCCTCGCCTTCGACAGCGCGATCAAGTTCATCCAGCCTCCGGAGGTCGCGGAAGCCTCGGCACGGCTAGGCTTGCCACCCGACCTCTCGCTCGCGATCGGTGTCGTGCTGCTGGCGTGCCTTGCCTTGTATGTCGTGCCACGCACGGCACCGATCGGTGCGGTGCTGCTCACCGGATATCTCGGCGGTGCTGTGCTCGCACACGTGCGCGTCGGCGATCCCTGGCCGAGCAACACGCTGTTTCCCATCTACGTCGGCGCACTGCTGTGGGCCGGCTTGTATCTCCGCGACGGGCGCGTTCGCCGCCTGATCGCCGCTCGTTGAGCTAAACATCCTCACATCCACAAGGAGACGACCATGAAATTTCTGATGACCTACACCCAACGCCCCGACGCTCCACCGCCCACGCCCGAGAAGATGGCGGCGATCGGCGCGCTCACCGAGAAGAACATCAAGTCCGGCGTCGTCGTGATGACCGGCGGTCTCGTGCGGCCAACGCGCGGGATCCAGATCACATGCGAGCGCGGCAAGGTGAGTGTCACCGATGGTCCGTTCGCGGAGACCAAAGAGCTGATCGACGGCTTCGCGCTCGTCGACGTCGCGTCCAAGGCGGCTGCGATCGCAGTCGCCACCGAGTTCATGCAGCTCGCGGGAGACGGCGTCGGCGAGATTCTGCAGGTCTTCGATCAGGGCGGGCCGCCGCCGCGCTGAAGACGGCGAGATCGTTGCTGCTATGGTCAGCGACGATGCTCGAGGCCGATCCGGCGCGCCGTCGCCACGGTGTGGAAGGAAGAAGGGCCGCGAATCCCGCGAATCACTCGGCGCCGCGACGCGCATGCAGCAGGCGGTCATCCGTGTTCCTTGCACCCCAGGGGCAACGCGGCAATGAGCTCGTCACGAAGCAGCGCGACGCGATGGGGTAGGTGACGCCCGGAGTGCGCGAGCAAGTACACCGGCGTATCGATCTCGTAGCGAGGAAGGATCGCGGACAGCTCGCGCGCGGCGACGACTCTGTCGCCCATGGTGGTCGGAAGCAGCGCAATACCGAGCCCGGCGAGGGTGGCATCCATGACGAGATGGACGTGATCTGCGACGAGACGTGCGGTCACGTCCACGTGCTCGGCGCCCTTGGGGCCAGAGAGCTCCCAGCGAGCCTCGCCACCGATCGCACGGCTGAGGATCACGTCGTGCTTCGCAAGATCCGCGAGCCGTTTCGGCAGGCCGTGCTTGGCGACGTAACCTGGAGCGGCGTAGAGCTTGTGCGCCGCGTGGCCGAGCTTCTTCGCCACCAGCGCGGAGTCGGGCAACTTGCCGATCGCGACCGCGAGATCGACGAGGTCGCCGACAAGCTCGGCACCGCGCGGTGTGAACGTCAGCTCGATCCGAATGCGCGGGTGGCGCATGCCGAACCTCGCAAATAGCGCTCCATGCATCGAGCCGAGCTCGGGCGGCAGCGCGACGCGAACGACGCCGTACGGCTCGCGAGCAGCATCGAGGGCGAGATCGCTGGCCTCGTTCAAGCCGACCAGTGCATCTCGCGCGCGATCGAAGAAGGCACGGCCGGCGTCGGTGAGGGAAACGTGTCGCGAGTTGCGGTCGAGTAAGCTCACGCCGAGCTCGAGCTCGAGCTTCGACACGGCCCGGCTCACCGACGACGCTGGCAAACCGAGCGACTCCGCCGCGCGCGTGAAGCCACCGGTCTCCACGACGCGCACGAACGTCACGGCTCGATTCATGTTCATCATTGCTCGAATGACAATACCACCTTGCCTGAATGAAGCATGGTGCGATTCGCACAACGGTCTAGGTTGCGCACATGACACGTCTCATCCCGATCGCTCGCATCCTCCTCGGCCTCGTCTTCGTCGCGCTCAGCCTCAACTACTTCATTCCGTACTTGCCGCAGCCAAGTCCCAACAGCATGTCAGCAGATGCCCTCGCGTTCGCGGGTGTGTTCATCACCAGCCACTTCATGACATTCATCAAGGTCATCGAGCTCGCGTCAGGGCTCGCGCTGCTCGCCAATCGGTTCACCGCACTCGCGTTGACCTTGCTCGCTCCGATCATCGTCGGAATCATCCTGTTTCATGTGCTGCTCGCGCCCTCGGAGCTTCCGCTCGCAGCGATCGTGCTCGCGCTCGAAGTCTACCTCGCCTGGGCATACCGCGGCGCGTTTGCGCCGATGCTTCAAGCTCGGGTGTCTCCGCGGCTGGCTACGACGGCCGCGCCCGCGCCTCTGCTCACCCGCGCGTAGCTCGACGATCCACGTGGCGCCTTGCTGACATGGGGCAGCTTGGCAGCACCTCGCGCAGCTGATCTGGAGCGAGCTCGATCATGGCCTTGCTTCATGCCGGGCGCGCCGGATCAACGTGCGGAGCGCGACGTAGAACACCGGCGTCAGCACGAGCCCAAAGAGCGTCACCCCGATCATCCCGGCGAACACGGTCACTCCCATCGCCCGACGAATCTCGGCGCCGGGACCGTGCGACAGGATCAGCGGCACCACGCCGGCGATGAACGCGAACGAGGTCATCACGATCGGGCGCAGGCGCAACTTGCACGCCTCGATGGCCGCCTCGATCACCGTCCGGCCTTGGCGCTCGAGCTCGCGCGCGAACTCGACGATCAAGATCGCGTTCTTCGTCGCGAGCCCCATCAGCACGACAAGGCCGATCTGCACGAACACGTTACGATCACCACCGGCGAGGTGTACGCCGACGAGCGCTGCGAGCATGCACGTCGGCACGATCAACAGGATGGCGAGCGGGAGGACCCAGCTCTCGTAGAGTGCGGCGAGCACGAGGAACACGAGCAAGATCGCGAGCGGGAACACGACGAGGTTCGCGCGACCTTCGCTGACTTGCTGAAAGCTCAGGTCGGTCCACTCGTACGTGAAGCCGGGCGGCAGCACGCCGGGCGCGTTTGCTTGCACGGAATCGATCGCCTCTGCCGATGACATCCTCGTCGGATCTGCCTGTCCGACGAGGTCTGCGGCCGGGAAGCCGTTGTAGCGCACGACCGGATCAGCCCCGAAGGTATGGTCGACCCTGACGACACTGCCGATCGGCACCAGCTCGCCTGCGGTGTTGCGCGTACGGAGCTCGCCGATCTGCTCGACGTGATTGCGATAAGGCGCATCGGCTTGCGCGATCACCTGATAGGTCCGGCCGAATCGACTGAAGTCATTGACGTAGGCCGAGCCGAGATAGATCTGCAGGGTCTCGAACAGATCGGCGAGGGCGATGCCTTGCGCCTTTGCCTTCGTACGATCAATCGCGAGCTCGAGCTGCGGCACGTTCGGCTGGTACGTGGAGAAGGGCGGAAACATGCCCGCCGTGTTCGCGACCGAGCCTTGGAGCCCGCCGATCGCCGTGGCGAGCTCGGCATCTCCGCGGTTCGCGCGATCTTCGACGAAGAGCGAGAATCCCGCGCCGGTTCCGAGCCCGAGCACCGGCGGCGGCATGATCGCGAACGCAAAGCCTTCGCTGATCGTGCTGAGCTTCGCGTTGAGCTCGCCGGCGATCTGCGGGGCCGTGTGCTTGCGATGATCCGCGTCGACGAGCGTGATGAATACGACTGCGGAGCTCGGGGTGTTCGTGAAATGCACGCCATTGAGTCCGGGAAATGCGATCGCATGCGCTACGCCATCGGTCGCGAGTGCGCGCTTGCTGACTTCGCGCACGACGGCCTCGGTGCGATCGATCGACGCACCCGCGGGCAGGCTGACGATGCCGATCAGATACATCTTGTCCTGCGTTGGCACGAAGCCGCCGGGAACCTTGTGGAACATGAACGCGGCGAGGGCGATCGTGACGGCGTACATCGCGAACGCGGGCTTGCGGTGCTTCACGGAGGTCTTGACCACGGCAGCGTAGCCTTCGCCGCTGCGGCGAAAGCCCCGATCGAACCAGCGAAACGCCCAGCCGAACAAGAAGTCGAGGACCCGGGTCAGCAGGTCGCGCGGTGCGTGGCGAGGACGCAGCAGCCGTGCGGCGAGCGCGGGCGAGAGCGTGAGTGAATTGATCGCCGAGATCACGGTCGAGATCGCGATCGTCGCGGCGAACTGACGAAAGAACTGCCCGGTGAGGCCGGCCATGAACGTCATCGGGACGAACACGGCACACAGCACGAGGGCGACCGCAATGATCGGCCCCGAGACCTCGCGCATCGCCTGATGCGCCGCCGCTCGTGGGTCGAGTCCGGCCTCGATATTTCGCTCGACGTTCTCGACGACCACGATCGCGTCGTCGACCACGATGCCGATGGCGAGAACCAACCCGAACAGGGTGAGCGTGTTGATCGTGAAGCCGAGCGCGAGCAGCACGGCAAACGTGCCGATGATCGAGACAGGCACGGCCAGTAACGGGATCACCGACGCGCGCCAGGTCTGCAGAAACAGGATCACGACGATCACGACGAGCAACGCCGCTTCGAGCAGCGTCTCGACGACGGACTTGATCGATTCTTCAACGAACACCGTCGGGTCGTACGCGACTGCCCACGTCAAGCCTTGTGGAAACGCTTGTGAGAGCTCCGCCATGCGAGCGCGGATCTGGTGCGAGAGCTCCACGACATTCGAGCCCGGCGCCTGGAAGATGCCGATGCCGACGGCCGGATCGTTGTCGAGCAGCGAGCGCAACGAGTACGTCCCGGCACCGAGCTCGACGCGTGCGACGTCCGCCAGTCGTGTCAGCTCGCCGTGTTCGCCGGCCCGGATCACGATCTGGCGAAACTCGTCTTCATTGACGAGCCGGCCTGCCGCATTGATCGAGAGCAAGAAGTCAGTCGGCTGCTCGGTGGGTGGTGCGCCGAGCTGACCGGCGGAGACCTGGACGTTCTGATCTCGGATCGCGCGAACGACCTCGCCTGCGGTGAGCCCCCGAGCCGCGATCTTGTTCGGGTCGAGCCACACGCGCATCGCGTATTCACCGGCGCCGAGCGCCAGCGCATCGCCGACGCCTGGGATCCGGCGGAGCTCGTCGATGACGTGCAGCGCGGCGTAGTTGCGCAAGTAGACCGCGTCGTAGCGATGGTCGGGCGATAACAGGTGAACGACCAAGGTGATGTTGGACGACTGCTTCTGGGTGACCACACCTTGCCGGCGCACATCTTCGGGCAAGCGTGCGAGTGCTTGCGCGACGCGGTTCTGAACCTGGACCTGCGCGTCGTCCGGTTTCGTGCCCGGGCGAAACGTCACGGTCAGCGTCATCGTGCCGTCGCTGGACGCGACCGACTTCATGTACATCATGTGCTCGACGCCGTTGATGGCTTGCTCGAGCGGCGCGGCGACGGTTTCGGCGAGCACCTTCGGATTCGCGCCGGGGTAGATCGCGCGCACCTGGACCTGCGGCGGCACGACTTCTGGATATTCGCTGACCGGCAGCAGCGGGATCGCGATCACGCCGGCGGTGAAGATGACGATCGAGAGCACCGCTGCGAAGATCGGACGGTCGACAAAGAACCGTGAGAGGTTCATGGCGTCACGCCTGTCGCGGCACTCGCGGCCTGTACGGGGGCCGTGGCGATGGTCGCCTTGGATCCGGGGAACACCTTCTGGATCCCGCTGATGATCACGTGGTCTCCGACTTTCAGGCCGGCGGCGATCACTCGTCGCCCATCGACGATCGGGCCGAGCTTGATGTCGCGCCGCTCGACGGTGCTGTCGCTTCCAAGGACATAGACGTATTTGCGATCCTGATCGGTGAGGATCGCCTTGTCATCGACGAGCACCGCTGGCATCGGCTTGCCTTCGGGCAGTCGCACCCGTGCGAACAGCCCGGGCGCGAGCCGTTTATCGGGATTGGGCACGACCGCGCGCACCAGGATCGTGCCGGTGTTGGCATCGACGCGGTTGTCGACGAAATCGACCTGACCCGTGCGCGGAAACCCGGTCTCGTCGGCGAGCCCGACCGCGACCGTGGAGTGTTCCGCGTGCGACGCGAATCGCAGGTAGGTCTGTTCGTCGCAGGTGAAGTACACGTAGATCGGATCGATCGACACCACAGTGGTGAGGGTCGTAGGCGCTGGACCGGCCGCGACGTAATCTCCGACCGAGACGTTCGCGCGTCCACTGCGGCCCGCGATCGGTGCACGCACCTGCGTGAACTCGAGATCGAGCTCCGCGAGGTCGACCGTTGCGCCTGCAGCCTGTGCCTCGGCTTCGGCTTGCGCAGAGCTGGAGACCAGCGAGTCCCGCTCGGCGCGTGGGATCGCATTCCCGGCGAGCAGCTGCTCTGCGCGCGCCGCCTCGAGGCGCGCCAACGCGACCCGTGCACGTGCGCGCGCGAGGTCCGCGTTCGCGTGCGCGAGCATCGCCTGGTAAGGGCGTCGATCGATCGTGAACAGCACCGCCCCGACCTCGACTTCTGCGCCCTCGTGGTAGCGCGTGGCTGTCACGTACCCCGAGGCCCGAGCGCGGATCTCGACGTGATGAATCGCCTCGACGCGGCCGGTGAGCTCGGCGGAGGGATCGATGTCATGGAGCTCGACGACCGCGATGCTGACTTGCGGTGGAGGCGGTGCTTGTGCCGCCGGCGACGACGCGCTCGACGCGCTGCATGCGGCAATCAACGGTAGAGCCAGAGCGCGAACGCGTGCTATAAATGGAGGCATCCTCCGGTTGATATACGGAGGGGACCTCCGTTTGGCAAGCCCACGATCGCTGATATCCCGAGACCGTCATGCCTGCGAGCCCTAAACCAGCTACCGGACGCGCACTTCGTGCCGACGCGAAGCGCAACTACGATCTGCTGATCGCAGCCGCGGACGCCGAGCTCAGTGCGCATGGTGCGGAGGCTTCACTCGAGGACATCGCGAAGCGCGCCGGCGTCGGTATCGGCACGCTCTATCGTCACTTCCCTACGCGCGACGATCTGATCGCACGCGTCTTGTTCGAGGGCAACGCTTCGATCGTCTCGCGCGCCAAGGAGCTGCTCGAAGCGCCGTCACCCAGTGACGCCCTCGCGACGTGGCTACGCGAGCTCGTCACACACGTGACCACGTATCGCGGTCTGATCTCGACGATGGCAAACAGCTATGTGACGGAGGCCGGGACGCAGCTCTGTACGACCTGCGACGCGATCGCGAGCGCCGGCGCAGCGCTCCTGGCGCGAGCGCAGGCCGCCGGAGAAATCCGAGGCGATGCAGAGGTCCGCGAAGTGATCCTCACCGCACACTCCGCTGCGTGGATCGCGGAGCAGACGAAAGATCCGAGCGCGGTCGACCGGCTGCTCGGCATCCTGTTCGACGGACTGCGTGCAATCCCGCCGAAGGCGATCGCCCGACGTAAACGACGCGCCTAGGTGACGTTACCGGTGTGCACCCCCTGCTGGTGCTATCCGATGGCGGTGCGCAGCGCGTCGACATCGAACGGCTTGTGCAGGCGGCGGTTCGGAACGCGTTCGAGGAAACTGCGCGCGCGTTCGGTGAACGCGCCACCTGTGAGGAATACGACGCGTGACAGGAGCTCCGGCGCGAGCTCGCGCAGCTGGTCGTAGAACTCCATGCCGCTGACTTCCGGCATCATCAGGTCGCATAGGATCCGATCGAAGCCTTCTCCGGATCGCAGCCGTTCGAGCGCCGCGCGCGCGCTAGTTTCGGTGGATACGACGTAATCGTCGAGAATGCGCTCGATCAGCTCACCGACGATCGGCTCGTCGTCGATGACGAGGAGCCGCAGGCCGGTCGGCGCGTGTGGCGTGTTCACGCTCGCCGGCGCACGCGGAGCCTCGGACGGAGCGGCCGCAGGGAGCGACACCCGGAACGTCGTGCGCCCGGGCCTCGACTCGACTCGGATCTCGCCGCGCATGCTGCTGACGATGGTGCGGCAGATCGCGAGGCCGAGTCCGGTGCCCTGGCCGATCGGCTTCGTCGTGAAGAACGGATCGAAGATTCGATCGACGTGAGCGGACGCGATGCCGACGCCGGTATCGGAGACTACGATGATCGCGTCGCCTTCGGGAGAGGTCGACGACGCAATGCGGATTTCGTGGCGATCGATGTTGCCCTCCGGGATCGCCTGCGCTGCGTTGACCATCAAGTTCAAGCACAGCTGGAGCATGCGGTCTTCGCTGCTGAGCACGTGTGGAATCGCGGCGAGCTCGCGCACGACCCGTGCGCGATGCCGGATCTGATGGTCCGCGATATCGAGACATCGCATGAGGATCGCGTTCAGATCGACGCGACCGACCCGCTCCTCGGGCGTTCGGCTGAGCGCCTGGAGATTGCGGACGACCGCGCCCACGCGTTCGGTGCCGTAACGAGCCTGCTCGATCATGCCTCGTATGCGTTGGATCGCCGCGGCGGGCACGCTGTTCGCGAGCATTGCAAGCTCGCGCTCGACCAGGGTCAAGTTGAGCCCGATATAGGTGAGTGGATTGTTGATCTCGTGACCGACGCCGGCCGCGAGCGTGCCGAGCGCAGCCAGTCGTTCGGACGCGACCAGACGCGCCTGCAGCTGCTTGCGTTCGGTGATGTCGATGCAGGTTCCGACGATGCGGAGCGCTCGGCCGTTACCGTCACGCGCCGTCGCCCTGCCGGTGGTGAACAACCAGATCCATTCGCCGGAAGCCGCCCTGAGGCGTCGCTCGACGCTGTAGTGATCGGTCTCGCCGGCGATGTGCTTGGTCAACTGTCGCCGGACCTCCGCGACATCGTCGGCATGCGTGATCGATTCCCACCAGGCCGGATCGTGCCACCGCATGGCGTCGAGTGAATAGCCGAAGCGTTCGAGCCAGCGTGCATCGGTATCGAAGCTGTTCGTGGTCAGATCGAAATCCCAGATTCCGATCGCACCGCCGGCGATCGCGAGCTCCAGTCGTTCCTGGCTCTTCGCGAGTGCCGCGATCGTCGAGCGTTCGGTGCTGACGTCTCGCTGCGTGCCGTAGTGACCCGTGATGCGTCCGTGCGCGTCGTACGTGCAGACGTAATGACCTTCAACGTCGAACCAGGAGCCGTCGTTGCGCGGCGCACGTAGCGTGTGGTGCACGTGGCCTTGGTCGTAGAGCGCGCGCATCGCGGCGCGCCACTGCTTCGGATCGCCGACCCAGCGCTGGCTCGGCGTCACTCCCAGCAGCTGCTCGCGCTTTGCGCCGAGCTGCTGGCACGCCGCATCGTTGACCGCCGCGAACCGCAAATGCCCGAACGCGTAATCGAGGAGTGCGTCTCGATCCGTCGCTTCGCGCCATCCGATCGGCTCATCGAGCCGCATGAAGAAGACGCCGTTGATGTTGTGCGAGAACAGGGAGTCGAAGTGAGCGGCGCGCTCTGCCATTTCGGCGAGCCTCTCTGCCGAGAGCACTTGGTCCCGTGTCACCCGAAACTACGTAACACGAATGGCGCGCCGATCAGCGCGATTCGAGAGCCTCGGGCTGCCGCGGCTCGGCGACAGTCCGAGCTTCGTTAGAAGCGGTCGTCGAGCCAGCTCTGCACGGTGTGGACCGCGTGCTCTTTACTCGTCGCGTGAGAGAAGCCTTTGTGACCTGCGCGCTGGAGCAGCAGGAACGTCACGTCGGGCGACGCGCTGAACAAGGCCGAGTCATCTTGTGGCACGAAGAGGTGGTCCTCGGCCGCTTGCATGAGGAGGACGGGAACGTCGATGAGCGAGCGATAGGGAGCAGACTCACCGCTGAGCGCGGAGTTGATCTCGCCGCGTGGCACGAGCGATCGCGTCGCGTTGTCGAGATTGATGACCCAGTCTACGGCGTACGGCTTCGTGTAGAAGAAGCTGGTACGGAAGTCGACGCCGAAGTCGAAATACGGTCCTTGCGCGAACCACGCGCCGACGTCGACCTGGAAGAGCGCCGGCTGCAGTTGGTTCGTGTTGAAGCAGACGACCACACCATCGACGTCGTGATACGTGCCTGCTTCGACCATCACGATGTCGGCGCCTACCGACGGGCCGAGCAACACGATCTCGTCGGGCGCGTAGCCGAGGGCACCGTTGCGTACCAACTGGACGACGTCGTGGAGCTCGCGCGCCTGGGTTGCGAAGCTCAGCGTGTCGCCATTGGGATGACTCGAAGCACCGTATCCGACACGATCGACCGTGAGCACACCGAAGCCGTGGTCCGCGAGCTCGCGTGCGGCGCGGTAGCCCGGCGCAAAATCAAAAACTGTGTGGTTGTCCGAAGCGCCGTGAACCATGATCAGTAGCGGCCGGTGATGCGCGTTACCGTAGACATAACCGGCCATCGTGTTGCCATCGCTGAGATGGAAACTGGTGGTTCGCACGTCCGAGTCTGCAGATGCTTGTCCGAGACTCAGCGCGATCACCAAAGAGCAGAACGACACTCGTTCGATAGTAGGCATGCATTCTCCATCACCGGGTATTCCGGCATTCCCACCAGAATGCCATTTGTCGTCGGGCCATTGCACGCGAATTGGTCCGAACACGCAACCTCAACAACTTACCCTGCAGCGAAATGCTGCATGCGATTCGCCGCGCGATCGATCTTGCGCCGGGGCTCGGCACACCCCGAGGATAGCTGTCATGAGCGACCTCGGATCAGCCCTGCCGGAAAACAGCTTTGTCTTGCTTGCTCGCCTCACCGCGCAGCTCGCATCGACGGCACGTCTCGACGAAATGGTCGACGCGGTGTTGGGCCAGATCGTCGAGCTCGGCTTTGGTGCGGTCTGGATGGCCGTGCTCGACGAGCCGAGCGGAAACCTGCACACGCTGAAGGAAGTGATCGACGGCGTCGATACGACGCACGAGATGCCGAAGATCTTCATGCTCGACACACGCCAGCCGATTGGCCACGGCTTCCGCGAGCGACGCATGATCAATGTTGTTGATCCCGATTCTCTTTACATCATCGACGGTGATGATGCTGAGATTCCGTCGGGCCGCATGGCGTTACCTCGCGTCATCTACGATCATATGCGCGGGCATCCGTTCGCGTGCGGCCCCTTGTTAAGTAGTCGCGGGCAGCCTGTCGGTGCACTCGGCCTGTCGTCGTATCGTGGCAAGCAGCCCATTCCCGACGAGCTCCTCACGAGCGGGCTGCTTCGCGCCTTCATGGACCATCTCGGGATTGCGATGGAGCGCGCTCTCCATATCTCGCGACTCGAGCGCCTCAACGCGGATCTCGTGAATGCACAAGCGGCGATCGCGGACAATGCGCGGTTCAAGGCCGTGGGCGAGCTTGCCGCTGCGGTCGCACACGATCTAAATAATCTCTCGGGCATTGCACTGATGGCGGTGAGTGTGGGACGCCGATCACCGACTGACGCGCACGATGTCCTCCCAAGAATCGAGCGCGCGAATCGGGCGATCGGCGACCTCGTCGGGCGGCTACAACGTGTCGCGCGCGCAGGTTCGATCATCTCGGCGTCGGACCAAGTCGCCAACCTCCAGCAGATCGTCGAGGACGTCCTCGCCTTGGCGAGTCCGATCCTGCGCGAACGATCGATCGAGCTCGTCACCGATCTCCCCATCGTGCCTGCCGTCCGTGCGGACTCGGTCTTGATCCATCAGGTCGTGCTCAACCTCGTGCTCAACGCGCGCGATGCGTTAACGGACGTGGATCGCGGACGTATGGAAGTTCGGTTGCGCGGTGAAGACGGCACTGTTCGGCTCACGGTTACCGATAACGGACCGGGGCTGGCGCCACAGGTGCGTGCGCAACTGTTCCAGCCGTTTGTCACCACGAAGCCGGGGCACGTCGGGCTTGGCCTCGCTGCCGCGCACGCGTCGCTCATACACTTCGGCGGTCAACTCGAATATCGCGATGCGACCGGCGGTGGCGCCGTGCTGGAAGTCACCTTGGCGCAGACTCCGCACGTAGAGGTGAATGATTTGCAGACGCGTTTTGCCGCCCTCGAACCGCCACGGCGTACCGCGAAGATCCTCGCGGTCGACGACGACCCCGATATCCTGATCGTGGTCCGGGCGTACCTCGAGCCGCTCGGTTATGAGGTAACGACCGCTTCCACGGCGGATCAAGCGCTCGGAATCGCTGCCGCTCAACGCTTCGATCTGGTGTTGTGCGATGTCGGAATGCCAAAACGCAGCGGCCTCGACGTTTGTCAAGTGCTTCACGAATGCGGGTTCGAAGGGCAAATCGTATTGATGACCGGATGGGAGAGTGCAACCGTCAAGTCCGATCGGCGCGCGGCTGACTGCGACATGATTCTCAAGAAGCCGTTTCTAGGCGCCGATCTGCTGGCTGCGATCGATTCGCTGTTGCCCCCGGTCAGATCCACGGTTCTCGGGTTTTAGCCGACTGGCAGCGTCGCCGAGGACACGATGTATGGGCTGCGCTCGTGGTGTTGTGTGGTCCGCCGCGTGCCCGTCCACCGATCGTGCCAGAGGTTCAGAGCCATCACGGTCCACAGTCGGTTGCTCCAGTCGGCGACCCCGGCGCGGTGCTCGTGGAACAGTTTCTCGAGCGAGGCGCGATCGAGAAAGCCCGAACGAGTCAGCCCGCCCTCGAACAAGGCGGGCCTTGCCCAATCGCCGAGTCGACCCTTGAAGAGCTCGATCACCGGTGTGCGAAAGCCCTGCTTTGGACGATAGATGATCTCGTCCGGCAGAAGCCCTTCGATCGAGCGCTTGAAGAAGTACTTCACGAGATCGCCCTTCGCCTTGAACCGAGCCGGGATGTTGTAGACGAAGTGGCTGTACCGGTGTTCGGTGTAGGGACACCGCGGCTCGAGGCCGAGCTGACCCGCGAGCAGGTCGAGCTTGCCGAGCATCAAATTACCGAAATAGTGATCCATCATCATCAGGTAGACGATGGTGCTGAGGTAATCGCGTCCAGCGTGCTCGGATGCTTCGAGCCGGCGAAGGTGGTGCTCGACCGCCCCGATCTCCGACTGGCCGGCGACCAGCAGGCGAGCATCCTTCGAGAGCACGTTCTGCTTCTCGCGATCCCACCACGCGATCTCGTAACTCCAGAAGTAGCCTCCGTTCCGCGCGGCCCGCCGCAGCATGTCTTCGTGTGCGGGCGCGACGAATGGGGATGCCCATGCTGCCGCGCGTCGCACGACATGGGGCAACTTCATGTACCGGGCCCAGCGCTTGTAGTACTTGTCGCGGAGCCGGATCATCTCGCCGTGGCCGCAGCTGATCTCGTCGTTGGCTTCGCCGGTGACCACGACCGTGATTCCTTGCTCTTTCACGAGTCGGAGTGCGTGATGCAGGAAGACGCTCGATGGCTCGGAGACCATGTCGTCCATCGCATTGACGGTCACCGGGATGGCTTCGAGGAACTCGTCGACCTCGAGCAGCCGCTCGTGATGTTTCGAGCCGATGTGAGCGGCGACCTTGCGTGCGTACTCGATATCCGTGTACGCGGCCTGGCCTTCGACATCGCGCAGCCCGACCGTAAACGTGTGCAGAGGCCCCGTTGCACGCTGGGCGATCAGAGCCGCGTTCGCGCTCGAGTCATTGCCGCCGCTCAGTAGCGCGGCGATCGGACCGTCGACCATGCGGCGATCGACCGCCGCCGAATGAAGCGAGCGTACGTTGTCTATGTAGAACTGCTCGTCTTCGCGCTCCGCGATCGGATCATCCAGCAGGTCCCAATATCGGGTGACTTGATGTGCGCCATTCGGCTCGATCACGGCGCGACAGCCGGGCGGCAACTTGGAGATCCCTTCGAACAGGGTGCGCGGACATGGGACCGAGAGGAACGTCAGGTACTGCGAGGTCGCCTGCGGGTCGAAGGTCGCGGCGACCGAGCTGTGCTGGAGCACACTCTTGATCTCGGAGCCGAACACCACGCCTTCGCGGCTGCATGCGAAATAGATCGCGCGAACGCCGAGAAAATCGCGCGCGAGGTGGAGCTGCTGGTTCTCGCGATCGACGAATGCGAGCGCGTACTGCGCGTCCACCCGCTTCAACCCGGCAGCGCCTTCGAGCGCATACAGGTGCAGCAGCAGCTCGCAGCTCGCGCTGTGTTCGGGATCGTACTTGCGAGCGACACCTTTCGACCTCAGATACGCGGCTACCTCGCGGTAGTTGAAAACGTCGCCGTCTGCCACGCCGATCCATCGATCATCGTCGCTGGTGAACACCGAAGTGAGACGAACCCGCGCGCGCATACCGAGGAGTGCTCGGTTGGCCAGCGAGGTACCGATCACGGGTTCCTGCGAGCACCGCGGTTCGAGAGAGGACAGCATGCGCACGAGCTGTCGGGTCGCGCCGTCCTGAGCACCCAGATCTCCAAAGATTCCACAAATAGCTGCCATCGTTAGCTCCGCGCTTGTTGGGGTTGCGGGTCAGAACCGCGTCGTCACCGGCGCCAGCTCGTCGTAGAGCGCCTGATACGCTGTGATCATCGCGGGGAGGCTGTGCTTCTCGGACGCCTCGTCGAGCGCTTGCTGTCCGAGTCGTTCACGCAGCGCGGGATTTCCTGCGAGCTGGAGTAGCCTGGCCGCCATCTCCGAGCTGTCGCCCGAGGAGAACAGGAGACCGGCGCGACCATGCGGCACGATCTCGGAGATCTCGTTCACGGAGGTGGCGAGGATGCTGCAGCCCGCGGCTTTCGCCTCGAGGAGCGAGACACCGAACGGCTCGAACTTGGACGTCATCACAAAGATGTCGCAGGCCACGAGTAGGCGTGGAACGTCAGCGCGGTATCCGAGGAATGCGACGCGCGTCGCGATGCCGAGCTCCGCGGCAAGCTGTTCGAGCTCTGCGCGCAGAGGTCCGTCACCGGCGAGCACCATCCGCAACCTGGGATCGGTGCGCGCGGCGAGCGCGAAGCCCCGGAACTGCGTCGGATAGTCCTTTTGCTCGACGAGCCGGCCGACGCTACCGATGATCACCGTATCGGGACCGAAGCCGAGCTCCTGCCGGACGTGCGTGGCGAGCTCGGTCCTCGCCGCCGAGCTACGCGGCTGCTGAACTCGCACGCCGTACGGGACGACGCGCACTTTCCGCGACGAGATCCGGTTGTAACGGCAGAATCGCTGACCAAGAGCGGGCGACACGACGGCGAATGCTCCGACGACCTGCGCACAGACCTGATTGCGCGCGACGTTCTTCAGGCTCTTGGTGTGGAGCTCCTTCGGAAGAAACGCGTATTGACGGTCGGGGACCTGACACGCAAACGCGCTCAACGAGCCGAGCACTCCGGCACCGAGGCAGCGCGCGATCGCCCCTGCGTAGAGGATCGGTCGCGGGTTGTAGCAGTGGACGATGTCAGGTTTCACCGTCCGAAGCATCCGAACAAATCGAGAGAGCCCATCGATGTCGAATCCCTTGCGGCACTCGACGTGGTGGACCTTGATGCCTTCCCCGCGCAGCAGCGCCGGGAGCGGGCTCGTTTCATTCTCCAAGATGCAGACCTCTGGTCGATACCGCGCGCGATCGAGTCCACGCGCGAGATCTGCGAGCGCCTTGGTCTTCCCGGAGAGGCCGAGATTGTCGGCGACGAGCAGAACAGTGCGGTTCATGGCTGTGACTCCTCACGTAGTCACAGGCCGTTCGATCCACTGTTCGTACCAAGCAGTGAGGTTGAGGAGGCACCACAGATCGAAGCTGTGATCGCGTGCGCCCGATTTGTGGCGGCGCCAGATCCGCTCGATCTCCTGGTCGTTAAAAAGTCCGCGTTTGCGCAACGGCGAACGCGCGAGTACCGACTCAGCCCAGGGAGCGAGCTCGCCTGCGAGCCACGCTGGGAGTGGCACTCGGAATCCTTGCTTACTGCGTTGCGTGATCTCCGGCGGAAGGAGCGACGCAACGGCGCGCTTCAAGACGTGTTTGGTGCGCCCAGCCTGGATCTTGAGCGATTGCGGCAACGACAGCCCGTACGCCACCAGCTCGGAGTCGAGGAAGGGCGCGCGCGCCTCGAGCGAGTGGGCCATCGAGAGCTTGTCCACACGCATGAGCAACAGCTCGGGCAGGCGATTCGACAGCTCCACGTACGACATCTGCTGCAGCGCATCCGCACCCGGATGTCGTCGGAGGAGCTCGTCGTAGTAACGCATGACGATCGGAGCGGCACCCGCGCCACCGAGTGCCTTGGCCTCCCGCGATAGCAAGCGTTGCTTCTCGGTATGCCAGAACACCACGTCGAGCCCGAAGTACAATGGTTCGCCAACGGCGGCACGTCGCAACAGGTCCGTGCGCCCATCCGTGGCGCCGACTGCCTTGCTGCCGAAGTAGAGCGCCCATCGCGCGGCCGCGGGTAACCGCTTTAGTTGTTCCCAACGACGCGAGCTCCGGTTGACGAACCGCGCCATGTCCTCGTAACCGCCGAACACCTCATCGCTGCCCTCACCGACGAGCACGACCTTCACGCCGTGCTCGTGTGCCGCCTTCGAAACGAAGTGCATCGGCAAGCACGCCGGATCTCCAATCGGCTCGTCTTGCTGAGCTGCGAGCTCCGGGAGGTAGTCTTGACACTCGCGGGCGGTCACCATGATTTCGTGGTGGTTGCAGCCGAAGTGCTTGGCCACTTGGCGCGCGTACGGCAGATCGTAGAATCGTTGCTCGGGCCCGAACCCTTCGAAGCCCACGGAAAACGTGCGCAGTGGCTCGGTCACGAGCCGACTCATCAAGGCGACGTTCGTCGACGAGTCGACACCTCCGGACAAGAAGCATCCAATCGGAACATCGGCCATCATGCGTTTCTCGACCGACGCTCCGAGTAGACGACGGACCTCGCTCACAGCCTCTGCTTCGTCGATCTGCGTTGGCCACGAGCGATCGAGGGTCGACCAGTATCGTTGTACGTCGATCCGTCCTGCGCGATCGCACGTCAGCACGTGAGCCGGCGGCAGCTTGTGGATCCCCGCGAACAAGGTCCAGGGCGCGGGCGTGTTGGCGAACGTCAAGTAGAGGTTCAGCGCCTCCGGATCGATGTCACGCCGGACGTCGGGATGCGCGAGTAGTGCCTTGATCTCCGACGCGAACAAGAGCCGGCCACCCTGCACGGTGTAGTAGAGCGGCTTCTTGCCAAGGCGATCGCGGGCGAGCACGAGCCTGCGCTGCTGTTGATCCCAGAGGCCGAACGCGAACATGCCATCGAGCCGCGGAATGCAATCGAGACCGAGCTCTTGATAGAGGTAGATGATCGTTTCGGTATCCGTGCGCGAGCGGAAGTGATGACCGCGTTCGAGCAAGCGCGTGCGCTCGCGCGCATGATTGTAGATCTCCCCGTTGAACGTGAGCCAGATCGTGCCGTCCGCGTTGGACATCGGCTGGTGCCCCGCGCTCGACAGATCGAGGATCGAGAGCCGACGGTGACCGAGCAGGACGGTGCGATCCTCGGATCGATATACGCCTCCATCGTCGGGACCGCGATGGACCATCGTGTCGCGCATCCGCGTGAGGACGCTGATGTCATCGCGTCCGGTCGCTGCATAATTATAGATTCCGACGATTCCACACATCTGCGTGCCGAGAGACATAGCGCGGAGTGCGCGAGGAGCACGGCCAGCACGCGGCTCCGGACCGTGACGGGACTGGAACTGGGCGTGCACGTACAGCCTGATTCCAGCCCGTCGAACGCCCCATGAATCCCACCGATCCGGACTCCGAGCCGCGGCAATCAACGCCGCCTACCACGCCAACGATCGCCGGCGCTGCCTCTCGCGGAGCAGCGTGGATGATCGCGACCAGCATGGGCGCGCGAATCGTCGGTTTGTTTGGCACGCTGATCGTGACGCGATGTCTCGCGCCCGCGGTCATGGGCGACGTCGCGGCCGCGACCATCATCTCGCTGACGACGGGATGGCTGTCGACGTGGGGGTTCGGGCAGTACGCCGTGGTCAAGGGACGCGGCCCGGACGCACTCGAGGTGACGTGGCATGCCACGGTCGCCTATGCGGTGGTCGGAGTCGTAGGCTTTGGCATCGTCATCTTGATTGCACCACAGGTCGCGAGTGCCCTCGATGCGCCACAGGCCGCGCGCTACATCCCGGGGCTCGCGCTCGCCGCGGTGATTCGCCGGATCGGCGCCACGCCCGAGCGCGTACTCACGCGCAGCATGCAGTTTCGCTCCGTCGGGCTCGCGTCCGCGGCCGGTGAGGTGTCATACGCCGTCGTCGCCACATGCCTCGCCGCGAACGGCTGGGGCGGCGATGCCGTGGTCGTCGGGAATATCGTGCAGTCCTCGATGGCGACGGCACTCCTGATCCGTGCCGCAGGCTGGGCCGCGTGGGCGACACCAGTTCCGCTGCGCTGGGGGCGCTTCGCCGACATGCTTCGGTTCGGGGTACCGCTCGCCGTCCAGCTGATCGCGCACTCCGCAAGCCGGTACTGGGGCACGCTCGCGATCGTCCGGATCTTCGGGTCGGCCGCAGCCGGCGTGTATAGCCTCGCGTACAACCTTGCCGACATCCCGGCCATCTACATCGGTGAGCAACTGACGCTCGTGTTGATGCCTTCGTTGGCGAGCCTGCCACCGGACCGGCGCGCGGCCGCCTTCGAGCGCGCGACACGCATGCTCGCACTCATCCTGTTTCCGCTTGCGATCGGCCTCGGCCTCGTCGCAAAGCCGCTGGTCGCGCTCGTGCTCCCGGCCAACTGGCAAGGAGTCGCGCCGCTGCTCACCGTGCTCTCCGCACTTTCGGTCTCACGCCCGATCACGTGCGCACTGTCCTCGTACATGGAAGCACGCGAGCAGACGGGACAGTTGATGTTTCTCGAGCTCGCGAACTTGGTCCTGCTGCTCGGCGGCACCTGGGCACTCTCGGGGCTCGGACTCACGTGGTCAGCCGGCGCGGTCGGCATCGCGTTCGGGATCTACGCAGTTGCCGGAGTGTGGCTGGTTGCACGCAACGGGCTTTCGATCCGTCGTCTCGCGCGCGGCTTCGTGCAGCCACTCGCCGCATGCGGCGCGATGGCCGTGGTCGTGCTGACCGTACGGGCGATGATCGAGGGCACGATCTCGATCGGCGCGCAGCTCGGGACCGAGATCGCGGTGGGAGCACTCACCTACGTGCTCGTCGCGAGCGTCGTGTGCCGAGAGACTGCACGCAATCTGGTCGAGCTCGCACGCGACATGATGAAGCCGCGAGCCGCCCGTCGATTTGGCTGAATCGCCTAGAGCGTGCACCGGCAGGCATTGCGATCGCGCAGCGTGCGCCTAGCGCGCGCTCCTTCGACGAGCACTCCGTTGGGATCGTGTTGGCTCAGACCAGCGAGATCAGCTCGTTGACCAGCGCACGCTGCGGTGTCTTGAACATGCGATTCGAGAGCAAAGCACACCATCTTCCGCGTGATGGGATTGTCCTCGACGAGCATCACCGTCGGCATCAATGATCTTCCGTCGAGCGAGCCAAGTACTCCGCGATCCGGCGCGGAAGGTCGCGGGTGTCGATCGGCTTCGTCACAAAGCCGTCGCAACCGGCTTCGATCGCCGCTTCCTCGTCCCCCTTCATCGCGTGCGCGGTGACTGCGACGATCACGAGGTCGCGCGTGGTCGAGTCGGCACGCAAGCTACGTGCGAGCGTCAGGCCATCCATGCCGGGCAACTGCAGATCAAGAAGCAACAGGCGAGGGCGGAAGGTCTGCAGCATCACCAGCGCTTCTTCGGCATCCTTCGCGGTTCGAGCTTGATAGCCTTTCGCCGTGAGCAGATACATCAGGAGCTTGAGGTTCGTTGGATTGTCGTCGACGATAAGGATGGGCTCACCCGGCATTCTTAGGGTCCTTACTGCCGAGCAGACGTGACGCGAGCTCGGCGAGTACTGCTGCGCTTCCTTGTGAACCCTTCGAGACAACCGCATTTGCCGATGCGCGGAGCGTGGCTTTCTCGTCGACACTGAGGTCCTTGCTCGTCCACACGAGGACCGGTACCCGTCGACCGGCCTCGTCCCGCCGCAAGTGATCGAGAAACTCGAACCCGCTCATGCCAGGCATCAGCAAGTCGAGCACGATCGCCGCGGGCCATGCCTCGCGAGCGATGCGGAGTGCTTGCTCGGCGTCGCTCAAACAGACACGAGCTCATGCATCCACCACGAACGGACAGCATAACGCGGCATGGTTTCGCGCTACCAGCGCTCCGCATCGTAGATACCCCGGCCCTACCCATAAACCCGTCGTGCATGGCAGACCTATCGGACATGCGGAGACGCCTGCGTGCGAGCTCTGAATCGGGAGGCCTCGCACGGGAAGCGACCCGCACGGCTGATCCGACTCGCGACGTGGCCGCTTCCATGGAAAACCAGCCTCAAGATGGCGCTACACGAGATCCTTGCAGCCCAGTTCGACGAAGTCCTGACTCGCTGGAAGTCGATTGTTCACGGCTCGATCGCCCCGGCATCGATGGCAAGCCCGGAGCTTATCGATGAGATGCCGGTATTTCTCCGCGAGATCATCGCTGCTCTTCGCACCACACCGGGGACCACATGCGGCGCGCCGCAAGCTAGCCAAGCGACGTCTGCAACGGGCCACGGCGCCGAACGACTTCGGCTCGGGTTCAGTCTCGATGCGGTGGTACGTGAGTACGGCGCGCTTCGTGATGCGATAGCTGCGCTTGCGCAGGAAGCGGGGATCACGATCACGGCTCGAGAGAGCGATTGCATTACCCATTGGGTGATCAACGGAATTGCGCATGCGGTCTCGGAGTACACGCGGCAGCGCGACGCCGAGCTCCAGCGTCAGCACAACGAACATGTTGCGTTCCTCGCGCACGAGCTCCGAAATACGCTAGCGACCGGGCTCATGGCGTTGGACTCTCTCGGAGGTCAAGGCGGAACTCCGAGCCCCAGGGCACTGTCAGCGCTGACCAACGCGCTGACACGGATGCACGAAACAATCGATCACGCGTTGAGTGTTGCTCGCGACTCTTCCGGAATCGAATTGAAGCGAGAGCACACGACGGTCCATTCACTCGTCGAGGAAACCGCCGCAACGGCGTCGATCGACGCCGATAAAGGGCACGTCAAGATCACGGCGAAGACGGACGGCGACACCGACCTCGTTGTTGACCTTCGACTCATCCGGTCCGCGCTCAGCAACCTTGTCCGCAACGCCATCAAGTACACGCCGCCGGGCGGGTCCGTCGAAGTGCGAGGTAGCGTGACCGCAGACCGCGCGACGTTCGAGATCGAGGACCGGTGTGGTGGCCTACCTGAAGACAGGATTGCGAATGCGTTCTCGCCCTTTGTGCGAATGACAAACGAGAAATCCGGGTTCGGGCTTGGACTTGCGATCGCGAAACAGGCAGCAGATGCACATTCCGGAACGATCCGCGTGCAGAACCTACCCGGATGCGGCTGCATCTTCGTGTTGGAGCTGCCGCTCCATAAGGCGCCGCAAGCGCTGTGAGAGAGAGCGTCGAGCCTCGGTCCGTGCACCGTACGGACACGCTCCGCGACACGTCCGAGCAGCGCGCGATGGATCCCGCGGCGGCCGTGCGTGCCCATGACGATGAGATCGGCGGAGCCCCATGTCGTTTATTCGACCCGGTTTTGGACCGCAACGACGGCCGCCTCGTCGAGGCCACCTTCGGCGATGATCTCGGGGCTCGACGGTTCTTCGTAGTGCACGCCGGCGCCGGGCAGTAGCGTGATCTCACCTGCGCGGGCTCTCGCGTACAGCCCTTTGACGTCGCGCGCTGCGGCCTCCGCCACTGAAGCGCGGACCCAGAGCTCGACGAACTTCGGTGCCACTGCGCGTGCATGCTCGCGATGCGAACGACGCGGTGCGGTCGCCGCGACCAGCACGACCAGGTCTTGACGTGCGAGCACAGCCGCCACGTTCGCGAGCAAGCGATAGAATCGGTCGCGATCGCCCGCGGCGTACGACTCGGCCTCGAACGCGAGCCGCATCTCGTCACTATCGAGGACGATCGCCGGCCTGCGCAGCCGCGCGCGAATGCGCTCGGCGAGTGTCGACTTGCCCGATGCTGGAAGCCCGGTCAGCCAGACGACGGTGCCACTCATCGAAATAGCTCGTCGGCAAGCCACGGATCCATTCGCCCGAGCTCTAGCATCCGCTCGGTGAAGCCGAGCAGTGCGTCGCGCGCCCGTTCGGTCAGTTTCGGATAGAAGCGCGGGTTGCACACCACCAGCGCGCGCCATGCGAACCAGGGCGGTGCGACCTCGAACAGGTGTGGATCCGGTCGCGCACGCAGGTAACAGATCCAGAACTGGTCCCACAGCTCGCGGAGTCCACGCGCCCACGCTCCTTCGACGTCGAGAGCGAACAGCAGGTAATTGACGATCATCGCGGTCACGTCGTCGGCAGGATCGCCACAGGTCCCACGACTCGCGTCGAGCAGCGTGAGCGCGGTTCCAGTGCCGAACACGACGTTGAAAGGGTGAAAGTCGCCGTGCGTTCGAGTTAACCGAGTCTCGCGGCCGCGCAGGTGCCAGCGCCACTCCGCGCAGCGGGCTTCAAGCGCGCGAAGGCGATCGGGGTCCGCGCCGGGTGTGCTCGTCGGGTAGCCATCGACGATGCCGTAGATTCCTTCGCCATGACCGATCAGATCACGGACCGCGCGTCGATACGCGATCGGGTCATTGATCGGAGTGTGCAGGCGGCCGAGATAGCCCGCGAGCGCATCGACCCGTGCGAGGTCTGCTGGTTCGGCGCCGTTCGTCGCGATGCGTCGAAGATCGTCCGCGTAGATCGTTCCGCGGGCATAGCTCGTGATCAAGTAGTACTCGCCCGTGTCGCGGAGTGACACGAGCTCGCCGGTCGGCCCTATCGCGCCGATGTCGAGCGCCTTGATGTGATCGGGGATTCGCGCAAAGTCGCTGTACGCGAGGATCGCGTTTGCCGCGCGGTCGGCACGCCGTTCGTGACCGAACCGGTTCGGCGAAGCCGTTCTCCACACCACTTCGATGGTTTCACCACGGTCGTCCCCGAGCACGACACGCAGGGGAAACCCGTAGCCCGCGACCTTGGCGGTCGAGCTCGTGGCGCCGGTGTCAGGTGCGAGCGGCTCGACCTCGATGATCCGCCGATCGGGATACAAGCGCGCAAATTGCTCGCGCATTCCGTCGGAGACGAGCGCGGGTTTGCGAGCGGTGGCCATCAAGGTTGTTCCATTGCATCGCACGTACCGTACGCTCGGCGCGCAACACCACGGCAAGCGGAGCGCGACCACGAATGCTTCGAGCAGGAATCCGATCACCGGCTCGAAACGCCTGCGTCTTGTCAGCTCATGTCGCAACCTCGCGCGAGGGGCACGAGCACACCGAGCGCCGCCGTCGCTTGCACGCCCGCCAACATGAGCCGCGCGTCACGTTTCGAGGCACGCCCGGCGCGGAGCAAGACGTCATCGATGACCACCCCGGCGACTTCCTGCACGATCACCGGGGACTTGCGGCGAAACGAGGCCCTCCAGGCAACGCGGGCGCTGTGATGCGAGTCAATGTCATGCTGAACCCGGCGACGAGACGACGTAAACCGATCTGAGATCGAGCTCACCGCAGCTCTTGCGACTTCGTCGCAAACGTTCGCTCGCCAACGCTGATCAGCGGAACCAGGTTTCTCGCCATGCAGAAGTTCAACGCCGCCATCCTCCTCGGTGCGCTCGCCGCCGCGGGCTGCACTAACAACTCGGGCAGCACGTCCGTCGCCTGCCAAGCGCTGACCGCTGCACCTGCCAAACCAGCTCCGCAGTGGAGCGGCTCGGTGTTCACCATCGTGATGGAGAACAAGGGTCAGAGAGATATCGTCGGTAACTCGCAAGCACCGTTCATCAATCAGCTGGCGAAGCAGAACGCGGTTGCCGCCGGTTACCACGACTCCTTCGTGCACCCGAGCGAGCCGAACTACATCTGGATGATCGCCGGTGAAAACTTCGGGATTCTCGACGATGCGGATCCGGCCTCGCATCACCTCGATTCGAAGTCGCACCTCGCCGATCAACTCGAGATGGCCGGGCTATCGTGGAAGGCGTACCAGGAGAGCATGGGTGCGCCGTGCGGCCTGGAGTCGCACGGTACGTACGCGGCGAAGCACAACCCCTTCGTGTATTTCGATGACATCAACGGTTGGGATGGCACCCAGTTCCAGCCATCACAGCGTTGCCGCGATCATGTAGTCGATTATTCGCAGCTCGATGCCGACCTGGCGAGCGACTCGGTGCCGAAGTACGCATTCATCACGCCAAACCTTGTCAATGACATGCACGACGGCAGCGTCGCGCAGGGTGATGCCTGGTTACAGACAGAGGTCACGAAGATCGTCGGCAGCAGGGCCTTCAATGACGGCGGCGTGTTGTTCCTCCTGTGGGACGAGGGCGCCGGTGTCGTCAGCATCGGTGATGATCCACCCTTCCTCGCGATCTCACCGAATGCGAAGCAGGGCTACAACTCGACGGCCGACTACGACACGAGCTCGTATCTGAAGACCGTCCAGACCATTCTCGATCTCTCGCCGCTTCCGTGCGACCCCGATCCGACCGCAGTCACGTCGATGGACGAGCTGTTTACGGTTCCGCTTGCCGCCGCGAAATGACGAACGTCGTGCGGCTCGGGCCGTCAAGCTTCTGCGAAGTTGGGACTCTACTGGCATCCATTCGTCGCTAACCGCGTGCGTTCCGCGCGAGCGCTTGACGGGCGCAGCTCGCGCAGCTCTCGGACACGTCGTCATCGACGGTCAGATCTCGTCGGTTCGCGTTGCCATTCACGGTCTTCTTCATCGTCCGAGTGCAGTGCGCAGGGCGTCCTTCGTCGCGCGATTGGGATCTGCGACCATCGCGCTGATCGCACCCACGATCTCGGCGAGCTCCGGTTCAGCGGCGGCGATCGCGCCAACGTGCGCTCTACAGCGGGTGAAGGCCTCGCGTATCAGCACGTCCACGCCTTCGCCGTATGCTCCCGCCCTCGAACCGTCAGCGGTCGCGAAGCTCGCGGCGAGCGCGATCGAGCCGAGCATCTGCGCCAGCTCGCGGCGTAGCGAGCTCTCGATGTCGCCGGCCGCGATCGCGGCGAGGAACGGCACCGCATAGGCGGTCGCCTCGTAGACCGTGCCTTGATGATAGATGTTCGAGTACAGCCCTCCGTCCACCGCCTCTTCAGGATCGTGAGCGAGCTCGCGGAACGACCGCGCGACATCGTCGTGAATGCCGTCCCCGGTCACGCCGCGACCATATGCATGACGAAGGATCGTCCACGGCACTACGCTCAGTTCTTCAAGCGCCCCGAGGCCGGTGTGTGAGGGAACGTAGAGCGGCGGTGGCATTGTCCGAGGTTGTCACGGATGACGAATCAGCCGCGCGCGAAGCTCGCGATAGGTTTGCCCGCGAGGACTTGCGGAGCAAACCGACGTCAGTTTCACGGTCTCGCGGCCCGTTTCGGCGAGCTCGGGATCGTGATGCCCGACTCGTCGAGCATGCGGTCGCTGAAGGACCGAATCGGTGCGCTTCGGCGTTCCGGTCAAGTAGCGAGCCGAGTCGAATCCGGCTACAGGGGCACCGATGAGCGTCCCGCGGGTCGTCGCAGTCGAACCGCGATGTTGCCGCAGGGCCGGTCAACCGATTCCGAGCGCGCGTAGATCGAGCACGCCGTTCGCGACGGGTGGACACCAGTAGTAGCCACCGGAGACCGCTCGCGTGAAATGCGAGAGCCCGTCGACGATGCCATCGTCGAGGCCGGCCATGCGGCGCAGCACGCGCTCGAACGGATCGAGGGTCGCGCCGTACGCGACGAAGTAGAGGCCGTGCTCGGTCGTGCTGCCCCAAGGCATCGAACGCCGCACCATGAAGCCGCTAGGCTCGAAGCTCTCCTGGGCCGCTCGCTTGACGTGTGCCGACGCGGGCGCATCGGCGAGCTCCTCGTTACTCACGCGATCGCGGCCGACGAGGTTGTCGCGCGCGTCTTGCGGGAGCCGATCGAGTCGCGCGAGATCGTGGACCCAGCGCTGCACTGCGACGAAGCTCGAGCCATCGAGACCCGGGCCGGCTCCGCCGACGATCGCAACCGCGGTCGCGCGTTCATCTTTCGGATTCTCGGTGCCATCTTCGTAGCCGCTCAGATCGCGGCCTTCGGCGTACTTGAACGCCAGCACCTCTTCCTGAACGAAGAAGCCATCGCCGATCAGCGCCAAGAGCGCGCGAGCTCGGATCAGCGCCTCGCCGGGATCGGTGCCGCCGAGGAACGCCCACAGCATGCCCTGCGTCGACGGATAGACGGAACCCTGGCCACTGATCCCGGGAAATGCGCGCAGCCGCGAGATCGAGCCGCCCGCGGCGCGCACGAGCGGATCGCCGATTCCTATCGCAGTCGAAGCTTCCACCGCGAAGTCGCGCAACCGCGCGAGCGCCGCCCGCGGATCGCAATCGGCATGCATGCCCAACACGAGGTAACGCGCGATCGGCGGCACGGGCGCGAGGATCGCCGGCTGGAACGTCATGCGCGAATCCTATCACCCAGCCTTCATCTTCGAGCTCTCGACAATGCTGTCGTTGTCTCTCGCCCAGCCCGCGGCCGCTTCATCGATTCCTTCGTCAGCACGCATTCGTCGAGTGATGACGGATCGCCGACCTCGTATTCTCCACCCGCTGACCGCCTTCATTCCTTGGCTGGGTCGTAGGCATCGATCCGGAGCGAGTCGAACGCGAAGATGCTGCCGTTCGCGACCGTAGCAGCGTGCACCTCGCTTGCTTGATCCAACGGGCGTTAGCGCAGTCCATGTGTCCGACGAAGGATCATATCGGTCATTGTTTGCAAACAGCGCAACGCCGAGGTTCTCACCTCCTACGATGTAGAGCTGTCCGCCAATTTCGCTACAGCCTGCCCAGGCACGAGGGCTGGACATTGGCATGCGGGCTGACCACGTGTTCGCGCTCGTGTCGAAGACTTCGATCGATTGCAACGTGAGTATCGTCGGTGGGCTAACGCGATCAAACCCACCGAACACATAGATCTTGCCACCGAACGCGCAAACCGCGGGTGTCGCGCGTGGTGTCGACATCGCCGGCAATGACGTCCACGAATTCATCACCGGATCGTATTTGTCCAACAGCGCTGTCGACGGTACGTTGAGATTTCCCGACGAGCCGACGAGATAGATTTGGTTGTTCACAACTGCGACCTGTCGCCGAAACTGGGGTTGTGGACTTGGGGCCTTCTGAGCCCAGGTATCTGTGCCCGGATCATAAACATCGACGTTGCTGATCGCGGTGCTGACGTCGTTCCCATTCGAGAGTCCACCCAGAACGTAGACCTTGCCCCCGACCACACCGCAGGTTGCATACGCGCGGGCGGTGGGCATTGCCGCCCGAGCGGTGACCGTGCCGGCGACCGTGTCGTACTCGAGCAATTGGTGAGTGCCGCACGCCGTCTGATCACACGAGCCAGCGAGGTAGATCTTTGTGCCGACGGCACAGGCCGCCTCATCGTCGCCGCCCGTCGGAGTCATCACTGGAGCCGCCCATGGATATCGATTCGCCAGAGGATCCACGTCCGGAGCAAGAGCAGGCACCGTGATCGCGCGACCGAGTCGATCGTAGATCGATCGAAGGTTGGTCTCGACCACGTGCACATCGAGAAAATGGGCAGCGCGCGCGAGTGAGCGAGCGAGCGAAGGCGACGCAAGCCCGTCGTCCTTGAGATCGCTTGCGATCTGCGCGGCGACGAGGGACAGCGCCGCGACCCTTTCCCCGGGTGATGTCGAATTGCTGGCGGCATGCTCGAGTAGCACCGCCGAGGTTGCAATCAGCGCCGCGGAATTCGCGCCCGCCCCCGTGATGTCCATCGTCACGAGATCATCGAACGAGGTACCGTCATTTGCGAACACGGCGAACAGCTCATTTTTCGCTTGTGTGGCGGCGACGTCGAATGACGCTCCTTGTTGGACGAGGAACTTGATCCGGCTCTCGGCCATGGTCGTGAGCAGGTTTACTCGTAAAGACGACGCCTGCTGCCATCGCGCGTACGCACGCAAGGTGACGGGCGCACCCGAAAGATTGGTCGTCAGCTCGTCGAAATAGAAGCCGTTGACAACGATCTCGACGAAAGGCTCGCTGATCGTGAAGGAGAGCTCGAACGATCCCAAGTCGTCCGCGATCTGTGACGAATAGACCGTGCCGACCGGAACCAAATTGGCGTCGAGCGGAAACACCTGAACGGACGAGCCAGTCGCCAAGGGTCCCTTCTGCGCGTTCCCCATCGCGTGAACAGCAACGGGGCTATCGCCCGCCGTATCGCCGAGCGTCCCACAGCCAGCGATCAATACGAGAGCAGACGTAAGTTTCAACATTCGCAATCCCCCATTCGGCCATGTAGCAAGCGGCACGCCGTCCCAGTTTGCGCCTCTGGAATCATATCTCAGCTATGAAACGGAACGCAGGCGCAGAATTGTCTACAGGCTGCCGGTTTACTGGATTGACCTCTCTCCCGCGCCGCACAGCATTCCGCGTGAGATAATGGAGACGTGCGGAGCGTGGTCTACCTGGTGCTCGCGAGCGGCTGCGGCCGGTTAGGGTTCACCTCGACGCCGGCATCCGACGGGCTGGCGTCATGTGTGATCGAGGCCTGTAACGCGGACTCGCTGTGCGCGAGCGATCAGCGTTGCCATCCGATCGTGTTCGCCGACAACTTCGACAGCGGCGCGATCGATCCGCAGTGGTCCCTGATGCGCTTTGACTTCGGCGTGACGAGTGGACACCTCCAGACGACCCCGAACGTCCGCGCGGGCTTTAACTACGGCCAGGGTGGCAACGGCCGCAGCGCGGTTGCGGCACTGCACATCGGCGACACGGGGTGGACGGACCTGCGAGTGGAGTGGACGCAGCAGAGCCAGGCGGCGCTCTCGATCGTCGATCCATCACTGCCCGCGTGCCAGCACACTCCGAGCGTGATGTGGCGGGTGGAAGAGTACGCCGAGTCGTGGAACGCGCCCGAGGACACGATGTACTCGTGGTCGATCGATCAGGGCACGTGCGTCGGTCCGATCGGTCCGCAGGGATCGTGGGGCTCCGGCCAGAACTGGCAGTTCTGGATCCCGGGGCAGGGCTACAACTCCACGCACATGGGCACCAGCACGAGCCTCGCTAGCGGCCTGGCGCCGATCACGGACACGCCGCTTCACTTCGTGCTCGAGCTCCGCGGCACCTCGCAGCAGATCTGGGCCGACGGCGCGCTCGTCTACGCGTTCGACGACGCGACGAAGGTATACCCGCCCGGCGATGCACCGCTCTCGTACGGCGGCGTCGCGTTCACGTCCGCCTGGGAGCAGATGTTCTGGATCGACGACGTCGTGATCGCGGATCTCACGCGCTAGCGATCGCCTGGTCGTATCGGCGGCGTGTGCTCCACGTGATCAACACGTGAAGTCGTCCTGGGCGCGTCTAAGGTGGTGGGACGGTATGTGCATGGACACGACACGACGTGGCTCGATTCCGCAGAGCGCCGCCATCGGACGAAACATCGCCATCGCTGCCGTCTTGTTCCTCTGCACGTCGTGCTCGTTCGCCCTCGTTGGCAAGGATGGCGCTAGCTCGGTGTCGAACGAATGCGCGAGCAAGGCGGCGCCGATCGTCGACACCGTGCCGGCTGTCATCGGCGTTCGAGTCGGCGTGATCTTGACGGCCGAGGGTCTCCAACGACGCGGTGGCCGATCGAGGCACGGGTCCGCGCGCGAGAAATCGATCGCTCACTCGCGGTTGATGAGGCGCTTCGCGCGCAGGTCTTGCGAACTCAGTCGTTCTCGGGATCGCTCGTTTCCAAAGGGACTCGCGCTGGCACGATCGTCACGATCTCGATCGCATCCGTGCGCAGTCGATACAGCACACGATTCCATTTGTCGACCAGCTCGCGGAGCTGCCAGTGGCCGTATTCTGGAAAGCACGCCCGAGCTGCGGATGATCCTGCAGTCGATCGACACGCCGTATGAGCTCGTCGACGATCTGTGCTGCTTTCTCCGCGGGGTACCGCACCGCGAGCCTCGTCTCGAGCGCGACCAGCGCGTAAA